>JBOHQK010000116.1:0-4912 GCA_050732195.1 Methylomirabilales bacterium (SeqCode)
CCTGCCGGGCGGGCAGAACGATCGGGCGCGCCCTCTCTTGCCCCCCATCCCCGGGGCCGTCGGAAAAGGTCCGGAGCCAGGCATGGCGAAGCGCGGGATCCTCGAGCGGCGCGGCTACGTTCAGGCCGGCCCCTTCACCGGCTCGAGGGGCCGGTCCCGAGCGCCTTCGATCCACCCGTCGGATGCCGGTTTCACACCCGCTGCCCCCGCAAGGTCGGCCCGATCTGTGAGACGACCCCAACCCCCAAGCACACCGTGAGCGCGGAGCCCCGGATCTCCTGCCACATCTCCCTGGCGGAACTCCGGCAGACCCCGCCCGCTGCGCGCGTGGGTAGCGCCTGAGGGACCACATGGGACGGGCCATAACGAGCGCGAAGGCAAGGTGGTGGGGCCTCATCGCCCTTGTCGCCGTCCTCGTCCTTCTCGGGGGAAGCGTGGTCGCATTCCGAATGGCCGCCGGGGTTCTCAAGGGCAAGGTCGCGGAGGCTTTGGGGCCGGGGAGCGAGCTCAAGGACCTCCGGGTGGGGTGGTCCGGGGTGGTGGTGGAGGGCCTCCGCATCAAGGCCCCCCAGGGGTGGCCGGCGGCGGACACGCTGCGGGCCGAGCGGGTCAGGATCGTGCCCAGCCTGCGGAGCCTCCTCTCGGACCGGATTCGCCTGCGGTCCATCACCGTCGTCAGGCCCTACCTCTCGGCGTGGCGGACCCGAGATGGGACGCTGCGCGTCGTCCCCAGCCTGCTGGCAGGGGCGGCGGAGCGGCAGGCGCCGGCCGGCTCGCCGGCCCCCACGGTCACCATCTCGCGCATCACGCTCCAGGAGGGCGTGGTGGAACTGTTCGACGCCACGCTGGGCCAGACCCCGCTGAAAGTCCGCCTGGAACAGATCCAGGCTACGGTGCGGGACGTGGTAGCCCCGACCCTGACCGGCAAGAGCCAGTTCGACCTCACGGGAGTGGTGAAGGGCATCCAGCGCGACGGGCGCGCGAGCGTCTCGGGGTGGGCCGAGTTCAGCAGCAAGGACTCTTCGGTGAAGACGCAGCTCCGTTCCGTTGATCTGGTGCCGCTCCAGCCGTACCTCACCCGGGCTGCGGAGACGCGGGTCCAGAAAGGCGCGCTGGATCTGGATCTGCATTCCGAGGTGCGCCAGAACCGGCTCCGGGCGCCGGGGAAGGTCGTGATCTCGGATCTGGAGTTTGCCCCGGCCCGCGGCGCGTCAGACACGTTCATGGGCGTCCCGCGCGCAGCGGTCGTTAGCTTCCTGAAGAACAGAGACAACAAGATCGAGGTGAGCTTCGTCGTCGAGGGGGACCTCAACAACCCCCGGTTCACCCTGAACGAAGCGTTCGCCACCCGCATTGCGTCCACCCTGGCGGAGAACCTGGGGGTGAGCATCCGGCAGGTGGTCGAGGGCGTGGGGGGCCTGGGCCAGAAGGGCGTGGAAGCGGCGGGCGAGGCGGCCAAAGGGGTGGGGGGCGCCCTGGAGCAGCTCTTGGGTGGCCAGAAGAAGCGGTAGTCAGCGAACAGAATTGCAGGCAAGTCCCGGAGGACCGGCACGGCGCCGCATTATATCCGATAGCTGCTCCGCGCACCGGCGTGAGCCCACTCGGATTCGGTGACGCGGGACTTCTCCACGCCGGTATCGCCGAAGGCAAGCGGTTTGCCCGCCGCCCGCCAGGCCGCTGTCCCGCCTTTGACGCTGGCCACCTGCTCGATGCCCATCTGGACCAGAAACCGCGCCGCCCGCAATGAGCGCACCCCGCGCTCGCAGAGCGTCAGCACGGGGCGATCGCACGGCACCTCGTCCAGCCGCGAGGCGAGGTCCGCCTGGGGCAGATTGATCGCCCCGGGGACGTGTCCGTGCGCGTACTCCTCCGGCTCGCGGACATCCAGCACGACCGCGTCTGGCGGGCGGGTCTCCAGGGCCTCGACGTCGATCTCCCGGACCGCAGGGCTGGCGGTGAGCATGGCCCACGGCATGTCGGCCAGGCCCCGGTTCGTCGCCTCGATGGCGGTCATGTTCAGCGGACGCGCGGGCACGCCATCCAGAAGCGTCGAGATGAATCCCTTGCGATCCAGGCGGGCCAAGGGGTTGTAGAGGCGCTCAAAGCCGATGGTCGTGCTGGGCCGGCCACACATCCCCTTGCCGCAAGGCCCCTCAAAGTGGCCGGGGAAGACCGCCACCCAGTCCGGCAGCCGCAGGAGGCGCGTCAGGCTTTCATACTGGGCGGCGGCGTCGCCCCCCCCGAAGTCCGGCCGGCCCACGTCCCCCACCAACAGGGAATCGCCCGTCAGCACCATGGACGGCTCCGGGCTGCGCGGCGGGTTCACGATCAGGATCGAGATCAGCTCCGCGCGATGCCCGGGCGTGTGCAACACGCGCAAGCGCAACTGCCCCAGCGCCAGCTCTTCCCTGTCCTTGAGCGGGCGGAAGGAGTACGTCACCCGTGCCGCCTCGTGCAGGCACAGCTCGGCCCCATGCCTGGCCAGAAGCTGCCTCGCGCCCGACACGTGGTCCGCATGGATGTGCGTATCAATCACGTAGCGCAACCGGAAGTCGCGCTCGCGCAACAGGGCCTCGTACTCCTGCGTATCGAGCGACGGATCAACGATGGCCGCCTCATGCGATTGGCGAGACGCAATCAGGTAGGACGCGCACCCACACCGTTCGTCCAGAATCTGCTTGAAATACATCGGCTCGCCCCCCTCCCTCGGCTGTGACGGGCCCCCCCGCCCTTATGCACCAACTGTTCTGGCGGTGCAAGGGCCCGCTGGATCTCGGTACGGGGTAGATCCTGCTTTCGTGGCGACTTCACCAGGAAGTCACCTCGGATTCAGGTCGCTCGCGGGTCGCCCTTCGGTTTTGCGCCCACCTCAAAGGCAAATCGCCCCCCGGGCCGAGCTTGGACCCGGAAGGCGTCTGGACTGTCTGATGCACCAGCGATTGTGCCGGAGGTGGGCGAGAGGTTATCCCGCCCCTGGTCTTGGGCATGAGGTCCCTTGGGGAGGCCCTATCTGCCCTCCGTGCTCCCGAGGATGTCAAGCGCGAATTTCATGGCCAGCGGGGCGGTCAGCGCAGGCCGTCTTCCAGGCTGACCTTCCCTTCCACCCAGACCCCCACCCTATCGGGAACGGGGCTGGGTCGGGCTCCACGCTGGCTCTGTTGTGCGGCGGACCACCTGACCTGTCTGGGGCGTTTGGAGGTCATCTGGAGTCCGCGAGATCGCGGTAGAAGTTCTCGTGGACCCCGACCGCAAGCATGACCGCCTGCCTCTCCTTACTGTCCAGCTCGTAGGCCAAGAGGTAAAGCTGACTTCCCACGGTGAGCTTTCTAACCCGAACACCCCGGAGCGGCCCCTTCTTCGGTTCCCCACGCAGCGGGTCCTCTAGGATCGCCTGAACCTCCTTATCAATGGCTGCCTGCACGTCAGGAGCGATCTTCTTCTTCTGGCGGTTGAACTTGGGTGCTGCCGCAGCAGCCCATTTCTTCCCCGCCAGGTTCTTCTTCACCGAGGCTTACTCCACTGATAAGGCTCACGCAGTCCGCCCCGCACTTCCTCGCGCGCCTCCAGGATGTCCCGGATGAACGCCAGCGGCAGGTCCGGGTTTTCCTCCGCGATCATCCCGAGGTAGGCGTAGTAGCTGATCTGCTCCGACAGACTGCGGCGCTGAGCCCTCGCCTTCGCGGCGATCCGATTCCTCAGCTCTTCCTTCATCCGAAGCGTGGTCACGTTACTCATGTTGTTCTGCTCCTCTTCAGTCCCGCTTGCCCGCGTTTCCGGAGTCCCGGGGCGAATACAAAGTAATACATACTTTCGTGCGGGTCAAGCAACGTCTTTGGGAGCACATTTGCCGCCTTGCGCTTGGTATTGAGGCACCATTGTCAAAATCCCGTTCGATGTTGGGGGCCCCTAGCAGTGGGGTCACTTCCCGGGCCTGTCTCCGTGGGGGGTCCGCCGCTGATACCGGTCCTGGTGGCGGTTGAGCAAGGTACACGGTCACACAGGGTCAAAGTCCATCCACCAGGTCAAGATACACAAAAGCCCGCGCAGCGAAAGGGCTGACGGGCTAAATGGGCGGTGTGACGGTGGCTCCCCGGGCAGGACTCGAACCTGCAACCTAGCGGTTAACAGCCGCTCGCTCCACCATTGAGCTACCGGGGAACGGTGGCACAAAACCGACGTATTCTAGCCCATGGGTCCGGGGGCGTCAACGCGATGGGCCTGGGGTGGCACGGGGAAAGCAGGAGAAAGCCGCCAGACCCCGCTCACCGGAGGCCACCCCATGGACATCCGTTTCGGACCGAAACGCCGCGCGTCCCCCTGTTTCACCCTGGCCCTAGCCGGCGTCCTCCTCGCCATCGCTGCCGCCGCACCATTTCCCCAGCAAGCGCAGGCCGCCGAGTGGTCCGCCTCCTCCATCCGCGCCCTCCCTGACGAGGCCTTCGCGGCCATCGAGGTCACCCCCGACGGCGCGCGCCTCCGCCACCTCCCCCACCACGACCATACGGGGGTCCTCAACCTGCCGCACCTGAGGAGCGCGCTGGCCCGCTGGCACCAGGTGAGGTGGCGTGACCCGGCCATCGCCGCAGCCGCCCGACAGCACCTGGAGGAGCACCGGGCCTGGCTGCGCTCGGGGCGGCTCTCCTCCGCAGCGGTGGGAAACTGACACGACGCCCGGGCGCTCCCGCCGGGCAGGATGGGGAGGATCGGGCGGACCGGGGAGCGGGGAGTCGGCTGGCGCGGGCGGGAACCCCGCGGATCCGGGGAAAGGGGAGAGGCGCCTACTCTCGCTTCTTCAGTTCTTGCAGGACCAGCTTGGCGATGGCCTTCAGGGTCTCGAAGACCCCGACGCCGGTGCTGGCCACCGCCCCGAACCAGGGGACGTTGCGAGTGTTGAGCGCCCGCTGGAGATCCT
>JBOHQK010000117.1:0-4489 GCA_050732195.1 Methylomirabilales bacterium (SeqCode)
CCCATGAGGGTGGCCGGCTTCAGGTTGGCGACCAGGATGACCTGACGCCCCACCAGCGTTTCCGGGGAGTAGTCCTGGAGGACCCCGGCCACCACCGTGCGCTCCTCCCCCCCGAGATCCACGCGGAGCTTGACCAGCTTCTTGGACTTGGGAACGGCCTCCGCCGCCACGATCGCCGCCACCCGAAGCTCCAGCCGGCCGAACTCCTCCGGGGTGAGCAGGGGCGGTTCCCCGGGCTGTTCGCCCGACGCCTTCCGTTGGCGGGGGGGTCCCCCCGCGGCGGCCCGGCCCTGGGCTGCCGCGACCTTGGCCCGGACGGCCGCCGTCTCCACCCGGGGGAAGAGGGCCTCCCCCTTCTGGACCAGGCCGGTGGGGACCGGCGCACCCCACTTCCCCTCGGTGGACATCCGGGCCTCGAGGATGGGGAGGGTGATCCCCAACTGTCGCCAGATGGCGGCGCAAGCGTCGGGCATGGCCGGGGAGAGGAGGAGGGCGATCTGTCGGAGCGCCTCCCAGAGGTGGTAGAGGACCCGCTCCAGGTCCGCGGGGGATCGCTTCGCCAGCTCCCACGGCTTCACGCTGTCAATGTACCGGTTGGCCAGGGTGACGATCTCCCAGATGGCCTCCAGCGCCCGGTGCCAGGCGAAGCCTTCCACCGCGCTCCGGGTGGCGGTCTTGGCCGTCTCGACCGTCCGCGGGAGCTCCATGTCCGACCCCGCCGCGGCCGGCGAGGACCTGGGGATGCGCCCCTGGAGGTACCGCTCCAGCATCGTGCAGGTCCGGCTCACCAGGTTTCCCAGGTCGTTGGCCAGGTCGGCGTTCAGGCGCGAGACCAGCGCCTCCTCGCTGAACGTCGCGTCCAGACCAAAGCCCATCTCCCGCAGCAGGAAGTACCGGAAGGCGTCGTAGCCGTACCGGTCCACCAGGTCCAGGGGGCGGACCACCGTCCCGCGGCTCTTGGACATCTTGCCGGTCTCCACGGTCCAGTAGCCGTGAACATTCAGGTGCCGGTAGACCGGGATGCCGGCGGCCCAGAGCATGGCGGGCCAGTAGATGCCGTGAGGCTTCAGGATGTCCTTGCCGATGAGGTGCTGGGCGATCGGCTCCTGCTCGGTTCCCCAGAACTTGGCATAGAGGTCGCCGTCCGGGTAGCCCAGGGCGCTCGCGTAGTTGATGAGGGCGTCGAACCAGACGTAGGTGACGTACCGGTCGTCGAAGGGGAGGGGGATCCCCCACTGCAGGCGGGTCTTGGGGCGGGAGATGCAGAGGTCCTCCAGGGGCTCCTTCAGGAAGGCCAGGACCTCGTTCCGGTAGCGCTCCGGCCGGATGCAGTCCGGGTGGGCCTCCAGGTGCTTCAGGAGCCGCTCCCGGTACTTCCCCATCCGGAAGAAGTAGTTCTCCTCCTTGATGTAGGTAGGCGCGGTCAGGTGGTCGGGACACTTCCCGTCCACAAGCTCCCGCTCCATGTAGAACCGCTCGCACCCGAAGCAGTACCGACCGCCGTACTCGCCGAAGTAGATGTCCCCGCTCTCGTAAATCTTCTGGAGGATGCGCTGGACCACCTTCCGGTGGGGGGCGGCCGTGGTCCGGATGAACTGGTCGTGGGTGATGGTCAGCCGGCGCCAGGTCTCCTGGAAGATCCCGCTGATCCGGTCGGCGTACGCCTGCGGGCTTTCGCCGGCCGCCGCGGCCGCCTGGGCGACCTTGTCCCCGTGCTCGTCGGTCCCGGTGAGGAAGTAAACCGTGTCCCCGAAGAGACGGCGGAAGCGCGCCGTGGCGTCGGCCAGGATAGTGGTGTAGGCGTGCCCCAGGTGGGGGGTGGCGTTGACGTAGTAGATGGGCGTGGTGATGTAGAACCGGCTCATCCCCGTTCCCTGCCCGGAAAAAAATCCGGGCGAACGGCTGCTCCGCCCGCCCGGCCCCGCCGCCCCGGCGCCGCTACGCGGCGCGGGACTTCCCTCAGCCTCCGCCGGACCCGCAGCCACCCCCCCCGGACCCGCATCCGCCGCCCGAGCCGCACCCGCCCCCCTTGGACCCGCAGCCCCCACCGGAGCCGCAGCTACCGGAGATGGGGGGGATCGCGGGCTGGTCGGGGTGGTCCGCCTTCCGGACCGCCACCTCGTTGGCCAGGTACCGGACGAAGCGGCCGTCCTCGAGCTGGACCATCAGGCTCTCCTCGAGGACCAGGTGCTGCTTCACGAGGCCCGCCCCCTGGTGGGTCATCACGTGTCCCCCGACCTTGGGCAGGCCCTTCCGGAGGTCCTGGTACATGGTGTACTCGTAGGAGAGGCAGCACTTCAGGCGGCCGCAGGCCCCGGAGATCTTCGAGGAGTTCAGGGAGAGGTTCTGCTCCTTGGCCATCTTGATGCTGATCGGCTGGAACTCCTTCAGCCAGGACTTGCAGCAGAGGGTCCGGCCGCAGGTGCCGATCGCCCCGGTGACGCTGGCCTCGTCCCGGGCGCCGATCTGGCGCATCTCGATCCGCATCCGGAGGCGGTGGGCCAGGTCCCGGACCAGGTTCCGGAAGTCCACCCGCCCCTCGGCGTTGAACCGGACCAGGCAGCGGGACTGGTCGCCGGAGAGGCGCACGTCCACCAGGTTCATCGGGAGCTGGTGCTGCTGGATCGCCTCCTCCACCGCGGCCCGCGCCTCCTTCTGGCGGGCCTTGAGGTGCTCCACCCGTTCCAGGTCGGCGGGGGTCGCGGGCCGGCGGATCTCCCGGAGGGGCTTCGTCAACTTGTGGACGGGGTAGTAGGGGACCTTGGCGATGACCTTCCCGACCAGGACCCCCCGGTCACTCTCCACCACCACCGGCATTCCCAGGGAGATCGGGAGCGACCCGGCGTAGTAGAACTGCTCACGCTCCTGGTCGCCGAAGCTCACCTTCACGACGGGCGGCATCCCCGTTACCTCCTGACGCGGGTATCAGAAGATCCCGCAATCGGAACAGCAGCGCCTCGCAGGTGAGGCGCGGGTTGGCGTTCGTCTCCAGGGCCGCGCGGGCGGCCGCCACGGCCGCCACCGCCCCGGCCAGGGCCTCCACCCGGAACCGCCCGGCCGCCGCCGCCAGGGCGTCGGCCCGATCCCGGTTCACCGCAAGCCCGGGGTGCCCCAGGACCGCGGTCACCAGCAGGTCCCGGCACCAGGGGAGGAGCAGGTCTAGCGCCTCGCCCAGGCCCTCCCGGTGCCGCGCGATCTCCTCGGCCATCTCGACGCAGGCGGCCGGGCCCCGCTCCAGGGCCTGGAAGAACCGCGCGAGCAGGGCATCCCGGCTCTCCAGGGCCGCCCCGCCCGCCAGCGCCAGCGCCTCCCCCACGCTCCCGCGCGCCAGGGCCGCCAGGGCGCGCGCCCGGTCGCTGGGAACGCCCGCCGCGACCAGGTGCCGCGCGAGGAGGGCCTCCGGCACCGGGCCGAACGTCAGGCGCTGGCAGCGCGACACGACCGTGGGGAGCAGCGCACCCGTCCGTTGGGCCAGGAGGATGAACGTGGTGGCCCCCGCCGGCTCCTCGAGCGTCTTCAGGAGGGCGTTCTGGGCCTGCTCCGTCAGCGCCTCGGCCGGGTCCAGCAGCGCGAAGCGCCGCCTCCCCTCGTAGGGGCGTCGGGTGACCTCCTCCCGCAGGGTCCGCACCTGCTCGATCCGGAGCGTCCCCTCTTCCGGCGTCAGGAGGAGCACGTCTGGATGGACCCCGGCAGCCACCTTCCGGCAGGCCGCGCAACTCCCGCAGGCGTCTCCGTCGGGCAGCGGGCAGAGACAGTTGGCTGCCTGGGCGAGTGCCAGCGCCACCCGGCGCTTCCCGACCCCCCCGGGCCCGACGAACAGGTACGCGTGCGCCAGCCGGTCCGCCCGGAGGGCCTGCCGCAGGAGGGAAGCGGCCCGGTCCTGCCCAATGATCCCGCCGAAGCCCATGGACGCTCCTGGTGCGCGCCGGCCCCTTGTGGCCGGGAATGCTAGCACAACAGGGGAGGCGCGACCAACAGGGTTTTGCCCTGTCCGCCCCCCGCCTTTTGGCCGCGTCCGGGAGCGTGGTAGACTGGCGCGCCCACGGGACCGGGAAGGGATGGGCGGGAGGCGTGGTGCACCTGCGCGAAGGGCTCCTGCTGGCCTTCGAGGGGATTGATGGAGCCGGGAAGACCACGCAGGCGCAACGTCTGGAAGCCTCCCTCCGGGAGGCCGGCTACCCCGTCCTCTACACCCGGGAGCCCACAGCCGGTGCCATCGGGCAGCGCCTCCGGGGCCTCATCGCGGCCGGGCGGGGGACGCTGAGTCCCGAGGAGGAACTCGACCTGTTCGTCCGCGACCGGGAGGAGCACGTGGCCGCCGTGATCCGCCCCGCCCTGACCCGCCACCAGGTGGTCCTGCTGGACCGGTACTACTTCTCCACGATGGCCTACCAGGGGGCCCTCGGCCTGGACCCCGAGGGAATCCGCCGCCGCAACGAGGCCTTTGCGCCGCGCCCGCACCTCACCTTCGTCCTGGACCTCCCCCCCG
>JBOHQK010000118.1:0-8250 GCA_050732195.1 Methylomirabilales bacterium (SeqCode)
GCGCCCCGCAATCGCACCGGAGGGAGCCGAAGACATCCCCGGTGAGGCACTCGGAGTGGACCCGGACGAGGGTGGGGAGCTCCGGCTGCGGGCGCCCCAGGGTCAGGGCCAGGTGGTGCTTGCCGTCCACCCGACTCTGGTAGAGGCGGGCGGTGAAGGGGCCGGCGGCGGTCGGCAGGGCCGTCTCGGCCACCTGGCTCACGAGCTGCTCCCGCTTCAGCCGGTACTCGATCAGGGCCTGGACCGTGAGGAGGGGCAGGGCATGGGTCTGGGCGAAGGCCTCCAGGTCGGGCAGGCGGGCCATGGCCCCGTCCGGGGTGAGGACCTCGCAGATGACCCCGGCCGGCTGCAAGCCGGCCAAGCGGGCCAGATCCACCGCCGCCTCCGTCTGCCCCGCCCGGGTGAGGACCCCCCCGTCCCGCGCCCGCAGGGGGAAGACGTGCCCCGGGCGGGTGAAGTCGGCCGCCGTGGCGGTGGGGTCCGCCAGGAGCCGGATGGTGGTGGCCCGGTCGGCGGCGCTGATGCCGGTCCCCACCCCCCGGCGGGCCTCCACCGAGACACAGAAGGCGGTCCCGAGGGGGGCGGTGTTCTCCGCCACCATGGGGGGCAGGTGCAGGGCCTCGCAGCGGGCGGCGGTGAGGGGGACGCAGATGAGCCCCTTCCCGTGGGTGGCCATGAAGTTCACCGCCGCCGGCGTGACCTGCTCCGCCGCCAGCGTGAGGTCCCCCTCGTTCTCCCGGTCCTCGTCATCCACGACGATGACCATCCCCCCGGCCCGGATGGCGGCTAACGCGGCCTCGACGGTGGCGAAGGGCATCACGCGCCTCCGAGCACGAGCAGACGCTGCACGTACTTCCCCAGGATGTCGGTCTCTAGGTTCACCGGGTCTCCGGGCTTTTTGGTCCCCAGGGTGGTGGCGGCCAGGGTGTGGGGGATCACGGCGACGGCGAAGGCCCCCGCCTCCAGCGCCGCCACCGTGAGGCTCACCCCATCCACGGCCACCGACCCCTTGAGCACCAGCAGGGGCTCGAGGTCGGCCGGGACGGCGAACCGGAACCAGTGGGAGTCCCCTCGGGCCTCCCGGCTGAGGAGGGTGCCCACCCCGTCCACGTGCCCGGTGACGAAGTGTCCCCCGAGCCGGGCCACCGGGGTGAGGGGACGCTCCAGGTTGACGGGGGCAGCCCCCCGGAGTCCCCCCAGGGTGGTGCGCTTCAGGGTCTCCTCGGAGAGCTCCACGGTGAAGGAGACGGCGTCCCGGGCCACGACGGTCAGGCAGGCCCCGTCCACCGCGATGCTCCCCCCCATCCCGAGATCCTCCAGGACCTTCCGGACACAGATGACCAGCCCCAGGCTCCGATCGCCGGGGACCATCCGGAGAACCGTTCCCATCTCCTCGATCAGGCCCGTGAACACCGGTCACTCCCCGGGGGCCCCCAGCACGTACCCTTCCACCAGGAGGTCCTCGCCGAGGGGGGTGAAGCGCACGTCCCGCAGGCGCACGGCATCCGCCAGTTTCTCGATGCCGGGACCGCCGAGGGCGCTCGGCGCGGTCTTCCCGCCGATGAGAATGGGGGCCAGGAAGAAGGCCACCGTGTCCACGATTCCCTCGGCCAGGGCGGAGGTGTGGATCTCGGCCCCCCCCTCGATGAGAACGCTGGTGATCTCCCGGGCCGCCAGGGCCTGCATCAGCGCCGCCAGGGAAATGCGCGGGCCGCTCTTCTCCAGGACCAGGACCGTGACGCCGGCCTCGCGGAGCCGCTCCACCTTGGAGGCGGGCGCCTTCGGGCCCACCGCCACCAGAGTGGGGGCAGCCGAGGCAGGATTGATCACCCGGGCTTTCAGCGGGAGCCGGGCCAGATTGTCCACGATGACGCGCACCGGGTCCCGCTGTCCCGGGATGCCCAGGCGGGTCGTGAGGAGCGGGTCATCCCGGAGGATGGTCCCGATCCCCACCAGGACCGCATCCACCTCGTTGCGCATCTCGTGGACGCGACGGCGGGCCTCTTCCCCCGTGATCCAGCGGGACTCCCCCGTGACGGTCGCGATCTTCCCGTCGAGGCTGACGGCTGCCTTCAGCGTGACGAAGGGACGGCCGCTGGTCATGTACGTAAAAAAGACCTCGTTGAGGCGGACCCCCTCGGCTTCCAGAACCCCCAGCTCCGTGGCGACCCCGGCCTCCCGGAGGAGGGCCAGCCCGCGGCCGTCCACCCGGGGATTCAGGTCCAGCGTCGCCGCCACGACCCGCCGGACCCCACTGGCCGCGATCCGGGAGGCGCAGGGGGGTGTTCTCCCCTGATGGCAGCAGGGCTCCAGGTTCACGTAGAGGGTGGCGCCGCGCGCCGCCTCGCCCGCCGCCTCGAGGGCAACCACCTCGGCGTGCGGGGCCCCGGCGCGGGCATGGAATCCCTCTCCGACGATACGCCCCTCCTTCACCAGGACCGCGCCGACCATCGGGTTCGGACTCACGCGGCCCCGCCCCGCCGCGGCCAGTTCGAGGGTCCGGGCCATGAAAGTGCGGTCGCCGTCCTCTCCCCTCATCATGATGGCCTCACCCTCGAACCTCACGAAAGTACGTGAATTTCACAGACTTACCGGGCCAGCCTAGCACTCGCCTCCGGGTGTGTCAAGCAAGCGGGGACTCAGTCTGGCAGGAATGCTGCGGCGAAAGCGGCGGGGGAGAAGGGCGTGAGATCCTCGAGGCCTTCCCCCACACCGAGGAAGCGAACCGGGACCCGCAGCGCCTCCACGATCCCGAGAATGGCGCCCCCCTTCGCGGTTCCGTCCAGCTTTGTCAGGACGAGACCGGTGAGGGGGGCGACCAGGTGAAATTCCCGAGCCTGCGCGAGCGCGTTCCGTCCGGTGGTCGCGTCCAGCACCAGGAGGACCTCGTGGGGGGCGCCCGGGAGCTCCTTCCCCAGCACTCGGGTCATCTTCCGGAGCTCCTCCATTAAATTTCGCTTGGTGTGGAGGCGCCCGGCGGTGTCGATGAGGATCCGATCCGCGCCCCTGGCGCGGGCGGCCTGGAGCGCATCGAAGACGACCGCTACCGGGTCTGCTCCCGCCTGGTGAGCGATGACCTGGGCGCCGCTCCGGTCCCCCCACGCGTTCAACTGGTCGATGGCCGCCGCGCGGAAGGTGTCGGCGGCGGCCAGGAGGACCCGCTCCCCCGACGCCACCGCTCGGTGGGCCAGCTTGCCTATGGCGGTGGTTTTCCCGGAACCGTTGACCCCGAGGACCAGAACGACCCAGGGTTTGGCCGGGGGGCGTGGGGGCAACTCCGGGACCGTCAGGCGGGCAGCGATCTCCTCCCGGAGGGCGGCCCGGGCGGCGGCGGCATCCGGGAGGCCCCCGAACTGCGCGCGCCGGCGCAGGGCCTGAAGGATAGCCGCCGCCGCCGCGACACCTGTATCCGCCTGGAGGAGGGCCTCCTCCAGAGCCTCCAAGGTGGCGGGATCGAGCGGTCCGCTCCCGAAGAGGGCCGCGGCCTGGGCCCGGAGAGCCTGCTGGGTTTTCTGGAGACCGGCCCGCAGGCGGGTGAGGAGGCTTGCGTCTTCGGCCACGGACGGGACTCAGGCGAGGGCGGCGTTGAGGGCGAAGCCGGCCTTGCGGGCCTCGAAGAGAGCCTGGCCGAGGTTACCCTCCCGCCCGAGGAAGAGGGCGAGGCCGTAGTTGCCCCGGAGGGGAAGCAGGACGATGGACCCTCTCTCGGCGTCGAGGATGGTCGCCCGGAGGGGCCCGCCCCCGAGGCGCGGGGTAACGGTCGCGAGCTCCCGGAGGAGGAGGCCGCAGCGGGCACCCAGGTCCTCCCCGCTGACATCCGGACCGGCCAGGGCAGAGGCCAGGAGGATGCCGTCTCCGTCCAGGAGGACGCACCCGCGGACTCCGGCCGTCCGTTCCAGGAGGCTTCGGAGGGCGGCCTCGAAGTCCATCAGGCTTCCACCGCAGCCGGCCGGGCCGAAGGCTCCTGGGCCAGGGCCACCGAGACAAGCCTGGAGACCCCCGGCTCCTCCATGGTGACCCCGTAGAGGATGTCGGCAGCCTCCATGGTCCTGGGGTTATGCGTAATGATGATGGTCTGGGTGGTGGCGGCCAGCTCTCCCAGGAGGCCGATAAACCGTTCCACGTTGGGCTCGTCGAGGGCGGCATCCACTTCGTCCAGGAGGCAGAAGGGGCTGGGCCGGACGGAGAAGAGGGCCATGAGGAAAGCCAGGGCGCCCAGCGCCTTCTCGCCCCCGGAGAGGAGGTTGAGGTTCACCATCCGCTTCCCCGGAATCCGGACCCGGATCTCCACCCCCGGCTCCAGCTCCCCCTCCACCTCCTGGAGGTACAGCTGCGCCTCCCCCCCGTCAAAGAGGCGTTGCCAGTACCGGCTGAAGTGGCCGCTGACCTCCTCCAGGGTGACCGTGAAGCGGCCGGCGATGCTTCGCTCGATCTCCGCGATGGTTGCCCGCAGGGAGCCCACCGAGGCCCGCAGGTCGGTCGCCTGGCTCTCCAGGAAATGCACCCGCTCCGTCAGGGCGGTGAACTCCTCGAGCGCGGCCATGTTCACGGGGCCCGCGTCCCGCAGCTTCTCCTTCAGCGCCTCGAGCTCGGCCCGGACCGCCTCCGGCTCGTGCGTCACGCCGGCGAAGCGGGCGGCGACCTCCTCCAGGGTGGACCCGGTCTCCTCCTGGATCGTCTGGCGCAGGAGCGTGAGTTCCGTCTGGATCTCGGCCTCCCGCGCCCCGCCCCGTGCGACCCGTTCCGCCGCCTCGGCCTCGCGGCGTCGGGCCTGGCGGAGGCTCTCCTGCTCCCCCCGCAGGCGCTCCAGGGCCGCCGCCCGGACCTCCTGCTTCGCGCGGACAGCCTCGGCTGCCCCCACCTCTTCCCGGCGTGTCGCGAGCAGCCGCTCCCGGACGGAGGCGGCCTCCCCCTCCAGCGCGGCCTGCCGGCTGATCGTCTCCGCCAGCTCGCGATCCGCCCGGACCCGCTCCGCCTCGGACCCCTCCCGCTCCTGTCGGAGGCGGGCTAGGGCCTGCCCGCTTGCCTCCCGCCGCTCGGCGAGGGCCCCGAGGGTCACCCGCGCCTCTGCGGCGGCCGCCCGCGTGGCCTCCCGCCGCTCTTGCTCTGCCTTCAGCTCGGCCTCGGCTGCGGCCGCCTCCTCCAGGAGGCGCCTCTCCTCGGTCTCCTGACCGGTCGCGGCCTGCTCGGCGGCTCGCCCTTCCTGGCGGATCCGGGCCAGCTCCCCGTCGTGGGTGCTCAGCTCGGAGGTGAATAACTCGATCTGGCTCTGGATCCGGGACCCGTCGGCCCGGGCCTCCGCGAAGGCCCGCTCCGCCTCGCGCCGCTGCCGCTCCGCCGCCTCCAGGGCCCCTTCCAGGTCCCGTAACCGCCGCTCCACCTCTCCCAGCGCCTCGGCCTGAAGGCGACAGGCGGCCTCGCTCTCGGCGAGGGCGTGGGCCTGCGCTTCCCGCTCCGCCGCCAGTTCCGCCAGGTGGCGGCGCCGGGTGAGCAGCCCCCCGGCCTGGGGGGTTCCCCCCGTCAGGACCCCCCGGTCCGTCAGGACCTCTCCGGCCAGCGTGGCCATGGCCCAGGGTGTCTCGAGGAGCGGAGCCAGGGCGAAGGCCGTGTCGAGGTCCTCCACCACCAGGGCATCCCGGAGCAGGCGGGCCAGGGTCTCCGCGGCCTCCGGGGCTACCTGGAGGAGGGCAGGGGCGGGGCCGAGCACGCGAGCCCCCGGCGGAGGGGCGGGCCAGCTGCGGGTGGGGAGGTGTCCTGCCGGCAGCAGGAGCGTGGCCCGCCCCGGGCTCGCCCCGGCCAGGTGCGCAAGCGCCGCTCGCGCCTCGGCGATGCCCGTCGTCAGGAGGCCCTGCAGGAGCCCCCCGAGCAGCGCTTCGACGGCCCGCTCATAGGCGGCCGGGACCCGGATGACCTCGCTGAGGGCCGCCCGGATGGCGGACCCGACCCGGCTCCCCCTCTGGCGCTCCGTGAGCAGGGTGCGGGCCCCCTCCTCGAACCCGGTAAAGGTCTTCTCCAGATCCTCCAGGGCCTGGAGCCGGCTCTGCACCCGGCCCAGGTCCTCTCGCTGCTGGAGGCGCTTCTCGTTCGCCGTCTCCAGAGCGCGGGCCGCCGCGGCCCGCTCTTCCTGTGCCTGGGTCCGCTCCCGGGTCAGCGAGGCGAAGTTCGCCTCGGCCTGGGCGAGGCGGCCGGCGGCATCGGCCAGGCGTCCCTCCAGCGAGCGATGGCCCGTCCGACTCGCGTCCAGCTGCCCCGTGAGGCGCGCGGCGGCCGCCTGCAGCTCGGCCTCGCGGCTCTGGAGATTCCGGACGCGGTTTCGCGCCGTGGCCAGGGCCGCCGCGTGGGCGATCAGGGCCCGGCGCGCCTCCTCGGCCCGCGCCGTCGCGTCCGCCACGCGGACCTCGAGAGCCGCCTGGTCGTCCGCGAGGCTCCGCAGTATAGCCTCCTGGTTCCGGAGGGCGGCGAGCAGGTCCCCTCCCCGCGCCTCCTCCGCGGCCGCCTCCGCCCCGAGGCTGGCGATCCGTTCGACCAGGCGGGCGATGGTCGCGCGCAGCTCCGCCTCCCGCTCCCGGAGGGTGGTCCTCTGGTGCTCCAGGTGCTTCAGCTCGCCCTCGTCCCGCTCGAGCGCCGTCCGGAGGCGGAAGAGCCCCTCCTGGGCAGCCGCGATGGCCCGCTCCTCCATGAGGTCGGCCAGCCGGGCCTGCTCCAACCGGGCCTCCATTCCCTGCACGTCGGCCGCGAGGGCGCCCCGACTCTCCTGGGCGCTCCGGATCTCGGCCGCGGCTGCTGCTGCCGCCTGGAGGAGGCGGGAGGCCTCCTGGAGGCGGAGCCAGAGGCGGAGGTCGGCCGCGCGCTCCTGAAGACCCTTGACCCGCTCCGCCTTGCGCGCCTGCCGCTGCAGCGAGGTCCGCTGCCGCTCCAGCTCCCCCAGGATGTCCGTAACGCGGGTGAGGTTCTGATCCGCTGCCGCGAGCTTGGTGAGTGCCGCCTGCCGCCGGACCTTGTACTTCATGATCCCGGCCGCCTCCTCCAGGAGGGCGCGGCGGTCGGCCGGGCGGGCCGCGATCAGGGACTGGATCTTCCCCTGCTCGATGAGGGCGTACGGCTCAGCCCCCAGGCCCGTGTCCAGGAACAGGTCGGTGATGTCCCGGAGACGGCAGGGGGTGTTGTTCAGGAGGTACTCGCTCTCGCCCGAGCGGTACAGGCGTCGGCCGACGCTGACCTCGGTGTGGGGGGTGGGGAGGGTCCAGGAGTCGTTCTGGATAGTGAGGGTGACCTCCGCCATGCCTACCGGCTTACGGAGGGCGTTTCCAGCAAAGATCAGGTCTTCCATGCGGTCCCCGCGCAGGAGCTTTACGCCCTGCTCCCCGAGGACCCATCGGATGGCGTCGGCGAGGTTGCTCTTCCCGCACCCGTTCGGGCCCACAATGGCGGTGATGCCCGGCCGGAACTGAATCGAAACTTTTTCAACAAATGACTTGAAGCCAAGGAGGGTAAGCTCTGAAAGATACATCGGTCTCCATGGCACGCTGATGGGCCGACCGGAATTCGGCGGGACGCTACCATACATTTTTACGGCGTGTCAAGGATAAAACATCGAAATCCGGGGGGGAGGGGTGCTCCTGACCACAATATCTAGTGTTGGGGCCGAGCCGGAGGGCCTCGAGCCGGGGAAGGGTAGCAGCGGATTGCCCTGGGGTTCTCGCGAAACAGAAAACAGAAACCGGAGAGGGCATGGTCCGAGAGAGATCGTGAGCCCGGTGGACCCGCGGGACCCGCATCTGGTCTCCCCTGGGCGGCATCTGCACGGATGCGCCGCGCGCGTCCGGAGGTTCTGGTCCTTGACAGCGACGGGACCCTTCGGTAGGCTCCGGATGGCCCGGGGCGGGAGAGGGCGCATCGTGGCGGAAGGAACCGTCAAGATTACGGACCAGGATTTTGACCGCCAGGTCAAGGAGGGCGGACTCACGCTCGTGGACTTTTGGGCCGAATGGTGCGGTCCCTGCCGGGTCATCGCCCCCATCTTGGAGGACCTGGCCCGCGAGTATGCCGGCCGGCTGACCATCGCCAAGCTGAACGTGGATGAGAACCGGGACACTCCGGCCCGCTTCGGAATCCGGAGCATCCCCACCCTCCTGATCTTCAAGGGGGGGGCGCGGGTGGATCAGGTCATCGGTTCCGTTCCGAAGGGGGTCCTGAAGGCAAAGATCGAGCAGTACCTCTAGTGCCGGGCCAACGGATTGCCCCGAGGAT
>JBOHQK010000119.1:0-10495 GCA_050732195.1 Methylomirabilales bacterium (SeqCode)
TGGCGGTGCGATTCGAGGGCCAGAATGGCGTAGAACTCCTCGGCCCGGTAGCGCACGTACACCCCCTCGTGGGCCGGCATCCCCGGCGGAATCCAGAAGAGCCGGTGCAGGCCCATCAGGTGATCAACCCGGAGGACGCTGGCCTGCGCGAGGTGGTGCCGCAGGCAGGCGATGGTGTAGCGGTAGCCCTGCGTCCGAATGCGCTCGGGATGCAGCGGCGGGAACCCCCAGTTCTGCCCCTTGATGAAGAAGCCATCCGGGGGCGCCCCGCCGCACATGCCCAGGACGAACAGGGCCCGCTCCCGCCACACGTCGTAACCGTTCGGGTGGACCCCCAGCGGCAGGTCGAGATACAATCCCACCCCGCGATCCCGCGCCCTTTCCGAAAGACCGCTGAGCTGCTCGTGGGCGAGCCACTGGACGTAGAAGTGGTAGCGCCTGGCCTCCTCGCCGTAATCCCCCTCCGCGAGCACGCCCTCCCGTTGCGGCTCCGGCCATGCCGGCCAGGGGGCGCGCCGCCGCTCGCACGTGGCCCGGAAGCGCGCGTAGTCCTCCAGCACGGGATGCGCCTCCACGAAGCGGCGCAGGGCGGCCTGCCGTTCGGAGGCCTCGGCGAAAAGGCACCGCGCCAGTTCTTCCAGCACCCTGCGCTTCAGCGCCATCTCGCGGCGGTAGTCCACCCAGGGCGATGCGCAGAGGGCCTCCCGCGCTTCCCGGAGCGCGGACGAGGTCAGCAGGTCCTGCGCCGTGGGGCACCGCTCGAGCTCCGGAATCCGGGCCACATCGAGGTAGAGCTCGTTCCAGAAGAGGCGACTCGCCGGCGCATAGGGGCTCGGGTCGAAGGGCTCATCCAAAAACGCGCCCAGGAGCGGCAGCGTGCCCACCAGGCCGCCCCCCAGGCCGGCGACCCACCTCGTCAGGGCTTCCAGGTCCGTAAAATCCCCACCCCCCCAACTCCGCTGCGAGTGGAGCGCGTACAGGGGGAGAAACACTCCCCAGCTCCTACCCGCTTGCCCCCCGGGAGATGTGCAGGCCCGGAGCGGGGCGGCGATGACCAGGCTCTCGAAGGTCCCTCCCCCGACCTCCACTGTCACCCGATGATACCCCCAGGGCAGCCCGCCGGGCAGGGCGAGTCTTTTCGCCACGTAGCGCGTCCCCTCCTCCCCGGCCGCCTGCACCGTTGGCGACCGAATCAGGTCGCAGCCGATCCTCCGGACTTCCCCGGTCTCAAGCTGGAGGTGGGCAGCCACAGGGGCGCTCTCCAGGCCTGCGGGCAGCCGCAGCGTGAGCCCGACAGGGTCCCCGTCCCACGCGAGGACAACCGGCTCGCAGCACCGCTGCCACTGCGCCTGCCTGCGCTCTCGCAACGCGGCGGGAACATCCCGGAAATTCTCCACCGCAGCCCCCAGCGCCCGCAGGACCGCCAGCAGGGCCTCCGGCGAGGCCTCTCTCCGGCGATGGCCGAGGACGTCGTCGTAGGCGGTCTGGACGCCGTACAGGCGGGCCAGTTGATGGAGTTGACGGACGACGTCGCCCCTCTTCTCGGTCACCCTGCGGTCTCCAGGAGGTGCGCACGGGCTTGAGGGGGCGCTTCGCCCGGTCCAGGCCGTTGCTGAGACCGCCCAGCGCACATCCGGCGGGACGGGGAGGCGGAGGATGCGCTCGAAGGCCCTCGCCGGGTCACCCGGTGATGGCCCCCTCCGAGGCGGAGGAGACCAGGCGGGCGTACTTGGCCATCACCCCGCTCCTGTAGCGGGGCGCGGGGGGCTTCCACCTGGCAAGCCGCTTCTTGATCTCGGCGGCGGTCAGCTCCACGTCGAGCCGGCGCTTGGCGATGTCCAGGACGATCGTGTCGCCGTTCCTCAGCGCGGCGATGGGCCCCTTGTTGGCCGCCTCCGGCGCGACGTGGCCGACCATGAGGCCGTGGGTCGCCCCGGAGAAGCGCCCGTCCGTGAGGAGAGCAACCGACTCCCCCAGCCCCGCTCCGTGGAGGGCCCCGGTGACGGCCAGCATCTCGCGCATCCCGGGGCCGCCCTTCGGTCCCTCGTAGCGGATCACGATCACGTCGCCGGCCTTGATCTTCCCGGCCTTCACCACGGCGAAGGCGTCCTCCTCGCGCTCGAAGACGCGGGCCGGGCCGCGGTGGGTCATCCGCTCGTGCCCCGCCACCTTGGCCACGCACCCCTCGGGCGCCAGGTTCCCCCTCAGGATCACCAGGCCCCCCGTCGCCTTGAGGGGTCTCTTCAGCGGTCGGATCACTTCCTGGCCGGGCGTCTCCCGCGCCGCCCGCGCCTCCTCGCCGATGGTCCGCCCCGTGACGGTCATCTCGTCGGGGTAAAGCAGCCCCGCATCCAGGAGGCGCTTCGCCACCACGGCCATCCCCCCCGCCCGGTACATCTCGGGCGCGGTGAAGCGCCCCCACGGCTTCAGGTCCGCCAGCAGCGGGGTCTTCGCCGAGATGCGGTCGAAGTCGTCGAGGGTCAGTTTGACGCCGGCCTCCCAGGCGACGGCGAGGAGGTGGAGCACCGCATTGGTGGAGCCGCCCGTTGCCACCACCCCGGCGATGGCGTTCTGGAGGGCCTTCCGGGTGACGATCTGCGCCGGCGTGACCCCCTTCCGCAGCAACTCCATCACCAGCCTGCCGCACTCGAAGGCCGCCTCCTCCTTCTTCTGGTCGGGGGCGGGGACCCCGTTGAGCCCCATGGGGGAGATGCCGAGCATCTCGAACGCCGTGGCCATCGTGTTGGCGGTGAACTGGCCGCCGCACGCCCCCACCCCGGGGCAGGCGTTATCCTCGATCGCGCGGAGCTCCTCCGCCGAGATCTTCCGGGCATTGAAGGCCCCCACCGCCTCGAAGACATCCTGGATGGTCAGACGGCGCCCCCGGTACTCGCCGTACAGGATGGAGCCGCTGTAGAGCATCACGGACGGCAGGCCGAGGCGGATCAGCGCCATGACCGTGCCGGGGATCGTCTTGTCGCACCCGGAGATGGCCACGACGGCGTCGAAGAGGTGGCCGCGGGCGACCACCTCGATGGAGTCGGCGATGACCTCGCGGCTGACCAGGGAGGCCTTCATCCCCTCCGTGCCCATGGCGATGCCGTCGGTGACGGCGATGGTGTTGTACTCGATGGGGGTCCCGCCGGCAGACCGGACCCCCTCCTTCACCCGCTCGGCCAGGTGCCGGTGGTTGAAGTTGCAGGGCGTGATCCCGATCCAACAGTGGGCGACGCCGATCAGGGGCTTGGTCAGGTCCTCGTCCTTGAAGCCGATCGCCTTGAAGTACGACCGCGCAAACGCGCGGTCGGGTCCATCGAGGATCAATCGGCTCCGGTGCCTCGGGTGCAGGCTCATCGCTCGCTCCTCCCTGATCCCTGCGGTCCCGGCTGCTGGGTTTTGAACCACTCATGGATGGCCGCGTGGAGGGTGGTGATCTCTCCGGCTTCCAGGACCAGCCGCCACTCCTGGTCCCCGAGCTGGACGGTGGCGGTGAGGGCTCCGGCCGTTACCCGCACGTCCCGCAGGGTCGCCGCCAGTGCGCTGCTTCCTCCCCGTTCGATGCGCATGGATGGGTGTCTCCCTCAGCCCTCTGTCACGAGCATCAGGGCTCACGGCGGCCCGGGCGAGCGCGGACAGGTCCCGCGACCTTCTCGACCGCAGGGGCGAGCCGCGCCGCCACCGCCTCCAGGAGGGCGGCCTCCCCGGGGGGGAAGGCGTCGAGGCGGTCGCTCTCCACGTCAATGACCCCCACCACCTGGCTTCCCTGCCGGACGGGCACCACGACCTCGGACCGGGTCTCCTCGAAGCACATCTGGTAAGTCGGGTCCTGCCGGACATCCGGGATGATCTTGGTCCGGCCGGTCTGCCCCGTCGTCCCCACGTTCCCCTGGCCGAGGCGGAAGCCAAGGCAGGGGGGGACCGGCCCCCGGAAGGCCTGGCGCACCATCTCCTCCCCCTGCCGCGCGTAGACCCCGACCCAGAAGTACCCGCGCGATCGGTGGAGGAGGTCCACCGCCCGCTCGAGGGCCGCCGCAGGATCCCCGGACTCCGCCAGCGCCCGCTCGAGCGCGATCAGGACTGCTTCGTTCCCCCCCACTCCCCCTCTCCCCCCCCCTCACGCCCTGGCGCCGGGCCCCGCCCCGGCAGCCTTCTCCAGCTCGGCCACCTTCTGGCGCAGGGCCTTCTCGGTATTCCACCGCTCGCTGTCGTCCCGGAGGAAGGCGAAGATGGCCTCGACGCGGCCGTCAGCGGCCTTGAGCATGCCCACCGTAAACGCGATGGAGAGCGTGCTCCCGTCCTTCCGGATGGCCGGAACCCGCAGCACCTGGGTCCCGTACTGCGTCGTGCCCGTCCGCATCACCTCCCTGTACCCGGCCCAGTGCCGGGCCCGGTGCCGTTCCGGGACGATGAGGTCCAGCGACTTCCCGATGGCCTCGCCGGCAGCGAACCCGAACAGCCGCTCCGCCGCCGGGTTCCAGAGCGTGATCGTCCCGTCCGGACTGGCCACCACGATGGCGTCCGCCGCGTGCTGGATGATCCGCTCGCAGAGCGTCATGGCTCCCTCGGCCCCCTGTGTGTCCCGCGCCGCCCGGCTGTCGCTGGCCGCGCGGACCGTCGCCGACCGCCAGATCTTACCGTCTTGCCGGCACGCCGTCCCTTCCACCATCCCCGCAGCCGCCGGAGGTGGTGCCGCTCGTGGGTCCAGGCGAACTCCGGGAGCCAGGCCGTCACGGGATACCGGTGCGCCGGGTCGCGGAGGGAGGCGGCCGGAAGCCGCCGGAGTCGCTCGATCAGGCGGTGCCGCACCCGGCCGAGCCGCCGGAGCACCCCCCCGAGTGTCATGGCCCGGGCGGCCGCCACCGCGCGCGCATTGAACCGATCCACCGCCCGCGGGTCCGCGTCGTAGAACAGAATCCGATCGCCCCGGCCCCGCACGATGAGGGCGAACCGGCGGACCGCCTCCTCCTCCCAGGCCGCGACGTGGGCGAGGACGTCCTTGACCGACCAGCGCCCCTGGGTGCGCGGCCGGAGGAGCTCCCGCTCCGGCACCCCGGCGAGGAAGCGCAGCGTCGCCTCCCGCGACCGGGTCATGCGCTGGACCGCCTGCTCGCGCCAGGCGGAGAGCCGCCCGGCCGGCACGCGCCGGCTCATCGCCGCATCCCCGCCGACTGCCCGATGCCCGCGATGGCCGCCCTCTTCCCCCGGTCGGGAGAGATCTCGATCCACCACACGCCGTTCCGCTCCCCTACGGCTCAGCGCCCACCAGCGCACGGGCCCCGACGGCCCCGCGTTGCACCCACCCTATGCCGGCAGAGCCCCGGCGTCAAGCCGGAGCCCCCGGCGCCGAGCGCACCGGCAACCGCCTGCGGGAGGTCGGGGTTCCAAGCGAGAAGATCCGCCTGGTGACCCCGGGGGCCTCCAGGACGGAGTTCAAAGCGGCCATCCCCGTCGAAGACATGGAGGGTCGGGGGGTCGGAACGGTTCTGGGCGGGATCCTCGGCGGCGCGATTGCCCTGCTGGTCTCCCCGTTCTTTGTCCCTGGTGGGCCGTACGCCGCGATTGGGCTGCGGGGGGTGACGCTCATCGTGGCCCTGGGAGCCGTGATCCTCGGGACGGTCCTGGGCGCGACGATTGAAAAAACCGTGACGAAGGGCGTCCCCCACGACGTGGTGTTTCTGTACGAGGAGGCGCTCCACCGGCGCACCCGGGGCCGGCCCTACGACGAGGTCGCCCAGGAGCTTCAGAAGCACCAGGGGGACGGACCCCGCACGGACGACTTCCGCCGCGGGTACGAGCGCGGCCACGCCTACTACGCGTCCCGCAGTTGGATGGTTACAACCCCGGCCCCGGCACCGACCCCAACCGGCGTTCCACCGCACAGTTGGTGGCGCTAGACGGGACCGGAGGTTGCCCGGCCCTCCCCCGCCGCCTCACGACCGCCCCAAGGATCGAAAGTAGATCCCAAACCCAAGGGACACCACCACGGAGACGCCACTCCGCACGAGGGCCCAGAGGCCACCCGCCTGCGCATTGCGCAGCTCCCAGATCGCATAGCCGAGAAAAAAGAGGATGGCGGCCGCAATGAGAATCTTGTGGGCCGTCATGAGGGTCACGACGCCCCTCCCCGGCATCCGTCGGACAGGCCCACGAAAGCGTGGAGCGCTCGGATCGGAAGGGTGGCGAGGCCGGCTATGCGAGGTCGCCGGTCGGGCGCTCGACGTCCCGGGCAATGCCTAACGCCTCCAGCAACCGGATGGCCAGGAAGGTGGGGTCCACCTCCCACCACCGCAGGCCATGCCGCGCGGACGTCGGGTTGGCGTGGTGATTGTTGTGCCACCCCTCCCCCCAGGTCAGCAGGGCGGCCCACCACAGGTTCCGCGAATCGTCGGATGTAGGGAAGCTCCGGTACCCCCACCGGTGGCAGGCCGAGTTGATCAACCAGGTGCAATGGTAGACGACCACCAGCCGGACGAAGACCCCGTAGACCACAAACGGCCATCCCCCCACCGCCCAGAGGAGGGCCGCCAGGGGGAACTGGAGGGCAAGGTGCCACCGTTCCAGGAACCGGTAGAAGGGGTTGGCCCACAACTCGGGCACATAGCGCGCGCGTTCCTCAAGGCTCATCGGCTGCGGGAACAGCATCCACAGCATGTGACCCCAGAGGAAACTCTCCTGGGGGCTGTGGGGGTCGCTCTGCTTGTCGGAGTGCCCGTGGTGAATGCGGTGATCCGCCACCCAGGTGATGGGCCCCCCCTGCAGGCTCAGCCCGCCGAAAATCGCGAGGAGGTATTCGAGCCACCTGGGCGTAGAGAAACTCCGGTGGGTCAACAAGCGATGGTACCCGAGGCAGATGCCCAAGCCCCCGAGAAGGTAGTGCAGGAGCGCGGCAAGGCCCAGGGCAGGCCAGGAGAAGGTTGCGGGAGCCCACAGGACCCCAAGATGAATGATCACAAAGACAACGAGGGTCGGAACGGACAGGGGGCCACGGATCGCGGGCGGCACGGCCGCCCCGGGGCGGTGGAGGATCTGCTCGGTGCTCTCGCCACTTCGTGATGTCACGGACTCCCCTCCTCTCGGGCGGTCAGCGGCAGCCCGAGGACCAGGCGATAGGCCTGCAGACGATCGCTCAGAAACGCGTGGACGGACCCCCACAGGTAGAGCCGGAACGTCCGGTAGAGCCGCTCCCCCCAGCGACGGATCACCTCGCCGCGGGCCCGTTCGAGATTCTCCACCCAGGCCTTACAGGTCAGGTAATAGCTGTGGCGATCATTGTGAACGGCCTGCAGTTCAAGAGGGGTCTCGGCCAGGGCCGCAAGGAAGTCATGCAGGCAGAAGAAGGAATGATTGCCCGGGTAGATATACCGGGAAATGAACGCGCTCCTTTCGTACTTCGTGCGGGCGGCTGAAGCATCAATGTACACGCGTCCGCCCGGCTTGAGCAATCGGTGGAATTGCCTCAGCGCAGCCCGGTAATTGGGCAGGTGTTCCATGACGCCCAGCACGACGATGGCATCGTACGGCTCCGCGGACCGGTGGGTCAGGACATTCTCGTGGATGGCGCGACACGGCAGGTGCAACCGCCCAATCAGGTCTGTCAGGAACCGCAGGGATTCCCGGGAGATCGTGAGGGACGTGACCCGGATTCCCCGCACTCCCGCGTGCTCGGTGAACCCCCCCCACCCGCCCCCCACGTCCAACACCTGCTGGCCGGGGACCAGACGGCACGCCTCCAGGGCGAAGTCGAGCTTGCGCCGCTGGGCCGTCTCGAGCGGCTCGTCGTCATGCGCGAACAGCGCATGGGAGTAGATTCGGCTCGGATCCATGAAGATGAGGTGAAAGTCGTTCTCCACATCGTAATGCTGTCTGACGGCCCGGGAATCGGTCCGGAGCTGGCCCACGATGAGGGGGCTCAACCGGCGCCAGAGTCTGTGCAGCGGGTGCCGATCGGTCAACGCATCGCGCAGCGCCATCAGCTGCAGCATGTCGCCCGTGATGTCGAGGAATCCCGCCACGTAGGCCTCGCAGATTGCCAGTTCATCCAGCCGGCTCAAGGCCACCCACCCCCGGTGATCCCGGATGGCGATCTGGAAGACCGGCTCCCCCTCCCCAAAACGGTCGCTCCGCCCGTCCCACCATTTCAGCGCGAAGGGGATACGGGTCTGCGCAGGGAGGTGTTTCTGAAGCAAGTGCATCAAACGGGCGCTCATCGGTGCCTCAGACTCCCCCCGCAGAAAGCCCCGCAACCGGCCCCAAACTCGGCCAGAATAGCATTTTCTATGGTTGTGGTCACGCGAAATAGCCCCGCCTTGGGAGGCCGGGCCGGACACGTCTTCTTAGGAAGGGGCGAAGATCCCCGGTTGGGGGGGCAGGCGGGAGGGGGGAGCCGGAGCGGCCGCAGGGGGCCTCGCAAGCCATCGCCACGAAGGCGGGCCGGTGAGCCGCGCCGCATCCCGGTCGGAACGGCTACGACCTGGGCAAGGCCGCGACCAGGGACCTCAGAAACTCGCCCGTGATTGGCTTGACCTCGCCGCCCTCGGAGTACCCCCACTGGAATTCCTTCTTCAGGCTGTCCCAGAGGATCACCTTCCACCGCTGCCCCCACGAGGTGCCGATCGAGCCGATGCCCCGGTAGGGCGGACCCGCCATCGCCGGGTCATACTTGGCCTTCTCAAACCACTCCAGTTCGATCTGGAGCCACCGGTCCCCGGCGGTGAGTCGGAAGGTCTGCTGCCTGTCCTCGGAGAGGCTCCCGGGCGTCATGAAGATGGGATGCTGGGGGTGAAGCGCGCTCACCCTCGCACTCTCCTCCCGCAGCGCGGCATAGATGTCCCGTACCCCAGCCACGGGGGAGTCCTTTGGGGGAAGGGTCGGACCAGGCATGGTTCCCCTCCGCTACCAGCCGGCCTATTCATACTGGAACCCGTGGCCCAGGTCAACGCGTCGCGCGGTCAACCGGGGAGCCGCCGCCACGGATGCGGGCCAGGGCCGGTTCCGCCTCAGGCGAGTTGCGTCCGGCAACGTTCCGGTCTAGAGTCCAGGCGGGGGGGGAACGGAATGCGGCGGCCGGGCGTGTCAGCGCTCTTGACGCTTGCGATGGTGCTGTGGGGAGGGTCGGGGGGCGATCCCCTGGCCCCTCTGGACGGGCTCCGCGGGCGGATCGCTCTCGCCCAGGGCCCCTGCACGCCGACCCCGCCCGACTCCGAGGGGCCGTTCTACACTCCGGGGGCCCCGGAGCGGGTGCAGACCGGCCGCGGCCTGGTGGTCCGGGGGACCGTCCGCACGGCCGGAAGCTGCGTCCCGACTCCTGGTGCCCGCATCGAGCGCTGGCAGGCCAACCCCGACGGAACCTACGACGACGCCCACCGGGCCTCGATGCGGAGCGACGGCGCGGGGGAGTACCGGTTCGAGACCGATCTCCCCAGGCGGTACTTCGGGCGGCCACCCCACATCCACTTCAAAGTTTCCGCGCCCGCCCACCGGCCCCTGACCACCCAGCTCTACCTCCGTCCCGGCCAGACCGAGGTGACCTTCGACCTCGTCCTGGTCCCCGAATAGCCCGCGCCTTCCGAGCCCGCGTCCCTCCAAAGAGCGACGCGGGGCAGGTTCTCCGCCCCACCCCGCGTCGGAAGCGATCCGGTCAGCATTCGAAAGAGCCGAGGCTCGCTCCTGGGCCTAGTGCCGGGCCAAGTCATGCGGCCCAATCCTGACAGACCGTGCTGCCGCGGGTCCTGTCGCCGGCGTGCCCCACCCGCGGCTCGGCTGCCATCCTCGGTGCAATTCGTTGGACCGGCACTAGGAGTCCGTCCGAGTAACGCTCACGGAGCGCACGGGGGGCCGACGGTATGAGTGCCCGCCAGCCCGGTGAGTCCGGAGGCAGCCGCCTGGGCCCGCTGTACCGCGGCAGGGTGCGGTTACGCCGTGGCCCACCGCCCGCTCCGGTAGAGCTTCAGGAGGTTGTGCCCGGTGCAGATCAAGGCCCACTCGCCCTGCACCTTGGCAAGCCCCCGCAGGAGGAACTGCCGGAACCCCCGGGCCCGCTTGATGAGCCCGAGGACCGGCTCGACGATCGCCTTCCGGCGGGCGTACACCGCGCGCCCCCGCTTCGTCCGGAGTTTCCGGTGCATCCGGTCCCGGGGGCCGAGCCCCTGCGGGGTGCGGCCCCGCGGGGCCGCCGGCGGCGGGGCGCCGTGCTTCACCTTCGTGGGGGCGAGGAACGGCTCGATCCGCCGGCGCGTGAGGGCGGCGGCGGTGGCGGCGCTCCAGTACCCGGCATCGGCGAGGACCCGGCGGGGCCGGCGCCGGGTGTGGGCCCGGACGGCGTCGACCAACGGCACGGCGTGGGGGGCATCGGCGGCCTGGTTCGTCACGGTGCAGGCGACGATGACCTGCGCCGGGGCGTCGACTGCGACTTGCGCGTTGTAGGCCTGGATGAAGGCCTTATCGGCGTCCCGCATGATGCGGGAGTCGGGGTCGGTGAAGTTCCGCTGGGCCGTGG
>JBOHQK010000120.1:0-26934 GCA_050732195.1 Methylomirabilales bacterium (SeqCode)
GCCGGGCAGGCGCGCGGCCACCGCGGCCGCCGCCTGCCGCCGCCGGCCCGCGATCCGGGCGTAGATGGCCGCCAGTTGCTGGTCCCATGCCTCCAGCCCGTTGGCCGACCGGCCCCGCAGGAGCCGGTTGCGCTGCTCCGTAACCCGCCGGGCCCGGCGCAGGTCGTCAGCATGCGCCGCGCGCTGGGTCAGCGCCGCGAGGCGGTCCAGGTAGCGGCGCCGCGGCTCGCTCCCCGACCCCGCGAGGATCAGGTCCTCGGGGGAAAAGACCACCGCGGGGACCAAGCTGCGGAGCTCCCCGGCGCCCCGCAACCGCCGCCCATTCAGGGCGGCCGCCAGCCGTCCCGCCTTCCCCTCCACCGTCGCTGCCCGTGGGCCGGCCGGGCCGCCGAGCAACGCACGCACAAAAAACCCTCCCGCCCCCGTCCGCACCAGGTCCTCGGCCCTGGAGGTCCGGAAGGACTGGAGGGTGGCCGCGACGTAGAGAGCCTCCAGCAGATTCGTCTTCCCCTGCGCATTCCTCCCGACCAGCACGGTCACCCGCCGCGGGAACTCCACCGCGGCCTGGGCGTAGTTCCGGAAGTCCCGGATGACGACTGCCTCGATCCCCACGCGGCCACGGCCCGTTTGCGCCTCAGACGCGCATCGGCATAATGACGCAGCTGTAGTCCTGCCCCTGGAGCGGGCGGAAGAGGGCGGGGCTCAGCGGGTCATTCAGGTGAATGCTAACCTCCGGCTCGTCCACCACCGCCAGGAAGTCCAAGATGTAGCGGGCGTTGAAGCCCACGGTCAGGTCTTTGTCCGCGTGCTGAACCTCCACCTCCTCTCGCGCCTCCCCCAGGTCTAGATTAACGCAGGAGACCGTGAGCCGTCCGCGCTTGAAGTCGAGCACCGTCGGCGCCGTCCGGTCCCCGATGATCGTGGAGGTTCGCTTCAGGGCCCCCACAAGCTCTTCCTTCTTGACGGCCAGCCCCCGCCCGTGCACCGCCGGGAGGACCTGCTGGTAGTTGGGGAACTGCCCATCGATGAGCCGGCAGACCAGCAGGGTCGGCTTTAGGTCGAAGGCCACCTGGTTGCCCAGCGGGACGAGGCGGATGCTCTCCCCGTCGTCGCGCAGGGCCTTCACTGCTTCGAGGAGCGCCTTCCGGGGCAGGAGGGCCTCCGTCAGTCCATCGCCCGCCACCTGCTCGCGCGGGACGCGCGCCATGGCAAGCCGGTGGCCGTCGGTGGCCACCATCCGTGCCTCCGTCGCCGTAACCTGGAGGAGCGCGCCAGTCAGGGTATAGCGCGTCTGGTCGGTGGAGATGGCGAAGACGGCCCGCTGGATCATGCTCCGGAGCGTGTCGGGGGACATCTGAAGGCCCCCCTCCGGTGCAATCTCAGGCCTCGCGGGGAATTCATCCTTCGGGAGGCCCTTGATCTTGAAGCGGGATCGCTGGCAGGTGACCTCCGCGTTGAGTTCCTCCTGGACCCGCAGCTCCACGGGGGCCTCCGGGAGTTCCCGGATGATTTCGTAAAGCTTCTTGGCTGACAGCGCAATGGCTCCGGGCGCGAGGACCTCGGCTGGCGTCCTGCTCCGGATCCCCACATCCAGATCGGTGCCGAACACGCTCAGCCCGGTCTCCCCCGCCTCGAGCAGGAGATGGGAGAGGATTGGGAGCGTCTTTCGCGCCTCCACCACCCCCTGAACCTGGGCGAGGGTCGAGAGAAAGTCCCCTCGCTGAACCCGAATATGCATCGTTAGGCCCTCGCCTCCCTCATCCACACTTCCCCGTGTTCATGCTACCCCGATTCTATATAACTTAGAAGCTTAGTCATAGGACTAGAAGACCTGTTAGCTTTGTGCAAAATGGAAGGCAACCGCACCACAACTCACTATACGCCTCGTGACAACTTGTGCGCCCTCGCCAGGAAGTCTGTTCCATGAGTGGGGACTCATCGAGCCCTCGGATGGGCGCGAGGGATCTCCGAGGGGCCCACAACACTCCCACACGATCGTCCACAATGGTCGGGGCCGCTGGGTGAGTCCCCGAGCGGCCGGTGTGGACAGTGCGGGACGCATGCCGCAACCCCTTGACAAATCAGGCCGGGCAGGACCGCCACTTACACACACCCTTATCCACATCTGTGGATAACGGGCGTTTCGCCCCAGCATCATGGTGTTATACTTAGAGCGCCCCCCAACCGCCCGGCGCGAGGCACGGGCACTCACACCAGAAATTTCATATGCTTTGACACCCTACGTTAATTATGCAAGATAGCACACGGGGCGAGGTACTGGCAAAAGGATTTTTCGCTCTGCGCGGGGCTTTCCGCTTGACAGTGCCGCACGCTCTCGCTAACGTAACCCCCTGCTGCGCAAGCGCCCCCGGCCGACTTTCGCGGGGACCCAATGAAGCGAACGTATCAGCCCAACCGGAGCAAGCGGAAACGCACGCACGGGTTTCGGGAGCGGATGAGGACCTCCGCCGGCAGAAACGTGCTCAGCCGGCGGCGGGCCAAGGGACGACGGCGCCTGACGGTCTGAGGCCCAAGAGCGGGGGACAGAACCGCTTCGCCCGGGCCGCTCGGCTCCTCAAGGCGGCAGACTTTGGTCGAGCGCTGAAGGTTGGGCGACGCCTGACGTCAGGCCCCTTCGCCCTCCACGTCGCACACACCGAAGGGGGCGGGGTGCGCCTGGGTCTGATCGCCGGCCGGCGGGCTGGTGCCGCCGTCGTTCGCAATCGCGTCAAGCGGTCGCTCCGCGAGCACTTCCGCCGACACCGCAACACCCTCCCCCCCGGGACCGACCTGGTCATCGTGGTCACCCTTGACCTCAGCTCCGTAAGCGGGATTGCCCTTCGCCGGGCCGTTGCGGAGGCCTTCCGGGCCGCCGCTGCAGCGCGCCCGACCGGAGGAACGAGGCGTGGTGCGTCTGAGCCAGCTCCCCGCTAGAGCCGCCGCGGGGCTCATTGCCCTCTACCAGGCCTGGGTCTCGCCGACCTTGCTCCCGGCGTGCCGGTTCCTGCCCACGTGCTCGGCGTACGCCCGCGAAGCGATCGAGCGGCACGGGCTCTGCCGCGGGGCGTGGCTGGCCGTGCGGCGGCTCCTGCGCTGCCACCCCCTCGGTGCATCCGGGCTCGATCCCGTCCCCTAGCGCGGCGCCGAGCGTTCCGGAAGGAGGCTTTGCGTGGGCGACATGGAGAAGCGCACCCTCCTGGCAACCGCGCTGGCGCTCCTGATCCTGCTCGCCTACCAGCTCTTCTTCGTCCCCTCGGCCCCGCGCCCGAAGACGGAGAAGCCACCGGAGGCCCCGGCCGCCCCGCAAGCCGTGGCGCCCACGCCGCCGCCGCCCCCCACCCTTCCTCGCCCCCCGAAGCCCGTGCGGCAGCCCGAGCGGGAGGAGCAGATCCTCCTCGAGACCGACTTGCTAGAGGTCACGCTCACCAACCGGGGGGGGACCGTGCTCAGCTGGCGGATCAAGCGATACACCGACGAGACTGGGGAGCCCCTGGACCTGGCGCCCGTCCGCGCGCCCGGGGAGCCGCCACTCTCCCTTGCGGCATGGGTGGAGGGGGGGCGGGGCCCCGACCGGCTTCTCGAGGTCGTGAGGCATCCGAGCGGGGCGTCCGGGGAGCCCCAGACGGTCCTCTTCCGGACTATTGAGGAGGGCGGGCTCGTCCTCGAGAAGCGGTTTACCCTTCACCCGGGGCAGTATCAGGCGGACGTGGAGGTGCGCCTCCTCAACGGGGGCACCGGGGCCACGACCCCGAATCTGCGGGTGGCATGGGGACCCGGCTTCCGGGGGACCGCAACGGAGGGGGCGGCGCACGCCGGCCAGGCAGTCGCCCTCGTGGGGGGCAAGCGGGTGGTGGAGGATGTCGCCAAGCTGAAGGAGGAAGCCGTCCACAGAGGGGAAGTGGCCTGGGTTGCCGTCCAGGACACCTACTTCGCGGCGGCGCTGGTCCCGGTGGGGGGGGGGCCGGCGGCGGTCTTCACCAAGGGGGCCGGGGACCGGCCAGTGGCGGCGCTGCGCTTCGCCGGGACGGCGCTGCCGGCGGGGGCTGAGCGGAGCGTGGCGGTGCACTTCTTCGGCGGACCCAAGGAGGTGGAGCGGCTGCGGGACCTCGGGCAGGACTTGGAGCAGCTCGTGGATTTGGGTTGGTTCGACTTCCTGGCCCGCCCCGCCCTCTATCTCATGAAGTTCCTGTACCGCTTCACGGAAAACTACGGCGTCGTCATCCTCATCATCACCCTGCTCCAGAAGGTGGTCTTCCTCCCCCTCACCCAGAAGAGCCTGAAGTCCATGCAGGCGATGCAGATGCTGCAACCCAAGGTGGCCGGCATCCGGGAGCGGCACAAGAACAACCGCCAGAAGATGAACCAGGAGACCATGGAACTATACAAGCGCCACGGGGTGAATCCGCTCGGGGGGTGCCTCCCCATGGTCATCCAGATCCCCATCTTCATTGCGCTCTACAACGCGCTGAGCAGCTCGGTGGAGCTCTGGCGGGCCCCCTTTGCCCTGTGGATCGATGACCTCTCCGCGCCGGATGCCCTCTTTGTCCTTCCGTTCGCGGTCCCATTCTTGGGGGAGGGCGTCGCGTTCCGGGTGCTGCCCCTCCTCATGGGGGCCAGCATGTTCATCCAGCAGAAGATGACCCCCACCGCGGGCGACCCCCGCCAGGCGCAGATGATGCTCTACATGATGCCCACCCTCTTCACCTTCCTCTTCTGGGGCTTCCCGTCCGGGCTCGTCCTCTACTGGCTCGGGAGCAACCTCCTTCAGATCGGCCACCAGTATTACATGAACCGGTTCCCTAGGAAGCCGGCGCCGGTGGAGGCGTAGCGCGGCCGATGGCCGGCCGGCCCGTCCCCCTCTCGGACCGGGGGGGTTCCTGTTGGAGAAGGGGCGGCTGCTGTGGGATCGGCGGTAAGCGGTTCCGCCCTGGCAGCCCTGCTTGCTCAGGGCCTCCGGGAGATTGCCCTGCCCCTGGGGCCGGCCCCCACCGAGTTGCTTCTCGCCTATGCCGCTGAGGTGGCCCGCTGGACCCGGCGGGTGAACCTCACCGGGTTCAAGGACCCCGAGCGGATTGTCAGAGACGGGATCCTCCGCTCCCTCCGTCTCCTGCCCTTCCTACCGGAGGGGGATCGGCTCGCGCTTGCGGATGTGGGAAGTGGAGCGGGTTTCCCCGGGATTCCCCTGAAGGTGGCCAGGCCCGGCCTGCGGGTTACCCTGATCGAGGCATCCAGGCGGAGGGCCTCCTTCCTCCTCCATGCTATTCGCCTGCTCGAGCTCGATGGGATCTCCTGCCTGAGAGCCAGGGTCGAGGCCCTCGATGAGCATCCATCACTTCGGGGCAGTTTTGACGTGGTCGCGGCCAGGGCCTTGGCACCGCTTCCAAAGGCCCTCGCTCTCCTGGTCAACCTCATCGCCCCCGGAGGCACCCTCCTTATTCCCCAGGGGAAGGGGGAGGGGCCCAGCCAGTCCTTTAGCCCTCCAGATGGCCAACTATTGGAATTTAGGCGTCTGCTAGCAACTCCCCTCCTCCCGGAGGAGACAGTGGCCATCCTTAGAACTCGGGATGTTTCACGTGAAACATAACGGCTTAAGGCCCTTTTTCTTTGGAAGACGACGGAGACCGTGGTAGTTTTCGGCCAACTTGGCACCTGGACCTCCGGCATGAATCATTAAGGTTCCTGAAGGTTCCTGGGGAAGGCAGGCTTGGGACGCATCATCGCTGTGGCAAACCAAAAGGGAGGGGTTGGCAAGACGACGACGACGGTCAACCTCTCAGCCTCCCTGGCCGCCGCCGAGAAGCGGACCCTCCTGGTGGATGTGGACCCCCAGGCCAATAGCACCTCGGGCGTCGGTATCGCGAAGGACTTCGTGGGGCCGAGCACCTACGAGGTCCTCATGGGGGGCGCCAGGGCAAGGGATGCCATTCAAAAGACTGCCCTGCAGGGCCTAGAGGTTCTTCCATCCCGGCCCGACCTCATCGGAGCGGGGGTGGAGCTGGTCGGAAAGCCGGGGAGAGAATCGCTCCTCAAGGAGGCCCTGGCGGATGTCGTCCCCGACTACGATTTCCTTCTCCTGGACTGCCCCCCCTCCCTCGGGTTGCTGACCGTGAATGCGCTGACGGCGGCGCACTCGGTCCTGATCCCTATCCAGTGCGAGTACTACGCGCTCGAGGGCCTGAGCCAGCTCTTGAAGACCATCCACCTGGTCCGAAGGGCTCTGAACCCGGATCTGGCTATTGAGGGAGGCCTCCTGACGATGTTTGACGGGCGGCTGAACCTCGCCCGGCAGGTGGTGGAGGATGTCCGGAGGAACTTCCCAGGCCCGGTGTTCTCGACGGTCATCCCCCGGAGCATCCGTCTGAGCGAGGCCCCGAGTTTCGGGAAGCCCATCCTGCTTTACGATATCCGTTCCAGCGGCGCGGAGTCCTACCTCAGGCTCGCCAAGGAGGTGATCAATGGCCCAGCGCCAAGCCCTCGGCCGGGGGCTTGAGGCCCTGATCCCCGGTGCAAGCGCGGAAGAGGGGGGGATCCGACAGATCCCCCTGGATGCGATTCGGCCGTCTAGCCATCAGCCGAGAAAAACTTTTGATGACGGCAAGTTAAAAGAACTCGCGGCTTCTATCCGCTCCCACGGGGTCCTCGCGCCGGTCATCCTTCGCCAAACACAAGACGGGTATGAATTGGTCGCCGGGGAGCGGCGCTTCAGGGCGGCACGGATAGCTGGAATCGCAAGCGTTCCGGCCATCATCAGAGAGGTCAGCAACAGCGAGATGCTGGAACTGGCCCTGATCGAGAACATCCAGCGCGAGGACCTCAATCCCATCGAGGAGGCAGAGGTCTACCGCAGGCTCACCGAGGAGTTCGGGCTCAGCCAGGAGGAGGTCGCCCGGCGCGTGGGCCGCGACCGCTCTTCCGTGGCGAACGCCCTCCGCCTGCTCCGTTTGCCCGACCGGATCCAGCAGGATCTCATCGGGGGCGCGCTGACGGCCGGCCATGCCCGGGCGCTCCTGGCGCTGGAGGCGGCTTCGGAACAGCTCCGCCTGCGCGAGCGGATCGTCAGGCGCGGGTTGACGGTCCGGGCGGCCGAAGGCCTTGTCCGTCGCCTGAAGAGCCGACCCGTCCCCCGTCAGGTCCGGGGAGGGCGCCTCTCCCCCCACCTGGGCGCCCTGGAGGACCGGCTGCGGGAGCGCCTGACAACCAAGGTGGCCATCGTCCCCGCGGGTCGGGGAGGCCGGATTGAGGTCCACTACTTCTCCGACGAGGATCTGACGCGCGTGGTGGAGAGCATCTGCGGTGAGCGTGGAGCCTAGCCCCGCGGCGTGCGGGTGGGGGAGGAGCCGGGGGATCGAGGGGGGGGAGTCGGGCCGCATGGCGACCCATACCGAGGGGCCCGCCGCCCCCGGGGACGCGGAACTGGTGTTGCGCCTGAAGAGGGGCGACGGGGAGGCCTTCGCGGGGCTCCTGCGCCGGTATCAGGGGAAGGTCTACCGGCTCGCCATGAACATGACCCGCAACCCCCAGGATGCGGAGGAGGTCACGCAGGACGTCTTCCTGGCGGTCTACCGGAAAATCGGCGACTTCGACGGGCGGGCTGCCTTCAGCACCTGGCTGTACCGGGTTGCCAGCAACGCGGCCCTCATGAAGCTCCGGGGGAGGCGGCGCGAGCCCCACCTCTCCGTCGAGGAGGAGGGGCCCACCTTCACCCCCGACGGCCATCACGCCCGGCCGGTCGCGGACTGGTCGGAGCTGCCGGAGGATCAGCTCCTCTCCACCGAGCGCCGGCGGGTTCTGGAGCAAGCCATCGAGGCGCTCCCGCCGGACTACAAGGCGGTGGTGGTCCTCCGGGACATCGAGGGGCTGTCGAACCAGGAGGTGGCGGAGATCGTGGGGGCCACGGTGCTGGCGGTCAAGTCGCGGCTGCACCGGGCACGCCTCGCCCTGCGGGAGCGGCTGGCAGCCCACTTCGAGGCCAGGGGGGCGCGGGCATGAGAAGCTGCAAGGAGTTGGTTGACCTGATGGCTGACTACCTGGAGGGGCAGCTGGATCCTGACGTGGCCCGCGACCTGGATCGGCACCTGGCCGACTGCCCGCCCTGCCTGAGCTTCCTCAAGACCTACCGGGCCACCACCCGCCTCATCCGCGAGGTCGCCTGCGAGGAGATCCCGCCCGAGCTTGGGGAGCGCCTCGAGCGGTTCCTCCGGGAGCGCCCGGGGAAGACACCCACGCAGTAGGGGGCTCGGGCCCCGCAGGCTCTCCGGGCACCCCCGCCCCCCTCCACGGGAGGCGCCACGGGCGCGGATGCGCCTGAGAGCCAGGATGGCTCGGCGGTTGTCGAAGGCCGTGAGCCGGGCCACTCGGCGCCGTGGACCGCCACGCTCTGCGCCGCCGCGAGTTTGACAGGGAGGGGCAAGCGTGTTAACGTAACGCGCACTTTGCCCCGAAGTTCCATCCAAAATGCCCCGACGACGAGGTGCCACCCGTGCGGAAGGATCGGGCAGCGGTGCAGCCGGCGGAGATCAAGGCGTTCCTCGGGGAAGGAACAGAGTTCAAGGGAGTCCTCTCCTTCCAGGGGACGGTCCGGATTGACGGGCACGTGGAGGGGGAAGTGGTCGGGGACGACCTCCTCATCGTCGGGGAGCCCGGCTTCCTCAAGGCTGAGGTGGAGGTCGGCACCGTCGTGAACAGCGGCCGCATCGTCGGGAACGTCCGGGCGAAGAGGCGGGTGGAGCTCCTGGCCTCGAGCGTGGTCTCGGGCAACATCACCACCCCCTCGCTAGTCATCTCCGAGGGGGCCGTCTTCAACGGGACGTGCCTGATGGCCGAGCCCGAGGTGGACGCGGGGCCGGAGTCGGAGGGGAGCGGGCGGGCGGGGTGAGGTGGGCCGCCGCTCGCGGACGGAATCCGTGGATGGCTAGCCGGGTGGTGGCGGCGATGAGCGGGGGCGTGGACTCGGCCGTCGCCGCCGCCCTGCTGAAGGAGGCGGGCTACGAGGTGGTGGGGGTGACCCTCCGCCTTGCCCCGCGCGAGGGCAGCGGCGCCCTCACCCATGGCTGCTGTACCGCGCGGGACGCGGACGACGCCCGCCTCACCGCCCGCTGCCTCGGCATTCCCCACTACGTCCTGAACCACGAGGCGACCTTCGACCGGACCGTCATCGCGCCCTTCACCGCTGCCTACCTGGCGGGCCACACTCCGAACCCCTGCTTCGCCTGTAACCAGCACGTGAAGTTTGGCTCGCTCCTGGCCGCCGCCCGGCGGCTGGGGGCCGAGCGGGTCGCCACGGGACACTATGCCCGCATCGGGCCCGACGCCGCCACCGGGCGCGCCTTGCTCCGGCGCGCGGCTGATGCGCAGAAGGACCAGTCGTACTTTCTCTGCGGTCTCACCCAGGCCCAGCTCTTGCAAGTGCTGATGCCCGTGGGGGAACTCCGGAAGGACGAAGTCCGGGCCCTGGCCGCCTCCCGGGGGCTGCCCGTGGCCGAGAAGGTGGAGAGCCAGGAGATCTGCTTCGTCCCCGGGAACAACTACCGGGCGTTCCTGAAGCAGCGGGCGCCGGAGGCGGCGCAGCCGGGTCCCATCCGGGACCGGTCGGGGCGGGTCCTGGGGGAGCACGGCGGCATCGCCTCCTACACGGTGGGGCAGCGCCGAGGCCTGGGCCTCGGGGGCGGACCCCCCCGCTTCGTCGTGGCGCTGGACGCGAGGGCGAACGCGGTGGTGGTGGGGGAAGCCGAAGATCTCCTGGTGGATACGGTGGAGGTGGCCGGGGTGTCTTTCATCCCCTTTGAGCGGCTGGAGGGGCCGCGGCGCGCCCTGGCCGCGACCCGCTACCGCCAGCCTCCCCGGCCCGCCACCCTCTTCCCCGGGGAGGCGGGGATGGTGACCGTCGGGTTCGACGAGCCCCTCCGGGCGGTCTCGCCGGGCCAGGTGGCTGCCTTCTACGATGCGGAGGAGCCGGACCTGGTTCTCGGGGGCGGCCTGATCCGCCGCGCCTGGCGCGGCGGCTCGCCGCAAGAGAGGAGTTCGGGCTGATGCGAGCCCGCCTGCGAGCAGCCTGCTGGCGCATCCGGATGCTCCGGGGGCTGCGGCTGGCCGTTCGCGGACTCACCGCCTGCCTCCTCCTCAGCCTCCCGCTCCTCCTGGCCCGTGGCCTTCTCCCCGTGCCGGCTTCCCTCTTGCTGGGAACCGTGGCCGCGCTCGGCGTCCTCGGCGGGTTTGCCGCGGGCCTGCTCCGACGGCTCGACCCCCTTGACGCCGCCCGTCTTCTGGACGGCCGACTGAGTCTGGAGGATCGCCTGGCCACCGGGGTCGAACTGGCCCGCCGCCCGGCCCGGAGCCGGGTCGAGGGGGCGGCCCTGGCCGCGGCCACGGCCACGCTGCCCGATGTGCGCCGGGCCCTCCCCCTTCACGTGCCGGTCCGCGACCTCGCCTGCGCGGGCGCCGCCCTCGGTGCCGCCCTCCTCCTCTTCGCCCTTCCGCCTGTTCCCTGGGACCGGACCCTCCTGGCTGAGACGGCCGAAGCCCCGGCGGCCGTGAGCGAGGAGCCGGCGCCGGAGCGGAGGGTTCCCGAGCCGCCCCGGGCGGCGCGGTCGGCCCTGGCCGATGCCGTGAAGCCGCGAGACCGGGGAATGAGCCAGAGCCTCGTCCCGCCCACCCATGTGGGCGGGGAAGGGGCGGCCGAGTTCCGGGACACGCCCCTGTCCGGCCGGCGGCCCGACTTCGGCTCCTTCATCCGGGAGGGGGACGATCGGCTCAAGTTGCTCGGGAAGCCGGGCTCCATCCCCGACCTCAAGCAGGACTTCACCCGCACGCCCTACCAGGTGGCCGTGGGCCGGATGCGGGAGATCCTCGGTGAGCGCTCCCTGAAGGACCTCTCCGCCGAGGAGTTGAAGCACCTCCTCTCAGAAATGGACCGGATGGCGCGGCGCAGCGGCAGCAGCGGTCTGTACGCCGATGACTTCTCCGGGGAGTTCGAGGGGGGCGCGGGCGGCGCCCGGGAGGAGGCCCTCCGGAATCTGGAGCGGGCCCTCTCCGGGCTCCGCGAGCGGGACGAGGGGGGGGGCGCGGGCCGGGGCCGGGACAGGCGCGATCTGGAGGGGGCGGGCCGCCTCCCGCCCTTGGGCGGCGAGGAAAGGGGGGAGGGCCCGGATGGCCCCGAGATGGATTTCGACGGGATGGGGGACGCGGGCTCGCTCCCCGGCACCGGCCCCTCCCCCAGCACCCGGGGGCTCCCCACGCCGCGCCTGCGCGCGGGGAGCGTGGTCACCACCCTGAGGGGCCAGGCCCGGGATGGCCAGACCGAGTCCTACAACACCAACGTGGTGGGACGGGGGGACCGGGGTGCCTCCCGCCTCCCCCACACCCAGGTCCTGACCCGATACCGGCAGATGATGGAGGAGGCCCTCACCAAGGAGCCCATCCCCCCCGACTACCGGGAGCAGGTGAAGAAGTACTTCGACGCGTTGGAGGCCCAGCGCTAGGGGCGGCCCCGAGCGCCGGCAGATGCGAGTGCCGCGCACCATCTTTCAGCCCGAGTTCCGCCGGAAGCTGGAGATCCTGGACCTGGTCTCCCGCAAGCACATGCGGGGGCGGGGCCGGGGGGAGCGGCGCGGGCCGAAGCGGGGCAGCGGGGTCGAGTTCCACGACTTCCGTCCCTACGCGGCCGGGGATGACCTCCGATACCTGGACTGGAATATCTTCAGCCGGCTGGACCGGCTGGTCCTGAAGCTGTTCATCGAGGAGGAGGATCTGTGCCTCCACCTCCTCCTGGACGCCAGCCGGTCCATGGCCTTCGGCGAGCCCTCCAAGCTCACCTACGCGGCGCGGGCCGCCGCCGCCCTCTCCTACGTCGCCCTGTCCGGCCACGAGCGGACCGCCCTGGGGGTCCTGGGGGAGGGGCTCACCTCCCTCTCCCGGCCCCTGCGCGGGCGCTCCCAGATCTTCACGGTCCTGGAGCAGCTGGGGGGGCTCAGGCCGCGCGGGGGGACCCACCTGAATCTTGCCCTGACCACCTACGCCCGCAACGCCCGTTCGCCGGGGCTGGCCATCCTCTTCACGGACCTCCTGGACGCCGGGGGCTTCGAGGTGGGGTTAGTCGCCCTGCTGGGGCGGGGCTTCGACCTGGTCCTCATCCACCTGCTGGCGCCGGCCGAGCTGGACCCGCCCCTGGGGGGGGATCTCCTCCTCACCGACGCGGAGACGGGGGAGCGGCGGGAGGTGGCGCTCACCCCCGAGACCCGCCGGCGCTACCAGGAGAACCTGCGGGGCCTGTGCGACGGCGCGGAGGACTTCTGCCGCCGGAGCGGAGCGGACTACTTCCGGGTCAGCACGGCGCTGCCCCTTGAAGATTTCATCCTGAGCCACCTCACCCGTGGGGGGGTGCTGGCGTGAGCTTCGGCAACCCCCTGGCCCTCCTCTTCCTCCTCGGGGTGCCGCTCCTCCTCATCCTGTACACGGTCCGGCGCCGTCGGCTGGAGGCCACCGTCAGCAGCCTCCTCCTGTGGGCCTTGCCGGCGGGCGAGCCGCAGGGCCGCACGCTCTTCCGGCGCCTCCGCCTTCCCCTGATCCTCCTCATTCAGATCCTCCTGGTGACGGCGCTGGCTCTCGCCCTGGCCCGCCCCGGGTTCCTCACCAGGACGGCCGGCTTCGGCCGGGCCGTCCTCATCGTGGACACCTCGGCTAGCATGCAGGCTACCGACGAGCGCCCCTCGCGCTTCGCCCGCGCGCTGGGCGAGGTGGGGGCCGTCCTCGACCGCCTGGCTCCGGGGGAGGAGGCTATTCTCATCGCGGCCGGACCCCGCCCGACGGTGGCGGTCCCCCTCACCCGGGAGGTCGGCGAGCTGCGGACTGGCCTGGCGCGGCTCAGGACGCAGGACGGAGGGGCCGACCTGGCCGCGGCCCTGCGCCTGGCCGCGGCCTTCGCCGAGGGGGCGGGGCCGACGGAGGTCCACCTGTTCACCGATGGGGCCAGCGGCCAGGCCCTGCCGGCGCTGCCCCGCTCCGTGGACCTCCGGGTCCATCCCGTGGGGGGGCCGGCCCCCAACGTGGCCATCACCGGGCTCCGGGTCCGGAAGAATTACTACTCGGGCGCGCAGCACGAGCTGTTCGTCGCCCTGGCCAACACCGGCCAGAAGACCGTGACCTTCCCGCTGGTGGTGACCCTGGAGGGCGCCCGGCTCAGCCGGCAGCAGGTGACGCTCCCTCCCCAGACCCGCCGCTCGCTCATCGTCCCCTTGAGCCACCGGGGGGGCGGGGCCCTGGAGGTGACGGCCGAGGTGGCCGACGCCCTGGCCGTGGACAACCGGGCCTGGGCCCTCCTGCCGCCCCCCCGTACGTTGCGGGTTCTCCTGGTGACCCGGGGCAACCTCTTCCTTGAGCAGGCCCTGCGGTCGGACCCCCAGGTGGAGCTGGCCCTGAGCCCGCCGCCCCTCTTCGACGGGGACCCCGGCGAGTACGACGTGGTCGTCCTGGACGGGGCCGCCCCCGCCCTCCTGAAGCGGGGCCGTTACGTCCTGCTGAACGCCGTGGCCGGGAACACCCCCCTGGAGGTGACGGGTACGATCCGGAACCCCGTCATCGTGGACTGGGACCGGAGCCATCCGGCCATGCGGTTCCTGGACCTCTCCCAGGTCGTCATTGAGGAGGCCCTCCGGGTCCGCCCCCTCGCGGGGGGCCGGGCCCTCATCGAGTCCACCCTCACCCCGCTCGCCCTTGCGTTTGAGGAGGGCGGGCTGCGCATGGTCTTCGTCGGCTTCGACCCCGTCCGGTCGGACCTGCCCCTGCGAGCCGCTTTCCCCCTCTTCCTGACCAACGCCATCCGGTGGCTCTACCCCACGCGCCTGGAGGATCTGCCGCTCCAGACTGCCACGGGCCACACGCTCACCGTGGCGGTGCCGCCGGGAGTGACGGGCGTCCGGGTCACGGCCCCCGACGGGACGGTGCGGGAGGTCCCGGTGGTGGGGGGCGGAGTGGCCCTCCCGGAGACGGCGGCCGCGGGGATCTACCTTCTAGAGGCGGGGGAGTGGCAGCAGCGGGTGGCGGCAAACCTCGTGGACGAGGACGAAAGCAACCTGACCCCCCGCCTGACCGTCCCCCCAGGGGGCGCGGACGTGGAGGGGGTGCGGGCCTTCGAGGTCTATCGGGAGCTCTGGCCGCTCCTCACCATCCTGGCCCTGGCGATCCTCCTGCTGGAGGCCCTCCTCTTCTCCCGGTCGGCCCGCCCCGTTCCCGGGAGCGCGCTGGCCGCCCGCGGGGCGGTGGCCACCCTCTGTCTCGCCGCCCTGCTCCTCCCCCAGGTGGAGGGTCGGGGGGACCGCCTGAACGTCCTGTTCCTGCTGGACGAGTCGGACAGCGTCCCCTACAGCGAGCGGCTGGCCGCGCGGCAGTTCGTCCGGGAGGCGTTAGCCGTCATGCGCGGGGAGGACCGGGCCGGCGTCGCGGCCTTCGCCGGGACCGCCCGCCTGGAGCTGCCGCTGGATAAGGGGGTGCGCCCGCTTTCCCGGCCGGGTGGGGAGCCGGGCCGCCAGACCAACCTGGCGGAAGGGATCGCCTTCGCCCTGGCCGCCTTCCCGCGAGACGGGGCCCACCGGGTAGTCCTCCTGAGCGACGGGAACGAGACCCGGGGGGACGCGGTGGCCGAGGCCCTGCGGGCCCGCGAGCGGGAGGTGGAGCTGTACGTCCGGCCCGTCGGGGGATGGCGGGACGCCGAGGTCCTGCTGGAGCGGATGGTCCTGCCCCGGGAGGTGAAGCGAGGGGAGCCGTTCGCCGTGCGCGTGGTGGCCTGGGCCTCCGCCGCGGCCTCGGGCCACCTGAGCCTGTACCGGGATGGGAAATTCGTGGGGAGCCAGAAGGTCGGACTGGAGCCGGGCAAGAACGTCTTTGCCTACCGACAGACCCTGAGCGGCACGGGCTTTCACGTCTATCAGGCTGCCCTGGAGGTGGGGAACGATACCCTCGAGGAGAACAACCGCGCGGCCGGCGTGGTGGCCGTCCGGGGGCAGCCGAAGGTCATGGTGGTGGATCGGGATCCAGAGCAGGCCCGCCACCTCCTGGGAGCGTTGCGGGCGCAGGAGATGGAGCCGGTCCTGGTGGACCCGGCCAGGTTCCCCCGCGACCTCCCGCCCCTCCTGGCCTACGACGGGGTCATCCTGAGCAACGTCTCCTCTCTGCGCTTCTCCCGCCAGCAGATGGAGCTGGTGCGCACCTACGTGCGGGACCAGGGGGGCGGCCTCCTCATGCTGGGCGGGGAGGAATCCTTCGGCGTGGGCGGCTACTTCCACACGCCGGTGGAGGAGGCGCTCCCGGTCACCATGGAGGCGCGGCAGAAGCTGGACGTGCCCTCGCTGGCCGTGGTGCTGGTCATTGACCGCTCCGGGAGCATGGAGACCAGCGTGGACCGCTTCACCAAGTTGGACCTCGCCAAGGAGGCCGCCCAACTGGTGGTGGAGCTCCTGGACGAGCGGAACGAGGTGGGCGTGGTGGCCTTCGACACGGCCAACTCGTGGATCGTCCCCATGGGCCGGGCGGAGCGGAAGGATCAAATAATTAACGAGATCGGCTCCATCAAGTCCGGGGGGGGCACCGACATGTTCCCGGCCCTGAAGGAGGCCTACGAGATCCTCTATGCCCGGGACGCGCTCCTGAAGCACCTCATCGTCCTGTCGGATGGGCAGTCGGCTGCGGCCGACTTCGGCGGCCTCATCCGCCGGATGACCAAGGACAAGATCACGGTCTCCACCGTGGCCATCGGGCGGGACGCCGATGTCCGACTCATGCGGGACATCAGCCGGTGGGGGCGGGGCCGCTTCTACTTCACCGAAGACCCCCAGAGCATCCCCCGGATCTTCACGCTGGAGGCGCAGCTGGCCAGCAAGTCGGCCATCATCGAGCGCCCCTTCCGGCCCGTCCTGACCCACGGGCACCACGAGATCCTCCGGAGCATTGACTGGCGGGAGGTCCCGCCGCTGGGCGGGTACGTGGCCACCACCCCCAAGGTCACCGCGGAGGTCCTCCTGGCGTCCCCGCAAGGGGACCCGGTCCTGGCCGCCTGGCGCTTCGGGGTGGGCCGGGCGGCGGCCTTTACCTCTGACCTGAAGGCGAAGTGGGGGGTCCTGTGGCTGCGGTGGCCCTCCTTCAGCCGCGTTGTGGCCCAGATGGTCCGCTGGACCCTCCGGACCAAGGACCGGGCCGACGTGGTGACCCACGTGGCCTTCCGGGACGGGCAGGGGATCGTGAGCCTGGAGGCGGCCAACCCCCAGGGGGAGTTTATCAATTTCATTGAGGCCGAGGCGGGAATCATCGGCCCGGATGGGGGCCGGACGGTCATTCCCCTCACGCAGGTGGCGCCGGGGCAGTACGAGGGGAGCTTTCCAGCAGAAGAGCAGGGGGCGTACCTCATCGGGGTGGCCCAACGGCGGCAGGGGACGATGATCGGCTCCGAGATCGGCAGCCTCGTTCTCCCGTACTCTCCGGAGCACCGGAACAGCGGGGTCAATCAGGCCCTCCTGGCCAGGCTCGCCTCCCTGACCGGGGGCGGGTTCCTGGAGAAGCCGGAGGAGACCTTCCGGGTGAACCGACGGCTGAGCCGGCAGCGGCGGGACGCCTGGCCCTTCTTCCTCGGGGCGGCCCTCCTGCTCTTCCTGGGAGAGGTGGCAGCCCGCCGGCTCCGGCAGGTCCGAGCCGGCGGCGGGCCCGCGGGAGGGGGGGCGGCCGGAGGGGAGGTGGCCGGAATGGCCGTCACGATCGTCCGGGGGAGGAAGTGGAGATGAGCATAATGCGGCGACTCGCGGGAGCGGTTTTCCTGTCCCTGCTCCTCACGCCGGCCCCGGTGCGCGCGGAGGGGCCAGCGCCACGGGTGCTGACCCTGCTGGTCCCCTTCGCCGGCCCGGCGGAGGCTCCGGATCCACTGGTGGGGGAGGCCCTCATGGATCTGCTTGCCTGGGGGATCGGCCGAACCTTCGCCTTCCAGCTCACGGAGACCCGTGTGGTGGTGGCCGCGCTGGAGGAGCGCCAGGCCTCCTGGGCGGCGCCGGTCCCGCCGGGCTCAGCCGTCGAGGCGGCCCGGGGCCTCGGGGCCGCCGTCGTCCTCCTCGGGACCTTCCGCCCCGAGGAGGACCGGCTCGTCCTGGGGGCCACCTTCCTGGACGTGCGGGGAGCAATGGTCCGGGAGGGAGCCTTCCCCGAGACGGCGGTGCCGTGGGCGGAGGGCTCCCGGGTGCTGGAGCGGATGGTGGGGGCCCTGGCGAAGTTCCTGGGAGTGACTCTCGGGCCGGCCAGCGAGCGGCGCTTGAGTCAGGCCTTCCAGCGCTCGACCCCCGCGGCGGCGGCGTTGCGCCGCTACGCGACCGGCCGCGCGGCCCTGCGGGCGGGGACCACGGAAGGGCTGGAGCAGGCGGCGGACGCCTTCGCCCAGGCTGGCGAGATTGACCCCGCCTTTGGCCTGGCCTTCTTCCGACAGGGCGAGGCCCACGAGGCGGCCTCCAGCCGCTGGCGGGCCGCCGGGGCCTACCGGCGCGCCATCCACGTGGACCCCGCCTTCGCCGAGGCGTACAAGTCCCTGGGCGACCTGCTGGCCAAAAGCCCCCGGCGCCTCTACGAGCAGGCGGTGGAGGCCTACGGCAAGGCGCTGGAGACCGACCCCGACTACGCCGACGCCTACGTGGGCCTGGGGGATGCCCTTTCGGCCACGGGGCGCTTCGACGAGGCGGTCCGGGAGTACCGGCGCGGTTTGGGGATTGACCCGCTCAACCCCCGGGTCCACTACAGTCTGGCCCGCATCCTGTACACGGAGAAGGGGCTCTACCACGAGGCGGTGGAAGCCTACCAGCGCGCCCTCACGCTGGAGCCCACCTTCGTGGAGGCACAGATCGGCCTGGGCGACCTGTACGAGGAGAAGGGGCTCTATCAGGAAGCCATCGCCACCTATCGGAAGGCGCTGGCCCTGAAGCCGAAGCATCCGGGGGCCCTGTACGCCCTGGCCCTGGCCTACGAGAAGGTGAGCCCCAAGGAGGCGGTGGCCGGCTGGGAGGAGTACATCAAGGTGGCCTCGGAGCTGCCGGGCGAGAAGGAGTGGATTGACATCGCCGAGCAGCACCTGAAGAAGATGCGCCAGAAGGCGGCGGAGCAGGAGAGGCGGCGCTAGACAGGTGGGGGGGGCGAATGAGCGACGAGATCCGTGAGGTGGAGCGGCAGGCGGGGGCGTTCCGGGAGGGCTTCGCGCGGATTGAGGCGGAGATCGGGAAGGTCATCGTGGGCCACCGGGAGATCGTCCGCGAGACGCTCCTCTGCCTCTTCTGCGGCGGCCACGTCCTCCTGGAGGGGGTCCCGGGGCTGGGCAAGACTCTCCTGGTGAAAGCCCTGGCCCGGTGCCTGGACCTCGCCTTCTCCCGCATCCAGTTCACCCCCGACCTGATGCCCGCCGACATCATCGGGACCAACGTGGTGGTGGAGGACCCGGAGGGGCACCGCCAGTTCCAGTTCCAGCGGGGGCCCCTTTTCGGCCAGGTGATCCTGGCCGATGAGGTGAACCGGGCCACGCCCAAGACCCAGTCGGCCCTCCTGGAGGCGATGCAGGAGCTGACGGTGACGGTGGGGCGAATCCAGCACCCGCTGGAGCACCCCTTCTTCGTCCTGGCCACCCAGAACCCGATCGAGATGGAGGGGACCTACCCCCTCCCGGAGGCGCAGCTGGACCGGTTCTTCTTCAAGCTTAAGGTCCGGTACCCCTCCCGGGCGGAGCTGGGGGAGATCGTGGACCGGACGACCGCCGCCGCTGAGGGAAGCCTCACGCGCGTCTTGAGCGGCCCCCTGGTGGAGGAGCACAAGACCCTGGTCCGGGCCGTCCCCATCGCCTCCCACGTGCGGGACCACGTGGCCCGCCTCACCCTGATGACCCACCCGGACTCCCCCGAAGCCCCGGCGTCCGTCAGGAAGTACGTTCGGTACGGCTCCTCCCCCCGAGGCGCCCAGGCCCTGGTCCTGGCCGGCAAGGTGGTGGCCCTCCTGGCCAACCGCTTCCACGTCAGCGTGGAAGATATCCACCGGGTCGCCTACCCCGCCCTCCGCCACCGCCTGATCCTCTCCTTCGAGGGGGAAGCGGAGGGGATTGACCCCGACACGATCGTTGGTGAGATCCTGGCGGCGGCGATGCGGGGCGAGACGGCCGCGCGAGAGGCGCTGGCCTAGGAAAGTCCGGCGCTTGTGCGAACCGGCGCTTGACACAAATTTAAGCGCCATGGTAGGTTTTGCCGCTTCTTGCGGGGGCGGACCCGTGATCCGCCCCGGTCGGCCTCAGGGCGGGCGAAGGCGCGTTGCTTGGACGAGCAGCGGGAACTCCTCCGGCGCGTCGCCCGGGGGGCGGTGTGGCTCTTGGCGGGGGGAGGGGCCCTCCTGACCGCCCTCGGCCGCTGGGACTGGGCCCTGGGGTTCGTCGTCGGTGGCGGCATCAGCCTCGGGAACTTCTCGCTGATCGCGCGGGCGGTGCCGCGGGGAAGTGGCGCGAAGGAGCTGCGGCCCGCGCGGGTTCTCCGGGGCTCCCTCCTCCGGCTGGGCCTGACGGGGCTGGCCCTCTTCCTCGTGGTGGTATACCTGCCGGTGAACCTCATCGCCTTCGCCCTCGGGCTGCTGGCCATCCAGGTGGTGGTGGTGGTGGGGGCCTTCCGGCGTGGGTTCCAGGTGGGCGCGGACTAGCGGGGCGGACTTGACGGCGGGGGCGCGGCGTGGCCGATGCCGCGCCCCGCGTGCTGTTTGGGGCCGCGGCCCCCGCGGGCGGGAGTGGAGCGATGTGGAGATGGGCGATGGTGGTGGGGACGGTCGCCCTGCTCGCGGTCGCCTGGGGGGCCCCGGAGCTCCTGGCGGCCGCCGCGACCGAGGGGGCGGCCGAGCACAAGCCTGGCATCATCAATATTGACAAGACCCTCCTCCTGCAGCTCGTCAACTTCCTCATCCTGGTGGCCATCCTTTACAAGTTCCTCTTCAAGCCCCTGACCGGCTTCATGGCCCAGCGGGCCGAGGGGATCAAGCGGTCTCTCTCCGAGGCGGAGGAGGCCCGGCGGGCCGCCGCCCGGACCATGGAGGAGTACAGCGCCAAGCTGGTGGCGGCCCAGAAGGAGAGCGAGGCGGTCCGGGCCCGGATGGAGCAGGAGGTGGCAGCGGAGCGGCAGCGCCTGCTGGAGGAGTCCCGGGAGGAGGCTGCCCGACTCCTGGAGGCGGCCCGGGTGGAGATCGGGCAGGAGGTCAAGAAGGCGAAGGCGACGTTACGGGAGGAGGCGGTCAGCCTCTCGCTGGCGGCCGCCGAGAAGCTCCTGGGGCGCGCCCTGACGGAGGCCGACCACCGGCGGCTGGTGGAGCAGGCCATCCGGGACGTGGGGGGCGGGAATTGACCGGGGGGGGCGTGGCCAAGCGGTACGCCAAGGCGCTGCTCGAGGCCGCCGCAGAAGCCGGGGCCCTGGAGCAGGTGGCCGCGGACCTGGAGACCCTGGGTCCCCATGTCGCCCGGAAGGAGGTGGCGGGCTTCTTCGCCAACCCGGCCGTCCCCCGCGCTCGGAAAGAAGCCGCCCTCACCGCCGTCGCAGAGCGGGCCGCTGCCAGCTGGATCTCCGTGAACCTGCTCCGCCTCCTCCTGGCCCGGGGGCGGGTGGGCCTCCTCCCGGACATCGCTCGCCTCTTCCGGGACCTGGCGGATGAGCGGACGGGGCGGGTCCGGGCCGAGGTGACGGCGGCCGTCCCCCTTCCGGCGGCGAGCGCCGAGGCCCTGGCCGCCCGGCTCTCCGCGGCCACCGGCCGCCAGGTCCACCTCACCCCCCGGGTGGATCCCGCCGTGCTGGGAGGGCTGGTGGCCCGGGTGGGGAGCACCCTCTACGATGCCAGCCTGAGGACGCAGCTCCGCAGGATGCGGGAGGTCCTCAGCAAGGGGTGAGCCGATGGTAGAGATCCGCGCCGACGAGATCAGTCAGATCATTCAGCAACAGTTAAAGGGGTTCGCGGCCGCGGTGGATGTGGCCGAGGTCGGGACCGTCACCGCGGTGGGGGACGGGATCGCCCGCATCTACGGGCTGGGGAAGGCGATGGCCGGGGAACTCCTCCTGTTCCCGGGTGAGGTGATGGGAATGGTCCTGAACCTGGAGGAGGACAACGTGGGGGCGGTCCTCCTGGGGGAGGACGTGGGCATCCGGGAGGGGGACGAGGTCCGGCGGACCGGGCGCATCGCCGAGGTCCCGGTGGGGGAGGCAATGCTGGGGCGGGTGGTGAACGCCCTCGGCCAGCCGGTGGACGGGAAGGGTCCCATCGAGGCAACCGAACACCGCCCCATGGAGCGGTTCGCTCCCGGGGTGGTGGACCGCCGGCCCGTGAAGGAGCCCCTCCAGACCGGGATCAAGGCGATCGACTCGATGATCCCCATCGGTCGGGGGCAGCGGGAGCTGCTCATCGGCGACCGGCAGACGGGGAAGACGGCCATCGCCGTGGACACCATCCTGAATCAACGGGGGAAGGGGGTGCAGTGCGTCTACGTGGCCGTCGGGCAGAAGCGCTCTACGGTGGCCCAGGTGGTGAAGGGCCTCGAGGAGGGCGGGGCGATGGCGTACACCATCGTGGTCGTGGCCACTGCCTCGGAGCCCGCCCCCCTCCAGTACATCGCCCCCTACGCCGGCTGCGCCATGGGGGAATACTTCCGGGACACCAAGCGGCACGCCCTGGTCATCTACGATGACCTGAGCAAACATGCCCAGTCCTACCGGCAGCTCTCGCTGCTCCTCCGGCGGCCGCCGGGCCGGGAGGCCTACCCCGGCGACGTCTTTTACCTCCACTCCCGCCTCCTGGAACGGGCGGCCAAGCTGAACGACGAACTGGGGGGCGGCTCCCTCACGGCCCTGCCGATCATCGAGACGCAGCTCGGGGACGTGTCGGCCTACATCCCCACGAACGTCATCTCCATCACCGACGGGCAGATCTACCTGGAGAGCGACCTCTTCTTCGCCGGCATCCGCCCCGCCGTCAACGTCGGTCTCTCGGTCTCCCGGGTCGGGGGCGCGGCCCAGATCAAGGCCATGAAGCAGGTGGCCGGCCGGCTGCGACTGGATCTGGCCCAGTACCGGGAGATGGCCGCGTTCGCCCAGTTCGGCTCGGAGCTGGACAAGGTGACGCAGGCCCAGCTCAACCGGGGCCAGCGGATGGTGGAGCTGCTGAAGCAGGCCCAGTACACGCCGTTACCGGTGGAGAAGCAGATTTTGATTATTTTTGCCGGCACCGCCGGGCACCTGGACGATGTCCCCCTGGAGGCCGTCGCGGCCTTCGAGCAGGAACTGTACCGGTTCGTGGAGACCGTCCGGCCCGAGGTCCTCCGGGAACTGGCCGAAAAGCGCGAGATCACCGACCCGCTCCGGGAGAAGATGACCAAGGCCGTGGTGGATTTCAAGGCGGACTTCCTGGCCCGCCTCAAGAAGGGCGCGGCGGCCGCCGCCACGGCGGCCTGACCGGCCCCCGGAGGCCCTGCGCATCCATGGCTACCCTGCAGGATATCCGGCGTCGGATCCGGAGCGTCCAGAGTACCCAGAAGATCACCCGGGCCATGAAACTCGTGGCGGCGGCCAAGCTTCGCCGCGCCCAGGAGCGGATCCTGGCGGCCCGGCCCTACTCCGACAAGATGGGCGCGGTGCTCGCCAGCCTGGCCCTGCGGGCCGATCGCTCCGCCCACCCCCTGCTGGTCCACCGGGCCGGCAACCGGAAGGTCCTGGTCGTCATCGCGGCCGACCGGGGGCTGTGCGGGGCCTTCAACAGCAACATCCTCCGGCGCTCCCTGGAGTGGCTCCGCCAGCAGGGGGAGGCGGAGGTGGCCCTGACGCTGGTTGTCGTCGGGCGGAAGGCCCGTGACTTTTACCGGCGGCGGCCCGTGACGGTCCGGGCCGCCTACGCGAACTTCTTTGACCGCCTGGCCTACGAGCACGCGGCCGAGGTCGGCCAGGAGCTGGTCCGGGCCTACGTGGAGGATGCGGCCGACGAGGTCCACCTCTGCTACAACGAGTTCAAATCGGCCGCGGCCCAGCGGGTCACGGTGACGAAGCTCCTCCCCATCGAGCCGCTGCCGGTGCCGGAGCGGGAGGCAGTAGTGGAATTCCTCTACGAGCCCTCGGCGGCCGTCATCCTGGACCGGCTCCTCCCGAAGGACATCGAGGTGCAGATCTACCGGGCCCTCCTGGAGTCGCTGGCCGCGGAGTACGGGGCCCGGATGACCGCCATGGACAACGCCACCAAGAACGCCGCGGAGATGATTGAGGTCCTGACCATCGCCTTCAACAGGGCGCGGCAGGAGCGGATCACCAAGGAGCTGCTGGAGGTGGTGGCCGGCGCGGAGGCGCTGCGGGCCAGCGGGTAGGCCCGGGCGGATTTGGCAGGAGGATGGCATGAACGAAGGCCGCATCGTGGAGGTCATCGGGCCGGTGGTGGACGTGGAGTTCGCCCCGGGCAAGTTGCCCGCCATCCTCAACGCGCTCGAGGTGCCGGAGAAGCAGATCACCGACATCTTCTCCTACAGCCAGCGCCTGGTCCTCGAGGTGGCCCAGCACCTGGGGGAGAGCCGGGTCCGATCGGTGGCCCTCTCGGCGACCGACGGGCTGGTGCGGGGGATGCGGGTCGTGGACACCGGCGCCCAAATCACCATCCCGGTGGGGAAGGCGACGTTAGGCCGCATCATGAACGTCATCGGGGAGCCGGTGGACAAGCAGGGACCCCTCACCTCCGAGATCCGCTACCCGATCCACCGGCACGCGCCCCCCTTCGAGGAGCAGGCCACCTCGGTCCAGATGCTGGAGACCGGGATCAAGGTGGTGGACCTCCTGGAGCCCTACACCAAGGGGGGGAAGACCGGGCTCTTCGGCGGGGCCGGCGTCGGGAAGACCGTTATCATTATGGAGCTGATCCGCAACATCGCCATGGAGCACGGCGGCATCTCCGTCTTCTCCGGCGTGGGGGAGCGAACGCGGGAGGGGAATGACCTCTGGCTGGAGATGAAGGAATCCGGGGTCCTCGCCAAGACGGCCCTGGTCTACGGCCAGATGACGGAGCCGCCCGGCTCCCGCCTGCGGGTGGGCCTCACCGGCCTCACGGTGGCCGAGTACTTCCGGGATGTGGAGGGGCAGGACGTGCTCCTCTTCATTGACAACATCTTCCGATTCACCCAGGCGGGGTCCGAGGTCTCGGCCCTGCTCGGCCGGATGCCCTCGGCCGTCGGGTACCAGCCCACGTTAGGGACGGAGATGGGCGAGCTGCAGGAGCGGATCACCTCCACCCGGAAGGGCTCCATCACCTCGGTGCAGGCCATCTACGTCCCCGCCGACGACATCACCGATCCGGCGCCGGCCACCGTCTTCGCCCACCTGGACGCCACCACCGTTCTCAGCCGGCAGATCGCCGAGCTGGGCATCTACCCCGCGGTGGACCCGCTGGCCTCCACCTCCCGGATCCTGGACCCCCGGGCGGTGGGGGAGGAACACTACAGTGTCGCCCGGGCGGTCCAGAAGGTCCTCCAGCGCTACAAGGACCTCCAGGACATCATCGCCATCCTCGGGATGGACGAGCTCTCCGAGGAGGACAAGCTGGTGGTGGCCCGGGCGCGGAAGATCCAGCGGTTCCTGTCGCAGCCCTTTTTCGTGGCCGAGCAGTTCACCGGCCAGGCGGGTCGCTACGTCCCGCTGAAGGAGACCATCAAGGGCTTCCGGGAGATCGTCGAGGGGAAGGTGGATGATCTCCCGGAGCAGGCCTTCTACATGGTGGGGACCATCGAGGAGGCCCGGCAGAAGGCGGAGCAGTTAGCCGCCGCCAAGTAGGGGGCGGGTGACGCATGGCCACGGCGGAGATCCCCCGGACCTTCCTGCTGGAGGTGGTGACCCCGCAGCGCCTCGTGGTGAGCGAGGAGGTGGAGGAGGTCATCGCCCCCGGCGCAGAGGGCTACTTCGGGGTCCTGGGGGGCCACCTCCCCTTCATGACCACGCTCCGATTCGGCGAGCTGGCCTACCGGCGTGCCCGAGGAGAGGAGCGGCACCTGACCGTCTCCTGGGGCTATGCCGAGGTCCTCCCGACCCGGGTGACCGTCCTGGCGGAGGCGGCCGAGCGGGCCGAGGAGATTGACACCGCCCGGGCTGCGGAGGCCCGCGACCGGGCGCTGGCGCGCCTGGGCAAGATCGGCGATAGTACCGTGGACTTCGTCCGGGCGCAGGAGGCTTTGATGCGGGCCCTCACGCGCCTGGAGGTGGCCGCCAGGAAGCGGTAACCTGGAGGGGCACGGGGGCGCGGGCCGGGCCTGCCGCCCCTTTTTCTTCGTCTATGCGGCACCTGCCCGATTGGATCCCGGCCCTCCTGCTGGGGCATGCCGAGCGGTCCGCCGTCCTCTCCGACCGAGACGCCCGCCTGGTGGCCTTCGCCCAGTTCGTCGCCGCCTTCTCCTGGAACTACGTCTACGTCTTCCTCCCGTTCTATATCCTCCGGATCAGCCCCTACGACCGGGAGACCACCCTCCTGTGGACCGGGCTCATCCTGGGGGTGACGGGGGTCGCCTCCACCCTGTTTGCCCCCCTCTGGGGGGCGATGGCCTCCCGGGTGAGCCCCAAGCTCCTCTACGAGGTCGGGATCCTCATCCAGGTGGGCCTCTTCGCCTGCTTCGCCCTCACCACGAGCCTCCCCGTTCTCTTCCTGCTCCGGATGGCGATCGGGATGGTGGGGGGGACCTCCACCATGGGGCTCATCCTGGTCTCGGCCGCCTCCGACCACGAGCGGATTACCTCCAACGTGGGCTTCTTCCAGTCCGCCATGACGCTCGGGCAGATCACGGGACCCGTCGTGGGCGCTTTCTCGGCGGATCTCCTGGGGTTCCCCCCCACCTTCCTCCTCGGGTCGGGCGTGCTCCTCGTCGCCTTCTTCGCCGTGCGGCTGGGGGTGCCCCGGGTGGAGCGCCTCAGCCCCCGTCCGCCCGGGGTCCCGATCACGCGCCGCCGCTTCGTGGCGGGCTGGTTGGTCTGCTTCACCGCCACGTTGCAGCTGGTCTTCCTCCCCAGCGTGCTGCCCGAGATCCTGCGGGAGTTGGGCGTGGCCGAGGCTGGCGCTGTCCGCGTGGCCGGGGGCATCGTCTTCGCTTACGGTCTCGCCGCGGTTGTGGGGGCGGTCCTGGTGAGCCGGGGGGCAGGGCGCTTCGGCCGGCGGCGGACCGTCCTGCTCGCCGGCGGACTGGCCTCCTGCCTCCAGGTGGCCCTGTGGATTCCGGGCTCCGTCGGCCTCTTCACCGCTCTTCGGATCCTCCAGACCGGCCTCATCGCCGGCGTGATCCCCATCGTCTTCGCCCAGGTCACGGAGGGGGCGCCCGGGGCACGCATCGGGCTCATCAATACCTCCCGCTTCTCGGGGAACGCGGCCGGGCCCCTCCTGGCGACCCTCTTCTTCGCCCACTTCTCGCCGCTTCTCCTCTACGCGACGCTCGCGGCCCTGACGCTGGCCTCCCTCGCGGCCTTCTACCGCGCCCCGCTCACCCGCGTGCGCCCGGCCTGACCATGCCCCCCCGCGCTCGCCGCTGCGTCATCTGCCACCGGCTGCTCGGCGGGGGGGAGGACCGCTGGTTCCCCTTCTGCTCCGAACGCTGCAAGTGGGTGGACCTGGGGCGGTGGCTGGGGGAGGCCTACCGGATTCCGGGGCCTGCCGTCGCGGCCGAGACGGAAGCGCCGAGCCGGCAGGAGGGGGGCGGGGGGGGAAGCGCGCGAGGAGGGGGCCGAGGCGGGAGGGTAGGGCCCGCTACTGGGAGTCCAACGAGTTGGACCTATGGCTCACGCTAGCACTTGGGTGCCGGGCCAAAGAATCCGGCCCACTCCTGACAGACCGGTCTGCCGCGGGTCCTGTCGCCGGCGTGCCCCACTCGCGGCCGGGCGTCGTCACCCGCTCAGCCCCTCCCGCAATGCGCTG
>JBOHQK010000121.1:0-9509 GCA_050732195.1 Methylomirabilales bacterium (SeqCode)
GACCCCAAGTACGCCGAGACGCTGGGGGTCAAGACGGACGAGCTGCTCATCTCCCAGCCGGACACGGGGGAGCAGGCCCTGGACATCACGGAGGTCCTGGTGCGCAGCGGGGCCATTGATGTGGTGGTGATTGACTCGGTGGCCGCCCTGGTCCCCCGGGCCGAGATCGAGGGGGAGATGGGGGATGCGCACATGGGCCTGCAGGCCCGCCTCATGTCCCAGGCCCTCCGGAAGCTGACGGGCGCCATCAGCAAGTCCCGGACCTGCGTGGTCTTCATCAACCAGATCCGCGAGAAGATCGGGGTCATGTTCGGCAACCCCGAGACCACCACCGGCGGCCGGGCCCTGAAATTCTACGCCTCGGTCCGCCTGGACATCCGGCGGATCGCCGCCATCAAGGACGGCGACACCGTGGTGGGCTCCCGGGTCAAGGTGAAGGTGGTGAAGAACAAGGTGGCGCCGCCCTTCCGGGAGGCGGAGTTCGACATCGTGTACGGGGAGGGGATCTCCCGGGCCGGGAGCCTGATTGACCTGGGGACCCAGCAGAAGATCTTCGAGAAGAGCGGCGCCTGGTACGCCTACAACGGGGAGCGGATCGGGCAGGGGCGGGACAACGCCAAGCGGTTCCTCCTGGAGAACCCGGCCATCGCGGCCGAGGTGGAGGCAAAGCTCCGGGAGGCGCTGGGGATCGCCGCCCCGGCCAAGGCGCTGGCCGGGGCACCGGCCCCCAAGTAGGCCCGCGCCCCCGGAGGACCGGAGGAGGGTCCATGGAGCTGCAGGAACTCTTAAAGACGGCCGTGGAACGGAAGGCCTCTGACCTGCACATCAAGGTGGGGAGCCCGCCGGTCCTCCGCATTGACGATAGGCTCGTCCCCATCACCGAGAAGCCGCGCATCACCCAGGAGGATGCCATCCGGATGGCGTTCTCGGTGATGAACAGCAAACAGAAGGAAAGGTTCAAGGAGCACAACGAGATTGACCTGGCCTACAGCCTCCCCGGGCTGGGCCGGTTCCGGTGCAACGTTTTCCAGCAGCGGAGCACCGTGGGGATGGTGATGCGCGTCATCCCCATCAAGATCCAGGCCATCCCGGAGCTCAACCTCCCCGCGATCCTCGAGAAGATAGCCCTGGAGCCCCGGGGTCTCATCCTGGTCACCGGAACGACCGGGAGCGGGAAATCCTCGACGCTGGCGGCCATGATCGACCAGGTCAACGCCAGTCGGGCCTGCCATATCGTCACCATCGAGGACCCCATCGAGTTCCTCCACCGGGACAAGAAGGCCCTGGTGAACCAGCGGGAAGTGGGGACGGACACCGAGTCGTTCGCGGAGGCGTTGCGGAGCGCCCTGCGGCAGGACCCGGACGTGATCCTGGTGGGGGAGATGCGGGACTACGAGACCATCTCCACCGCCATCGTGGCGGCCGAGACCGGGCATCTGGTCATGAGCACCCTGCACACGGTGGACGCCGCCGAGACCATCAACCGGGTCATCTCCGTCTTCCCCCCCTACCAGCAGAAGCAGATCCGGCTCCAGCTCGCCGCGGTGCTGAAGGGGATCATCTCCATGCGCCTCATCCCGCGGGCCGACGGGAAGGGGCGAGTCCCGGCGGTGGAGGTCATGATCGCCACCGCGACGATCCGGGAGTGCATCGTGGACCCGGACAAGACCCGGAAGATCCCGGAGTTCGTCGCGGCCGGGGCCAGCCAGTACGGGATGCAGACCTTTGACCAGTCCCTCATGGTCCTGTACCGGCGGGGACTCATCACCTACGAGGAGGCCCTCCTCTGGTCCAGCAACCCCGACGACTTCGCCCTCACGGTCCGGGGCATCGAGTCCTCGGCCGATCACACCTGGCAGGCGCAGCAGGTGGAGACGGGGAGCAAGACGGTCATCCCGGGCCTCGAGCGGACCAGCGCGTAGCAGCCCCTCCCCCGGCTCGCAACCGACCGGGAGCCGAAAGGAAGCGGGAAGGCAGGCGGCACCGACAGCGCATGCAACGCAAGCCCCCCAAGACAGCGCCGCCTCCGGACCCCCTGGAGGTGGCGCTTCGCCTTCTGGCGATCCGCGCCCGCTCCGCGACCGAGGTGCGGCGGGCGCTCCTGCGGCGCGGGGTGCCCGCCGCGGCGGTGGATGAGACGCTGGCGAACCTCAGCCGCCGCGGATACCTGGACGACGCGGCCTTTGCCACGGCGTACGCTCGGAACCGGGGTGTGGCCCGGCGCCAGGGGCCCCGCCGGGTGGCGGCCGACCTCGGCAGCCGGGGCGTGTCCAGGGAGGTCGCCGAGGCCGCGGTGCGGGGGGCCTTCGGGCCGGGCGAGGAGCGGCGCCTGGCGGAGGCCGCGGCAGCCCGCAAGTGGGCGGCCCTCGCCCGCCAGCCCCGCGCCGTCGCCCTGCGTCGCCTGGCCGCTCACTTGAGCCGGCAGGGGTTCGGCCCGGAAGTGATCGTCGCCCTCCTCCGGGAGCGCTTCGGGGCCGGGGAGTTGCCCGATCCCCATTGAACGGATGCCTCCGGCCCACCCCCCCAGGCGTCCGTCCCTCCCCCTTCCTCCCCCTTTGACAGGGCCTTTCGCTTCCCGGTACTATACCGGTACTATAGAAGTCTAGCTTCCAGAAGTGCCGGTGATCGCCGGGGAGGGTTCGTGGTCAAGCGGCTGAGCGGCGCCGAGGTGCGCGACACCTTCCTCCGCTATTTTGAGGAGCGGGGGCACACGATCGTCCGCTCCTCCTCCCTGGTCCCCAAGGACGACCCCACCCTCCTCTTCACCAACGCCGGCATGGTCCAGTTCAAGGACGTGTTCCTGGGGCGGGAGCAGCGGCCCTACAGCCGGGCCACGACGGCCCAGAAGTGCGTCCGGGCGGGGGGAAAGCACAACGACCTGGAGAACGTGGGGCGGACGGCCCGGCACCACACCTTCTTCGAGATGCTGGGGAACTTCTCCTTCGGCGACTACTTCAAGGCCAAGGCCATCGAGTACGGCTGGGAGCTCCTCACGGTCCACTTCGGCCTCCCGAAGGAGCGTTTGTGGGCCACGATTTTCCGCGAGGACGACGAGGCCTTCCGCCTGTGGCAGGAGGTGACGGGCATCCCGGCCGACCGGATCGTGCGGCTCGGGGAGAAGGATAACTTCTGGGCCATGGGGGACACCGGACCCTGCGGGCCCTGCTCCGAGATCGTCATTGACCAGGGACCGGGGGTGGGGTGCCGCCGACCGACCTGCGACATCATCTGCGGCTGCGACCGCTTCCTGGAGCTCTGGAACCTGGTCTTCATGCAGTTTGACCGGGCGGCGGACGGCACGATGACCCCCTTGCCCAAGCCCAGCATCGACACCGGGGCGGGCCTGGAGCGCATCTCGGCGGTTCTGCAGGAGGTGCAGAGCAACTTCGACACCGACCTGCTCCGGCCCATCATCGCCCAGGTGGAGGAGATTGCGGGCAAACCCTTCGGCGCCGACCCGCGGGGCGACGTCTCGATGCGGGTCATCGCCGACCACGCCCGGGCGGTGGCCTTCCTCGTGAGCGATGGGGTCCTCCCCAGCAACGAGGGGCGCGGCTACGTTCTCCGCCGGATCCTCCGGCGGGCCCTGCGCCACGCCAGGCTCCTCGGGATCGAAGAGCCGTTCCTCGGCCGGGTGACGGGGCGGGTCGCGGACGTGATGGGCGAGCCCTACCCCGAGCTGCGGCAGGCCCAGGAGCGAGTCGCCCGGGAGGCGCTGGCCGAGGAGGAGCGGTTCGGGCACGCGCTCAGGACCGCCATCCCCCGGCTGGAGGAGGCCATCGCGGAGGCGAGGGCCAAGCCTTCCGAGGCGCGGGTGATCCCGGGGGAGCAGTTGTTCAAGCTCTACGACACCTACGGGCTCCCCCGCGACCTCATCGAGGAGATCGCCCAGGAGCACGGGATCACCCCGGACATGCTGGACTGGCAGGGGTTTGAGGGGAGGCTGCGGGACGCGCAGGCGATGGCCAGGGCGACCGGCGCCGCCCTCTTCAAGGTCGGGGCAGCAGCCGACCTGCCCGCCATGCTCCGGGACCTCGCCAAGACCCATCCGATGCTCTTCGTGGGGTACGCCTCGCTGGCCACAGAGGCCCACATCCTCGCCCTCCTGCGCGGTGGGCAACCCGTGAACGGGGCCGGTCCCGGCGAACAGGTCGAGGTCGTCCTGGACCGCACGCCCTTCTACGGCGAGTCGGGGGGCCAGGTGGCCGACCGAGGCACGCTCCGGACCGATGACGCGCTTGCGGAGGTCACGGACGTCCAGAAGCCCGTCCCGGGGCTCTACATCCACACGGTGCGGGTGGTCCATGGAACGCTCCGGCAGGGGCAGCGCGTTCAGGCGGCCGTGGACGAGGAATGGCGCTCGCAGGTGGTGAAGAACCACACGGGCACGCACCTGGTCCACGAAGCCCTCCGCCGGGTCCTGGGCGACCATGTCCGACAGGAGGGCTCGCTCGTGGCCCAGGACCGGCTCCGATTCGACTTCCGGCACTTCGGTCCCATGACCGCCACCGAACTGGGCCGCGTCGAGGAAATGGTCAACCGCCACCTGTGGCGGAACGTCCCGGTCCTCATCGAGGAGGAGATCCCGTACGAGGAGGCCCTCGCCCGGGGGGCGAAGGCCTTCTTCGCCGATAAGTACGCCGACCGGGTCCGGCTCGTCGCCGTCCCCGACTTCGGCGCGGAGCTGTGCGGCGGCACCCACTGCCGGGCCATCGGGGAGATCGGGCTCTTCAAGATCGCCAGCGAAGCGGGGGTGGCGGCCGGCATCCGCCGGGTCGAGGCGTACACGGGACCGGGGGCCTACCGGTACCTCCGGACGGAGGAGGAAGCCCTGCAGGAGTCGGCCGGACGGCTGAAGGCCAAGCCCCTCGACCTACCGGGGAAGGTCGAGAAACTCGCCGAGACCACCCGGCAACTGGAGCGCGAACTCCAGCGGTTGCGCGCCCAGGTCGCCGGCGGCCTGGCGCAGGAGGCGCTCTCCCGCGCCCAGGCGGTGGACGGGGTCCGGGTGGTGACGGCCCGGGCAGACGACCTGGACCCCCGGGGGCTCCGGGAACTGGGGGATCGGATCCGGGCGCAGTTGACGCGTGGGGTCATCGTTCTCGGGGCGGCGGGGGAGGGAAGGGTCGCCTGGGTGGCGATGGTGACCCCGGACCTGAAGGGGACGGTCCATGCCGGCCACCTGGTCCGGGAGGTCGCGAGGCTCACGGGGGGAGACGGGGGCGGCCGGCCAGACATGGCCGAGGCAGGCGGGAAGGATCCCGGGCAGATCGAGACCGCGCTGCGGGCCGTCGAGGGGATCGTCCGGCGGATGCTCCGGGGCAGCAATTCCCCTTGATATCCGAACGGATGGGTGGTATAGAAGTCGCTGCCCCCTCCCTCCCAATGGCACAACCAGGGAGCGGGAGGGAGGGGTGATTCCGGTGGCGCGGGACGCTTACCTGTTCTTGATCCCGCTCCTGGGGATCGCTGGGGCCCTGTTCTTCCTCCGGCTGCCCGGCTGGGGGCTCCTCCCCCTGGTCCTGGCGGCGGGGGTGGGTTTGTTCTTCCGGGACCCGGAGCGGGTCGTCCCGCAAGGGCCGGGCCTGGTGGTGGCCCCTGCGGACGGCCGGGTGATGGTGGTCCGGGAGGGGGTAGCCGCCGAGGGGGAGGGGCCGGGCCCCTTCTCCCAGGTGAGCATCTTCCTGTCGGTGCTGGACGTCCACGTGAACCGCGCCCCCTACGGGGGCAAGGTGGAGGACCTGCGGTACCGCCCGGGACGGTTCGTGGTGGCCTGGCGGGAAGAGGCCTCCCGGGTCAACGAGCAGGCGATCATCGCCCTGGCGACGCCCGACGGGCCGGTCACGGTGAAGCAGATCGCCGGGGTTCTGGCGCGGCGCGTGGTCACCTGGATCCGGCCCGGGCAGGAGCTGAAAACCGGGGAACGGATCGGCCTCATCCGCTTCGGATCGCGCGTGGACTTGGTGCTGCCGGCGCGCGTCGCGCTGGCCGTGAAGGTGGGGGACAAGGTGCGAGGCGGCGAGACGGTCGTGGGGGTCTTCCGATGAGGCGGCGGATGCCCACCCGGGTCCGGCGGGGGGTCTACCTGCTGCCGGCGGCTCTCACGCTGGCGAACCTCTTCTGCGGCTTCTACGCCATCATCGCCGTCTACAGCGACGATTACACCCACGCCGCAATCGCCATCCTGCTCGCCCTGCTCCTGGACTTCCTGGATGGGGCCGTCGCTCGGCTAACGAACACCACCAGCGACTTCGGCGTCCAGATGGACTCGCTGGCCGACCTGGTCGCCTTCGGGGTCGCCCCGGGGTTTCTGGCCTACGTCTACGCCCTCAAGCCCTTCGGGCGCCTGGGCTGGCTCGCCGCCTTCTCCTTCGCCGCCTGCGGGGCGCTCCGGCTGGCCCGGTTCAACATCACCACCACCAAGCTGGACAAGCGCTTCTTCGTGGGGCTGCCCATCCCGGCGGCGGCCGGGGTCATCGCCGCCCTGGTCCTCTTCATGCGGGAGTCCTCCTCCCTCATCGTCTTCGACAGCGAACTGCTCGGCTCCCAGGTGACCGGGCCGGCCACGTTACTCCTGGTCTATCTCCTGGCCTTCCTGATGGTGAGCAGGCTCCGCTACCGGAGTCTGAAAGGGGTGGAGCTCCGCCAGCCCCGGCCCGCCACGGTCCTCTTCGCGCTCCTGCTGGCCCTGCTGCTCATCGCGGCGGAGCCGGTCCTGCTGCTCTTCGGGGCCTTCCTTCTCTACGCCCTGTCGGGTCTCGCGCGGACGCTCCCCTTCCTGCGCCGGGCACCCTCTAGCGAGCAAGGAGAGGATCTCGCGCTTCGGCCGGGGGAGCCCGCTCCGTGAGGAGTGCTCCCCCGGCCGCCTGAGACGCGATCGAGGCTCCCCTTGCTCTCCCGGTGTCCCGGCTCCCCTCTCGGCGCCGACGCGGCGCGCCGGTGGGGTCTTCAATCATCCGGGCCGGTCTCCGGCCCTCCGGAGGAGGCATGAGCACGCGCATCCTGATCTTCGACACCACCCTGCGGGACGGCGAGCAGTCCCCCGGGTACAGCATGAACACGAAGGAGAAGGTGGAGCTGGCCAAACAACTGGCCCGCCTGAACGTGGACGTCATCGAGGCCGGCTTCCCCATCGCCAGCAACGATGACTTCGAGGCGGTGAAGGCGGTCTCGCTCGCCCTCAAGGGGACGGGCCAGACCATCGCGGGCCTCTGCCGCACCAAGTTTCAGGACATTGATCGCGCCTGGGAGGCGCTCCAACACGGCGACCGGCCCCGGATCCACACCTTCATCGCCACCTCCGACATCCACATGAAGTATAAGCTGAACATGAGCCGCGAGGAGGTCCTGGAGTCGGCGGTGGCCGCCGTGAAGCGGTCCCGAGGCTACACGAATGACGTGGAGTTCTCCGCGGAGGACGCCCACCGGACCGACCAGGACTTCCTCTGCACGATCATGGAGGAGGCCATCAAGGCCGGCGCGACCACCATCAACATCCCCGACACGGTGGGATACGGCCTCCCCTGGGAGTTCGGCGAGCGGATCCGCAGCCTGATGAACCGGGTGCCCAACATTGACAAGGCCGTGGTCAGCGTGCACTGCCATGACGACCTGGGGCTGGCAGTGGCGAATTCGCTCGCCGGCATCCTGAACGGCGCCCGCCAGGCCGAGTGCACGATCAACGGGATCGGGGAGCGGGCCGGGAACGCCTCGCTCGAAGAGATCGTCATGGCCCTCCGGACCCGGAAGGACCTGGTCGGGATGGACACCGGGATCCGGACCGAGGAGATCTACCGGACCTCCAAGCTCCTCCAGAGCATCACCGGCATCAGCGTGCAGCCCAACAAGGCCATCGTGGGGGCCAACGCCTTCGCCCACGAGGCGGGCATCCACCAGCACGGGATGCTGAAGTCCAAGCTCACCTACGAGATCATGACCCCGGAGTCGGTGGGGGTCCCCCAGAGCCGCCTGGTCCTGGGGAAGCACTCGGGGCGGCACGCGTTCAAGAAGCGGCTGGAGGACCTGGGCATCACGCTGACGGAAGAGCAACTCAACAAGGCCTTCGGCCGGTTCAAGGACCTCTGCGACAAGAAGAAGGAGGTTTTCGACTCGGACCTGCTGGCGATCGTGGAGGAGCAGGTGCTGGAGGTGCCCGAGACCTACTCGCTGGCCCACCTCCAGTTCACCAGCGGGACCGGGATCGTCCCGACGGCGACCATCCGGCTCACGAAGGAGAATGCCCTGCTGCAGGAGTCGGGGTGGGGGGACGGCCCGGTGGACGCCTGCTACAAAGCGATTGACCTGATTACAGGGCTGCACCCGACCCTGAAGGACTACCAGCTCCGGGCCGTGACCTCCGGAAAGGACGCCCAGGGAGAGGTCACGGTGATCCTGGAGGTGAACGGGAGCACCGTGGTAGGCCGGGGCACCAGCACCGATGTCATCGAGGCCAGCGTGAAGGCCTACCTGAACGCCATCAACAAGATCGTCGGGAAGCAGGTGCCGGCGAAAAAGACCGTGTCCGAAGGCGTCTAGAGGTGTCGAGCGGCCGCCCCAGCCCGGGGAGGGACGTCGTCCGCGGCACGCTCCTCTGCGGAGCCGTGCATCTCCGGTTCCGACCGTGCTGAAGCGCTCAGCGTGGACCCGGAGATGTCCCGTGGAGACCGATCTAGCAGCGAAGGGAAATCCGTAGTATCCTTCCGCCAGGATCCCCACAGGGCGGCGGGACCTCTCACAGGAGCCGACGGGACGATGCGCCAGGGCTACACGGTAGCGGTGGTGGGAGCCACGGGGGCGGTGGGGGAGACCATCCTCCGGATTCTGGAGGAGCGGAAGTTCCCGGTCAGCAGGCTCCGGCTCTTCGCCTCGGAGCGGTCGGCCGGCCGACGCCTCCGCTTCCAGGAGCAAGAGGTCCCCGTGGAGCCGCTCGCCGCCGACGCCTTCCGCGGGATCGACTTCGCCCTCTTCTCGGCCGGGGCCAGCCGCAGCAGGGAGTTCGCGCCGGCAGCCGCCCGCGCCGGGGCGGTCGTCATTGACAACTCCTCGGCCTTCCGGATGGATCCGGAGGTCCCCCTGGTCGTCCCCGAGATCAACCCCGAGGCGGCGTTCCGCCACCAGGGGATCATCGCGAACCCCAACTGCACCACCATCGTGATGCTCATGCCGCTCAAGCCCCTGCACGATCACGCGCGGGTGCGAAGGGTGGTGGCCACCTCCTACCAGGCGGTCTCGGGGGCCGGGGCGAAGGCGATCGAGGAACTGCGGGGGCAGGTGACGGCCTGGGTCAAGGGGGAGCCGCTCACGGCCGAGGTCTTCCCGCATCAAATTGCCTTTAACGTCCTGCCCCAGGTGGACGCCTTCCTGGAGAACGGGTACACCCGGGAGGAGATGAAGCTGGTGCACGAGACCCGGAAGATCCTGGGAGACGAGACCATCCAGGTCTCTCCCACGGCGGTCCGGGTTCCGGTCTTCCGGGCCCACGCGGTGGCCGTGAACGTGGAGACGGAGCG
>JBOHQK010000122.1:0-5252 GCA_050732195.1 Methylomirabilales bacterium (SeqCode)
CCCGGAGGGGTGGCCGAGCGGCCGAAGGCGATCGACTCGAAATCGATTAGGGGGGCTCAAACCTCCCTCGGGGGTTCAAATCCCTCCCCCTCCGCCACGGGGCCACGCGCGGCCCGGCCCCGGTGGACGGCTCCCGACCCCGACAGGCATGCGCGGAGAGGTGTCCGAGTGGCCGAAGGAGCACGCCTGGAGAGCGTGTATGGGGGTAACCCCATCCCGGGTTCGAATCCCGGCCTCTCCGCCATCTCCCGCGGCGCGACGGTGACCCGCGGAGGCTTGAATGGCACTCTCGTTAGGAGACCTGAGGACGCTGTACGCCTTCAACGCCTGGGCGCGGGGGCGGATGCTGGATGCCGTGGCCCAGGTGGACGAGGCGGAGTATCGGAAGGATCTCGGGAACAGCTTCGGCTCGGTGCACGGGACGGCGGTCCACATCCTCGGCGCCGAGGAACTCTGGCTGAAGCGCTGGCACGGGGAGTCCCCGACGGCCCTGGTCTCGCCCGATGCGTTTGCCTCCTTCGCCGCGGTGCGGCGCCGCTGGGACGCGCTGGAGGCCGAGTTGCAGCGGTTCCTGGGGGCGCTGACGGAGGAGACGGTCCTGCGGGTGATCCAGTACCGGGATACTCGAGGGAATGCCTACGCCACTCCCCTCTGGCAGACGATGCAGCACGTGGTGAACCACTCGTCCTACCACCGGGGCCAGGTCACGACCCTGCTCCGCCAGCTCGGGGCGAAGCCGGTTGCGACCGATTTGATTACCTACTACCGGCAGCAGGCCGGACAGGAGGAGCCCGTCTGAGGAGCGGCGATAACCGCGCGGGGCACGACAGGTTCGTCCCGATGTGGCCGCCGCCCGCGTCGTCTGGCCCGTGGAAGCGAGCACTGTCCTCATAACCCTATGCTCCTGGCCGTGCTAGACGGGGAGGTAGCGGTGCCCTGTACCCGCAATCCGCTATAGCGGGGTCGAATTCCTGCCCGAGGTCGCGCGTCACGTGGGCTGAGCCGGCGGGCCGGGGCGTTGAGGGCCGGGTCCCGCGCAGGGCGGGCCCACCAACCCCGCCAGGTCCGGAAGGAAGCAACGGTACGTGGTCCCCCGCCGGTGCCGCGGGGACACTCGGCCGGAGCTGCTGACCCGCCGGGCCGCTAGCGTGACCCGATCGACGGCAGGTGCACGGCCAGCCTTTCCTCCACATTCATGTCCTACCAGGTCCTCGCCCGTCGCTGGCGCCCCCAGACCTTTGACCAGGTCGTGGGGCAGGAGCCGGTCACCCGGACGTTGCGCAACGCCCTGCGCGCCCGGCGCCTGGCCCACGCCCTCCTCTTCGCCGGCCCGCGCGGCGTCGGGAAGACCACGACCGCCCGCCTGGTGGCCAAGGCCCTCAACTGCGAGAAGAGCCCGGGCCCCGACCCCTGCAACGCCTGCCCCGCCTGCCAGGAGATCGCCCTGGGCACCTCGGTGGACTGCATCGAGATTGACGCCGCCACCCACACGGGCGTGGACCACGTCCGGGGGCTCCAGGAGCAGCTCGCGTACCACCCGATCCGGGGTAAGTCCAAGGTCTACATCGTGGACGAGGTCCACATGCTCTCCGCCGGTGCCTTCAACGCGCTCCTGAAGACGCTGGAGGAGCCGCCGCCCAGCGTCCTCTTCATCCTGGCCACCACCGAGCCCCACAAGGTCCCGGCCACCATCCACTCCCGCTGCCAGCGCCACGACTTCCGGAAGATCGGGCCCGACCAGATCCAGGAACGTCTGGCCGAGATCGCCCGGGTGGAGGGGGTCCGACTGGACGAGGACGCCCTCGCGCTTCTCGCGCGGGCCGCGGACGGGAGCCTGCGGGACGCGCAGAGCCTTCTGGACCAGGCCATCGCCTACTGCGGCGCCGAGATCGTCGGGCAGGCGGTCGCGGAGCTGCTGGGCCTGGTGGCCTCGGATGCCCTCTTCACCGCGGCCGGGGCCATTGCGGAGGGGACGGCCGGGCGCCTCCTGGAGCTGGTGGAGGAGCTGGCCAGCCGCGGGAGCGACCTGCGCCTCTTCGCGGGAGAACTGCTGGGGCACCTCCGCAATCTCCTGGTGGTGAAGGTGACGGCGAAGGCGCGGCAGTTCCTGGGCCTGGCCCCCGCCGACTTCGAGCGGACGGCGGCGCAGGCGGAGGCCTTCACCGTCCCGCGTCTGGAAGTTCTCCTGCACCTCCTCGCCCAGGCCGAAGCCGAGATGCGCCGGAGCGGCTACCCCCGCTTCATCCTGGAGGTGGCCCTGGTTCGCATGGCGGAGACCGCGGCGGTGACAGTCCTGGAGGACCTCATCCGGCGGCTCACCGAACTCGAGGGGCGCCTGGGAGGGGGCGGCCTGCCGGCGGCCGCACCGGCTCCCCAGCCCACCCTCTTCCGGGAGGTGCCTTCCGCACCAGCGCGCCCGGGGCCACCCGTTCCTCCAGCGCTGGCGTCCCCATCCCCTGCGGCGCGCCCCGCCTCCCCGCCGGGCCCGGGACCGATCTCCTCTCCCTCGCGTCCATCCCGAATGGAGGTCGCGCCGCCGGCGCCGGAGTCGGCAAGCCCCCCGGGGCCCGCCGCCCGCGGCCTCGCGGCGTCCGCGCCCGCCGCCCCCGATCTGGCCGCGGCCTGGGCGGAGGTCAAGCGGCGCCTGGCGCGGCAGAAGCGGCTGGTCACGCTCCTGGAGGAGGTGCAGGAGGTCCGCATCGAGGGCGAGACCCTGGTCCTGGTCTTCCCCAACGGGAACTACTTCTCCCGGATGACGCTGGAGGACCCGGAGAGTCGCCAACTGGTGGTTGCCGCGGCCGCCGAGGCCTTCGGCCAGCGGCTCGCGGTGGAGTACCGGTTCCTGCCCGCGCCCCCGCGCCCGGCGGCCCCCGCGGGGCCGGCAACGCCCGGTCAGGTGCCTGAGCCCGAGGTCCCCCCTCCGGCGGCGCCCGCTGATCCGGCGGGGCACCCCCTCGTTCAGGAGGCCCTCCGCCTCTTCGGCGGGCGCCTCCTCCCCCCCGATCGCCGCGGGGGGGCCGTTCCCTTCTAGCGGGGCGCGGGGAGCCCCGCGCCCCGGGAGTACCGCATGAAGGATCTCGGCAACCTCATGAGGCAGGCCCAGAAGATGAAAGCCGAGCTGGAGCGCATCCAGGGGGAGGCGGCCGGCAAGCGGGTGGAGGGGACCGCCGGTGGCGGCATGGTGACCGTCACGGTGGATGGGCGCGGTGAGGTGGTCGCGGTCAGGATCGACCCCGAGGTGGCCGCCGCCGGCGACCGGGAGATGCTCCAGGACCTCATCGTGGCCGCGACCAACGAGGCCCTGCGGAAGGCGCGCGAGCTGATGAACGCCGAGATGGCGAAGGTCGCGGGCGGCATGGGCCTCCCCGGCCTCTTCTAGGCGCGGCCCGTGGCCCGATACGCCCCCACCCTCGTCCGCCTCATTGACGCCCTGATGCGCCTCCCCGGCGTCGGCGCCAAAACCGCCCAGCGCCTGGCCTTCTATATCCTCAAGGCCCCCCGGGAAGAGGCGACGGCCCTCGCCGAGGCCATCGTGGATCTCAAGGAGAAGACCCGCCTCTGCGAGATCTGCTTCAATGTCGCCGAGGATCCCCGGTGCCCCATCTGCCAAGACCCCGGCCGCAACCGGAGCGTCATCTGCGTGGTGGAGGAGGCCAACGACCTGATGGCGATCGAGCGGACGGGGGAGTTCAAGGGGCTCTACCACGTCCTGCAGGGCTCCCTCTCCCCGCTGGAGGGGCGCGGTCCCGATGACATCCTGGCGAAGGAGCTGCTTCAGCGCCTGAAGGAGGGGGAGGTGCAGGAGGTGATCCTGGCTACGAACCCGAACGTGGAGGGAGAAGCCACGGCCCTGTACCTCCAGCGGCTCATCCGGCCCCTCGGGGTGCGCCTGACCCGGATTGCCCACGGGCTGCCCGTGGGCGGGGACCTGGAGTACGCGGACGAGGTGACGCTGGCCCGGGCGCTTTCCGGACGGCGGGAGATGGGGTAGGGGCGCCGGAACGGGTCTTGCACATGCGGGAATACCCGGAAAGTCCGCGAGGCTCCGGGACTTGTAAGGCTCTACCCCGTATGCTATACAGACTGCGGCTCGGCCCCGGAGAAGGGCCGGCGTCAGGCGCAAGGTCGCGGGTGGGTGGGGGAAGGAGGGAGCGTGCCGCCGGGCGGGACGAACCTCATCATCCTGGATGAGGACTTCAGGCGGATCAACGCCTGCCTCAGCCGCCTGAACCAGGAAGCCCGCAGCAAGGCGGTCTTCCTGATTGACAAGAACGGCCAACTCATCTCCTCCCAGGGGGAGACGGCCGGGTTAGACACCACCTCGCTCGCCTCCCTGACCGCCGGCAACATCGCGGCCACCGGCGGCCTCGCCCAGCTCCTGGGGGAGAAGGAGTTCTCCATCCTCTTCCACGAGGGGGAGCGGGACAACCTGCACATCTCCATCGTCGCCCAGCGGGTCATCCTGGTGGTCATCTTCGACAGCCGGTCCTCCCTGGGCCTGGTCCGCCTGCGGGTCAAGAAGGCCTCGGAGGACCTGACCCGGATCTTCGCCGACGTCATGAAAAAGCTGGACCAGGAGGCCGGGAAGGCCCGCGCCATCTTTACCACCCAGTTCGCCGAGATCACGGACGAGGATATCGACAACCTGTTCACGAAGAGCTAGGCCGGGCGATGTCCTTCATCAACTACTCGGCGCGAGAGATCAACTGCAAGTTGGTCTACTACGGGCCGGGACTCGGCGGGAAGACCACCAACCTCCAGCACATCTACAAGCGGGTGGACCCGTCCGCGAAGGGGAAGCTCATCTCGCTGGCCACGGAGACGGAGCGGACCCTGTTTTTCGACTTCATGCCCCTGCACCTGGGGGAGATCCGGGGCTTCAAGGTCCGTCTCCACCTCTACACGGTCCCCGGGCAGGTCTTCTACGACGCGAGCCGGAAGCTCATCCTGAAGGGGGCGGACGGGGTCATCTTCGTTGCCGACTCTCAACTGGAGCGCATGGAGTCTAACATCGAGAGCCTCCAGAACCTGGAGCAGAACCTGGGAGAGCAGGGCCTCGTCCTGGAGAAGATGCCGTTCGTCCTGCAGTACAACAAGCGGGACCTCCCGAACGTGGTCAGCATCGAGGATCTCCAGCGGGCGCTCAACACTCGCAACGTCCCCTGGTTCGGGGCGGTGGCCAGCACCGGCGTCGGGGTCTTCGAGACCCTGAAGGCCATCGCCAAGCTGGTCCTGCAAGAACTGAAGAAGCG
>JBOHQK010000123.1:0-3086 GCA_050732195.1 Methylomirabilales bacterium (SeqCode)
CCGAAGCCGGAGGGGCTCTGCTCCATCGTCCGGAGCAGGGTCCGGAAGACCCGGTCGGCCATCTTCCCGTAGGCCTCCTCCCCCAGGGCCGAGGCGAGCCGGAGGAGGTTCAGCGTGGCCACCGCCGTCCCCGAGGGAATGGCCTCGTCGTAGGCCGACTTCATCCGGGCGACGAGCCGCTCGTGGTCCTTCGCCGTAAAGAAGAAGCCCCCCTCCGCCTCATCCCAGAACTGCTCCAGCGTGACCCGGTGCAGCGCCTCCGCCCGCCGGAAGAAGCGGGGATCCAGCGTGGCCTCGTACAGGTCCAGCAACGCGGCCGTGAGGAAGGCGTAGTCATCCAGGTAGCCGTTCAGCTTCGCCTCGCCCGCCGTCCAAGTCCGGAGCAACCGCCCGTCCCGGGTCAGGTGCCCCTCGATGAACTCCGCGGCCCGCACCCCGGCCTCCAGCGCCGCCCCGTGCCCCAGGGCGGCCCCGGCCGCCGCGCAGGCCGAGATCATCAGGCCATTCCAGGCGGTGAGGATCTTCTCGTCCCGGCCCGGCTTCACCCGGATATCCCGCGCGCCGAACAGCTTGCACTTGACCTTCCCCAGGAGCATCCCGATCTCCTCGGGGCTCTTCCCGAACCGGCTGGCGAGTTGCTCCGGCGTCGCCACGACGTGCAGGATGCTCATGCCGTGCTCGAAGTTGCCGGCCTCGCTCACGTCGAAGGCCCGGCAGCAGAGCTCCCCCAGCTCCGGTTCCAGGACCCGGAGGACCTCCTCCTTCGTCCAGACGAAGAACTTCCCCTCCTCCCCCTCGCTGTCCGCGTCCTGGGTGCTGTAGAAGCCGCCGTCAGGGTGGGTCATCTCCCGCAGCACGTACCCGATGGTCTCCCGCGCGATCCGGGCGAAGAAGGGCTCGCCGGTCATCTGGTGCGCGTGCACGTACACGGGGATCAACTGCGCGTTGTCGTAGAGCATCTTCTCGAAGTGCGGGACGAGCCACCGGGCGTCCACCGAGTAGCGGTGGAAGCCGCCGCCCACCTGGTCGTAGATCCCCCCCTCGGCCATCTTCCGGAGGGTGAGGGTGACCATGTCGAGGGTGAACCGGTCGCCCCGCGCCCCCACCCGCAGGAGCAGCTCGAGCGCCGACGGGTGGGGGAACTTGGGGGCCCGCCCGAAGCCGCCGTGCACCGGGTCCACGCTCCGGGAGAGGGCGCGGACCGCCCCCTCCACCACCGCGGCCGTCGGCGCGGCTGAGGACGCCGGGAAGCGGTTGAGGTGGCTCAAGCCGTCGAGGAACTGGCCGACAGTGGTCCGGACCTCGTCCCGATCCTCCCGCCAGGCCCGGGAGACCGAGAGGAGGATCCGGGTGAAGGACGGGAGACCGTGCCGGTCGTCGGGCGGGAAGTAGGTCCCCCCGTAGAACGGCTCTCCGTCGGGCGTGAGAAAGGCAGTGAGGGGCCAGCCCCCGTGCACCCCCATCATCTGGACGGCGCTCTGGTAGATCCGGTCCAGGTCGGGCCGCTCCTCCCGGTCCACCTTGACGCAGACGAAGTGCTGGTTCATCACCTCTGCGACGCGGGGATCCTCGAAGGACTCCCGCTCCATCACGTGGCACCAGTGGCAGGCGGCGTATCCGACGCTGAGGAGGATGGGTTTGTCCTCGGCCCTCGCCTTCTTCAGGGCCTCCTCCCCCCAGGGGTACCAGTCCACGGGGTTGTGGGCGTGCTGCAGGAGGTAGGGGCTCGTCTCGTGGACGAGACGGTTGGTGTAGGTGTGGCTCATGAGGTCCTCGCGCGGCGGCGGGGCAGGGCGCGCTCCGGGCGTTTACCGACGTCAGCGCGAGTCTACCACAGGGGCTGGTGGGCAGCACTCCCAAAGTGCCGCCATCCCCGGCCCCACGGGGAGCGGGGCCCTGCTACCAGCGGACGAGGGGAAGGCCTTTGGCGACGCCCCAGGCCAGGGCGCCGTAGAGGAAGCAGAGGGCGGCCACGGTGAGACCGCGCGTGAGGAGGCCGCCGACGAGGAGGACCCGCCCGAGCAGCGCGTGGGCGGCGGCGGCCAGGAGCGCGAGCGGGAGCGCGCCAACGGCGGCCATCCGGAGCAGGGCCTCGCCGGGGGTGAGGGTCTGGGCCCGGACGGCGACCGGGCCCAGCTGGAAGACGATGTAGGCCCAAGCCGAGAGGGGAACGGCTGCCGTCAGGAGGATGAGCGCCGCCAGCAGGCGCAGCACCCTAGGCAGCCTCCCCGAGCGCCCGCCTGAGGGCGCCCAGGAAAGCCCGGATGTTCCGGGCGTTCTGCCCCAGGTCGCCCCGCCCCACGCGGGAGGCGGATCGGACCGAGACCGTGGTGCCCCCCTCCCTCGCGACGATCCGGATCGTCACGTCATCCACGAATCGCCAGAGATGGGTGTGGGCCTCGGCCTCGATGAGGCCAGCGGCGGGGTCGGTCTTCACCACGGTCCAGCGCGGGAGCGTGCGGGCGACGGTGAGGGCCGCCTCGAAGACGCGGGTCTGGGGGAGGGCCACGGTCAGGGGGTGCAGGTCGGGATACTCGGGGGTCCTGCCGGTCTCCACCCGGTTCAGCACCGGCCAGAGGAAGACGATGCCCATCCGGGCGAGGGAGGGGATGACGAAGAGGGCCGCCAGAGCCACGGCGGCCACGAAGCCGATCAGGCGGAGGATGCGGCCCACTCGGAACTCCGCGAGGGTTACGCGCGCCCACCCACTACCATACTCGCCATTCGACTGGGCTGCTGCTCCATTCCCTCACTCTCGATTCAAAGTGACAGGACCATAGTGGTTCGCGGAGCGCCCAGTCCCTTCTAGTCGGTTTTCGGATATCACGTTCAGGGGAAACGTCAACGGAGTAGGTGCTGCCACCGTCAGATTTGCCCACACGGTTCCGTCCGGCTTGGCGCCAATAGTCCCATTCATCGTATGGATAACCTTCCCCCATTTGGGGAAAAAGGTCATCGTCCCACTCACCTTCCCCTCCTGCTGCTTCTCCACCACCACCTCGATGGGGTGGTGCATATTCCCGCCCCACTCTCCTTTCCATCTCCCGATGAGATTGGGGGGGCTTGTGACAGCGGTCAGCTCCTCC
>JBOHQK010000124.1:0-10624 GCA_050732195.1 Methylomirabilales bacterium (SeqCode)
CCAAAAAGAAATGTTTCAGGGGCGCTCAGACCATCGCCAGCATCCGGTCGATGGCCCGTCTCGCCTTCCTCGCAATCTCCTCGGGAACCTGCACCTCGGGCTCGAGCGTCTCCAGGGAGCGGAGGACCCTGTCGAGGGTGATCGTCTTCATGAACGCGCAGACGGCCTGGGGGTTGACCGGATAGAAAATCTTGTCCGGATTCTCCTTCCTCAAGCGGTGAAGGATGCCAATCTCGGTCCCCACGGCAAATTCCTCCGCCGAGGACTCCTTGATATGGCGGGCCATCCCTTCGGTGGAGAGGAAGTAGGTTCGGCTCTGGGGAAGCGTGCCGTCGAAGACCTTCGCCATGCACGAGCTGACGCAGCCGCACTCGGGGTGCAGGAGGAGCTCTGCGTCGGGGTGCTCCTCGAGGATCCTTGCCACATTGGCGGGCTGGATCGTCTTGTGGACGTGGCAGTAGCCGGGATAGGCGATGATATTCGATCGCTTGGTCTGCTGGGCGACGACGGCGGCGAGGAACTGGTCGGGCAGGAAGAGGATCTCCCGCTCCTCGGGGATGGCGGCAATCACTTTGGCCGCATTCGCCGAAGTGCAGCAATAATCGCTCTCCGCCTTGATCGCCGCCGTGGTGTTGATGTAGGAGACCACCACCGCGTCCGGGTATCGGGCCTTCCACACCCGAAGCTCCTCGACGGTGATGGAGGCCGCGAGGGAACAGCCGGCCCTCAGGTCGGGAAGGAGTACCTTCTTTCCGGGGCAGATGATCGCCGCGGTCTCGGCCATGAAGTGGACGCCGCAGAAGACGATCACCTCTGCGTCCGTCCGCGCCGCCGCCCGGGACAGCCCCAGCGAGTCTCCGACAAGGTCGCCCACTTCCTGAACCTCCTCCCGCTGGTAGTTGTGGGCGAGAATCACGGCGTTCCGCTCCCTGTTCAGCCGTCGGATCCGGTCCTGCTTTTTCCGGATCTCATCGGGGCCGTCGAGGACAGGTTCAATGGGCGGCAGGGTGTACCGTGCCTCAAACGGAATCCGTGTCATCGGACTTCCCCTCACTCCTAATCAGCCAGGCGCTGCCGGAGGTCCAAGGCCCGAGGCGAGTGCGTGAGGGCGCCGATCGAGATGGCATCCACCCCGCACGCAGCGTAAGCCTCGACGGTGGCTTCGGAAATCTGCCCGCTTGCCTCGATGAGGACATGCTCGTAGAGTTCTTCTTCCCGAAGAGCCGCCATAATGCGGGATGTTTCTTCGGGTCCGATGTTGTCCAGCATCAGCAGGCAGGGCAAAGGATCGGCCTCCTCCTGCTGGAGCTCGTGGAACGCTCGGGCGGCGACCACGGCCCCGTTGAGCCCCCTCACTTCCACCTCCACGAAGACGGCGCGATCGCGAAAGGGCCACGCCCGACCGAGGGCCAGGGGGATCGCCTCCTCCTCCACGGCACTGATGAGCCGGAGATGGTTTGTCTTGATGAGGATGCCGTCCCACAGACCGAGCCGATGCGTGCCGCCGCCCCCGTGGTGGACAGCCCGTTTATCCAGGAGCCCCCAGGGGGTCTTCCTGGTGGCGACGACAAAGGTCCCTGGGGAATGGCGGTGGGCCTGTTCCTGGAGACGCCGGGTCAGGGTGGCGATCCCGCTCATGCGTTGCAAAAGGTTCAGGCCCACCCGCTCTACGGCGAGGAGCGTCTTCTGGTCGCCTTCCGCGTTGAGCACCTCGTCGCCGGGGTGTAGGAGCTCGCCGTCGGCCTTAAGCCTCTCGACGTGCAAACCATGATTGACGTAGAACCAGCGGACTTCGTCCAGCCCGGCCAGGACGCCGGGTGCGGCCGCGACCACCCGTGCCTTTCCCCGTTTTCCCGGCTCGAGCCGGAGGGCATGGGTGGTAAGGTCATCGGGCTCGAGGTCTGAGCGAAGGAGCTCTTCGGTGAAGGTCCGGACCCACTGGAGATACAGGGGGCTCTTCAGGGTGAGAGCATCACCCCGAAATAGGGCCTGCCTCAGCCGTTTCTGACGGAACCCCTCCACACCGCTTTCCTCCTGGCTCCTCTTCGCGGAGGAACTCGGGCACGGAGCAGTGTTCTTGATCAAGAAAGAGCGTAACACACTCCTCCCTGGGACGCACGTCGCTGAAGGCGATCGGCCCCCTGAATTGCGGCCGAGACTTCTCGAAGACGGGCTGGCCTGCCTTCCGGCCTCACGCCGGGGCCAGGACGGGGTCCACGCCGCGCGCCGCCGCCAGGACCGGGCCCAGCCTGGCCGGCGGCACCTTGTCGTGGACCAGGGCCGCCACGGCGGCCGCCATCGCCCGGGGGTCTTCCTTCCCCGGGTAGAGCACGTTCCGCCCGATCAGGGCCCCCCGCACATTCGATCCCGATTCCATCGCCTGATGGATCTCCCGCAGGACGGGCATCGGGTTTCCGGTGGCCTCCCCCCCCAGCAGGAGGAGGGGGCAGGTCGTCGCCTGCGCGACGCGGGCGAACTGCCTTGTGGGGGGGACCTTCAGCCAGAGACCCAGGCTGCTGTCCCCGAGGGCCGCGGCGACGCCCACCACCTTCGCCACGTCAGCGGGGTTGCGGGAGGTCACGTACCGCCCCCGCTCCCGCCTCACCATGAGGGGCTCCAGGAAGGCGGGCAGGCGCCTGGCCGTGAGGGCCGTCACCGCCTCGGCGCACCACCCGATGGTCCGCCCCGCCTCCGGCGCCCGGGGATCGAGGCGGAACATCAGCTTGCCCCCGTCCAGCCGGAGCGCCACCAGCCGGTCCACCGTGTACGCCGTGAACCGGTCCTCCAGCTCGAAGGCGGTGCCTGCCAGCCCGCCCCGGTTCATGGACCCCACCATGAGCTTGAAATCGAGGAAAGGCCGCCCGCCCCGCTCCCGGACCAACCGGTTCAGGATGAAGAGGTCCTCCAGGATGTCCGGCGTGCCCATGACGCCGTCCACCCCGGGAGCCGTCAGGGCCCGGACGACGCGCGCCAGGTAGTCGTGCCGATTGGCCAGGCCAAGGGGGTCCCGTGTCGTGTGGACGACCATCCGGGCCGAGTGGTCGGCCGCGAGGATCACCAGGCGGCCGTTCTCCGTCAGGCGGTTGCGGCGCTGCCGCTTCTCCGCCTCCTCCCGGACGACGTCCGGACGGTCCACGCGGGTGTCGGTGATGGCGGCAAAGATGTCAACGGGGAGGTAGGTACGGGGATCAAAAGGGGCCCGGGGCGCGCGCCCAGGGCGGCGAGGCGGCATCGAGCCCTCCTTGGCGCCCCTTACTGTTCACGGACCGTTCGTACCTGTCAAGGGAATTCTGGCAACGGCGGGCCAACGTGACGGGATGTTGCGGAGCACATCACAGCTATCGCTGCTCGATCGCAGTCTATTCAAGAACCGCAGGACTTGGAGGGAGGCCAGTGAAGGAGAACATGCGCATAGCGGCTTGGGTCCATGTCGGCCTTCGTGTGCTGGAAGTACGTCCGCCAAAAATCACCGATCCGTGCGGCAGTATCGGCTGACTTGGCGGAAGCCCCCGACACGTAGACGCAAACACCCGAGAGATCGGGTATCAACCCTCTCGCGTCCAATTCCCCGAGCATCTTTTCAGTTGTGGCCGGACCCCATGGAACTTCTTCAAAACGATAGGGCGGATAGTCCTCGATCATGTCTGACATGAGAACCAGAACCTTGCGTCTCGGCTCGTTGTGGAAAACCTTCTGGGCAATGACGAGAGAGCTAAAGATATCGGTCCACGGACTCGCGTACCGTCTGCCGAACACGTCCGCCACTTGAGTCCTGATGTTTTCCTGCAGGCCAACGATCTGAGCCTCGATCTCCTTGACCTGGCGGTTATAGTTCAGGACGTTATCAAACCATCCGTTGAACGTGGGCCTCGGAGGAAAGGTTGCTTCAACAAGCGGGCTGAACTCCGTGAGGGTCTTGTCGTTGATGGGAGCGATCAGAACCCTATCCCCCGCCGACAGAGAAGGGATGATCCGGTGCTCGATATCCTGCCGGAATAACGCCCTCGCCTCACTCCGGATGCTTTGGGAAAAGTCTACAAAGATGACGACCGCTGTCCCGCGGCGCGCCGCGGCCTGCGAGGAGGGGCTACAACCCGTCGTCAGGAAAACCCCCTGCATCACAAGGATGAGAATCCAGCCGGTGATCCGCAGGGTCAGCACAAGATTACCCGTCTTCACGCCGGTCCCTCATGCCGTCCACGACCACCTCCGGCCACCACTCCAACCTGGGGAATTCGGGATTCTTCCTGAAGGTCGGCGGCGGCAACAGCCGGCGAAACCGCAGGTTGGTCTGACGGTACAGGGCGACGCGCTGGTTGGTCAGGGCTCTCATCCGCTCGATCTGGCTCTTGGCCTTTGTGATCTCCCCATTAATCTCGGTACCGATCTGGTAGAGCTTCTTCCGGAGCCCGTTTCTCTTCCGATCCAGGCGCATGAGGGAGCTCCGGCACTGGTTCAGCTTTTCATCCGGGTCATGCGCGAAGAACGAACTCACCACCGCCCCGCAGAACACCAGGGCGTTGAGTGCGAAAAGCGCATACGCCAGTTGCTCCTGGTCGCCCACGAACGCCGTGCCCGAGGACACTTGAGAGAAGATGTAGGTATTCCGGAGCAGACTGACCGCAACGAGCGCCGCTCCCACCGAGAGGGGGATGAACAGCCCGATCACGATGTTGCCGGCAAGTCGTGGAACCGACTGCCGAAGATGGACGCCGATGAAAAGCCCGAGGAGCGGGATGGTGATGGCGAGGGTGGACGCCATGACATAGGTCAGGTACTCGGCTTCGCCGAACAACCGGAAGACGATCGTGTTCAAGGGAAACTCGCCGATTCCCAGAAACAGGATCAGCGCCAGATGGTACTTATAGGGAAACGGCGCCGATATTTCGCGGCCGAGTTCCTTCTTCCTCACGTTATACCGATCGACGAGCGCGTGGAGACGGGATTCCAGGTCCGTGAAATGCTTCTGGCAGGCTTGGAAGAGAGGGAGGAGTTTCGCGGTCCGGAGCGAGGCTCTCTCGTAGATCCGGTGGACCTCTTGTTCTCCGTGAGCGATCAGCGCCTGCTCGAACTGCGCAGGCATATACGAGCTCATCTCGGGGATATTTCTCTCCCCGTCTTTCTGGCCTTCAGCCAGGATCCGGCTCTCATCGGCAAAGGGAGTTGGTGTTCGTTTCCATTGGATCATGGTGAGGGGTCCTATTCCGAAGCGTCGTGTTTGCTGAGAATCGAATTCAGCTCGTCAACCAGGAACTTCATGTTGTCCAAGACCGAATCCTCCGTTGAGGAGAGATCGGTCATGTTTTTCATCAGCGATTGATATTCGACCTTCACCAGCGACAGCGACTGGTGAATCGTGTCGAGGCTGGTTCGGAGTTTGTCCCGGTCCTGTTTGAGGGAATTCCAGCGCTTTTGGAGGGATTCCAACTGATCGCGCATATTGCTGGAGTGGTGCACGAGTTCCTTGTACTCGCCGATCGCCTCAATGATTCGCTTGACCTCAGCGTCTTTAAGCATCGGTCGACTCCTTTTTCATTTCGGTTGCCCTACCTTCCGGGACGTGTCGGAGGCATTGTGAGTCCAAGGACGTCAAGTGCTGCTCGCCGAGCCGTTGGTCCCAGCCGCGGACCGCCGTCAAGGCGATGCCGGTGCGGGAGTCTGGGCCCCCCCCACGCCGGGCGCCACCCAGCTCCAACCAGCCCGAAGGGGGTCCCCACTCGAGCCTGGTGGTCGGCGCCCTGACGGTTTTCGGGCGCGGTCAGGAGGCGGCTCCGAGGAAGTGCAACTTCCGTTCCCGAAGGGACACCCGGCCCGGGGGAAGGGAGCCCTGGGCCTTCTTGGGCTCTAAGGCAGTACTCCCCCCGCAGGGCAGGTTGGAGGCACCCCACTGTTACTTTTTTCCACTACGGCGGTGGAGGGGGCCCTCCCATCGCCCCTCCCGCCTGAAGCCGACGCCCGCAGGTCGCCCAATTCACTCAAGCCTTGGGCTGGCCGCGTCCCCCCGGGGGCGTGTGTGACCGGATGCGCCTTGGGGCCCCTGACAGGGGGGGGGAGCCTATCCAGCTCGGAGCGCGGCGGGGCGCGGGGCTTGCGGTCAGCTGGACTGGGGAATCGCTGCCGGCCGGGTGCTACTAGCCCCCCCGGCGGGCATCCACGAGCCTGTTCTTACTCGCTCCTGGGGGTCATCGGCTGGAAATCTGGCGGCTCCCTGTTTTGTCCGAGGTTGGAGGGGCGAGGCCAGCTAAGTACCTGCCAGATAGCACTTCTGTCGAGGGAATTCAGTGCTGGCCGGCGGCGAGGCGGCCGAAGAGTGGGGTGAGCGCCGCGTAGCAGTCTTCGAAGAGGCGGGCGGGTGTCGCGTAGGCCTGATGAGCCTCGGGGTCCGGGGTGAAGGCCACTTCCACCGGGTTCCACTCCTCCGCCGTCGCCTCAGGCTCCTCTAGCAAACCGATCGCGGCACCAGCCAGGATTGCGGCGCCGACCGAGGCGGCCTCGGTGTGCCGCAGCCGGGCTAGGCGGACGCCCAGCACATCCGCCTTGATCTGGCACCAGAGGTCGGAGCGCGCCCCCCCGCCCAACACCCGCAGGTCCTCCACGCCGTGCCCCAGGCCCTGCAGCCCGCGCAGGCAGGCCCCTACCTCGAAGGCCACCCCCTCCATAATCGCCCGGGCGATGTCCCCCCGCCCGTGGCCCAGGCTGAGGCCGAGGAAAGCCCCCCGGGCGTCCGGGTTCAACCGGACGGATCGGGCCCCCATGAAGAAGGGGAGCGCCACGAGCCCCCGGGCCCCGGGGGGGCTCTTGGCGGCCTCGGCCTCGAGGGTCCCCATCCCCTCGGGCGGGAGCCCCGTCAGGTCCCGGAACCAGCGGAGGACCGAGGCAGTGGTGATAATACCCATCTCCAGGAGCCAGCGATCGGGGAGGGCATGGATGGAGCAGGGGGAGACCTCCAGGACGGCTGGCACCTCCCGGATGACCATGGAGACGTTGGTGGCGGTCCCGGTGGACTCCATGGCGCGCTTCCCGCCGACGGCGGCGCCGACCGCCTCGCACGGCCGGTCCCCGGCCCCGACCGCCACAGGGGTGCCGGGGGCCAGCCCGAGGGCGTGGGCGCTCTCGGGCGTCACGCGGAACGGGGCCTCGGTGGAGGCGTACAGCGGCGGGAGCTGCTCCTGCCGGATCCCCACCCGGTCCAGCATCAGTATCCACCAGGCCCGGGCCCGGATGTCGAACATCATGGTCCGGGAGGCGAGGGTGTAGTCCGTGAGGACGGCTCCCGTCAGGCGGAAGTAAAGGTAGTCCCGGGGCTGGAGGAAGTAGGCCGCCGCGAGCGCCTCGGGGGCGTGGGTTTTCAACCAGAGGAGCTTGGTGGCCGTGAAGGTGGGGTCCGGGATCATCCCGGTGACGTCGTGCAGGCGGGCCGCGCCGAACTCCGCGACGAGGGTCTCCATCTCCCGGCGGGAGCGGCGGTCCATCCAGATGATGCAGGGACCGAGCGGGCGGCCATCGCGCGCCACCGGGACAACCCCCTCCCGCTGCGAGGAAAGCCCGATCGCGGCGATGCCCCTCCCTCCCCCGGCGTGCAGAGCGAGGCACCGGCGTGCCGCGGCGCAGGCGGCCCGCCACCAGTCCTCCGCGTGCTGCTCCGCCCAGTCGGGTTGGGGGTGGTGGGTCGGGTAGGTCTCGTCAGCCGAGGCGAGGAGGGCCCCGGCGGCGTCCCAGAGGCTGGCCTTGCAGGAGGAGGTGCCGAGGTCCAGGGTGAGGAGGGCCGGGCCCTCCCTCACGGCTTCACCACAATCTTGACCCCCTTCCCGGCCCGCTGGCTCCGGATCGCCTCGAGCGTCTCCTCCAGGCGGAACTCCACCCCCAGGAGGGGCGCGAGGGCCAGGCGCGTGAGCCAGCGGACGGCCCGGTGGAAGGTATAGGGGCGCATGTGGGAGGCCCGGAGGGTCAGTTCCTTCTCGAAGAGGAGGTAGGGCCGGATGTCCGCGACGGCGGCGGGGTCCGCCACCCCCACCTCCAGGACCGTCCCCCCGCGCTGGACCAAGTCGAGCGCCTGGGTGAGGAGAGCGGGGTCCCCGACCGCATCGAAGATGACCTCGGGGCCGAGCCCCCCGGTCTCTCTGCTCATGATGGCCGGGAGATCCTCCCGGGTCGGGTCCACGGCGACGGCCCCGAGACGCTCCGCCACGGCGCGCCGATGCTCCCGCGGCTCCGAGAGGATGACCTTCACGGCCCCCGAGTGGAGCGCGAGTTGCGTGAGGAGCAGCCCGACCGCCCCGCCCCCCAGGATCCCCACGTGGACCCCCGAGGGGGGCGCGGCCAGGTCCCAGGCCCGGAGCGCGCAGGCCAGCGGCTCGGCCAGTGCCCCCATCTCGAAGGAGACTCCGTCCGGGAGGGAGTGGACGAGGCGCTCCGGGACGCAGGTGTACTCGGCGAAGCCGCCGGGGTGGACGATCCGCTGCTCGCAGAGGTTCTCCCGCCCCTGTCGGCAGAAGTAGCAATCCCCGCAGGTGTACCCCGGCTCCACCACGACCCGGTCGCCCGGCCGGACCTTCCTCACGCGGGCGCCGACCGCGGCCACCGTTCCCGTGTACTCGTGGCCGATCACGCGGGGCGGCGGGTAGAGGGGGAATTTGTCCTCGATGATGTGGACATCGGTCCCGTAGATGCCGCAGGCCGCCACCTGGATCAGGACCTCCGTGGCAGCCGCGGTGGGGATCGGACATTCCTCGAGGGTGAGGTTCTCCCCGCCGTGCCAGACCGCTGCCCGCATCCGGCTCAGTCCATCTCCAGGCCGCCGCCGGCTAGGCCTCCTCGAAGACCCCCATCCGGCGGAACTTCCGGTAGCGCTGCTCCAGGAGGTCCTCGATCGGGATCTGCCGGAGGCGCTGGAGCTCCCGGGTCAGGGCCTCCCGGAGAGTCTCGGCCATCTCGGCCGGGCTCCGGTGGGCCCCGCCGACCGGCTCCGGCACGATCTCGTCAATCAGCTCCAGGCGCTTCAGGGTCTGGGCCGTGAGGCCGAGGGCCTCCGCCGCCTCCGGCGCCTTGGCCGTGGACCGCCAGAGGATGCTGGCGCAGCCCTCGGGGGAGATGACGGAGTAGATCGCGTACTCCAGCATCAGGATGCTGTCCCCGACGCTGATGCCCAGAGCACCGCCGCTCCCCCCCTCCCCCGTCACCGCCACCAGGATGGGCACCCGCAGCTCGGCCATCTCCCGGAGGTTCCGGGCGATGGCCTCCGCCTGGCCCCGCTCCTCGGCCCCCAACCCGGGGTAGGCCCCCGGCGTGTCCACGAGGCAGACCACCGGCTTGCCGAACTTCTCCCCGAGCTTCATCGCCCGGAGCGCCTTCCGGTATCCCTCGGGGTGGGCCATGGCGAAGTTGCGCGCGATCTTCTCCTTGGTATCCCGCCCCTTCTGCTGCCCCACGACCACCACCGGGATGCCGTTCAGGCGGACCAGGCCCGTGATCATCGCTTTGTCATCGGCGAAGCCCCGGTCCCCGTGGATCTCCACGAAGTCGGTCATGAAGGCCTTGATGTAGTCCATGGTGAAGGGGCGGTTCGGATGGCGGGCGATCTGGCAGCGCTGCCAGGCCGTCAGCTTGGCCAGGATGTCGGCCTGGAGCTTGGCGATCTTCTTCTCCAGTTTCCGGATCTCGTCTGAGAAGTCCACCTTCTCCCCGGTGGACATCTCCTGTAACTCCCGGAGCTTCGCCTCCAGTTCCAGGATGGGGCGCTCGAAGTCGAGGGCGAACATGGCCGCCTCCTTCAGTAGAGCAGAAGCACGCTGCCTCGGCCAAGGAGCGCCTCGGCCGCCGCCACGAAGGCCTCCCCCACCGCGACGGCGCACCCCGCGTCCGCCTCCAGGAGCGCCGGGCACCCCGGCACCTCCAGGGCCAGCGTGATGGGCGCGGGGCCGGGGTGCTGGGCCACCAGCTCGCGCAGGCGCTGGAGCGCCCCCGGCGTGGCGGCGGGCCCCGCCACGGTGAGGCGGACGGCGCGCGGGGCCTTCCCCCGGAGCTTGTCGAGCGGCTCCACGTCGCTGAGGAGGAGCTTGGCCGAATCCTCCGTGATGTCCACCTGCCCCGTCACCAGCACGGCGGCATCCTTCACCAGGTGGAGCATCTTGGCCCGGTACAGGTCCGGGAAGGCCACGGTCTCCACGGAGCCGGTCTGGTCCTCCAGGGTCACAAAGGCCATCCGGTCCCCGTTCTTCGTCGAGATCTCCTTCACGGCGCTCACGATGCCGCAGACCCGGACGGTCTCCTTGTCCCGCAGCCCCGGCAGGGCGTCAATCCGGGCCGCGTTCAACCGCCGCATGACGGCCTCGTACTCGGCCAGCGGGTGGCCCGTGATGTAGAAGCCCAGGGTCTCCCGCTCCGCCGCCAGCAGCTCCGCTCGGGACCACTCGGGGACATCGGGCAGGCCAGGGGTGGCCACCGCCGGAGCCCCGGCCGCCTCGAAAACCTCCAGGAGGGAGACCTGCCCCTGCGCCCGGTCCCGCTGGGCGGAGGAGGCGGCCTCCATCGCCTGATCCACGGTGGCCATGAGCTGGGCCCGCCGCGCCCCCAGGGAGTCGAAGGCGCCGCACTTGATGAGGCTCTCCAGCACCCGCTTGTTGAC
>JBOHQK010000125.1:0-3937 GCA_050732195.1 Methylomirabilales bacterium (SeqCode)
GAGGAGACCTCCATGACCACGTGGGTGGCGCCCTCGGCCACGCAGTCGGCCAGGAACCGCTGCAGGTCCAGCGACTCCGGGGTCGTGTACTGGGAGGGGGTCTCCTTCTCGCCGATGCGGCTCACGATGGTCCCGCTCATCGCCACCCGGATCCCCGCCTCCCGCAGGACAGCCTCCACCAGGTAGGCGGTGGTGGTCTTCCCCTCCGTCCCGGTGATGCCGATCAGGGTGAGCCGCTCCGACGGGTGCCGGTAGAACCGGCTGGAGATGAGGGCGAGGGCGTGGCGGGCGTCGGGGACCTCTGCGAGGGCGAGGGAGTCGGGGACCGGGACGGGCTTCTCCACGACCACCGCCACGGCGCCCCGTCGGAGGGCGTCTCCGATGTAGCGGTGCCCGTCATCCTTGAAGCCCTGGATGCAGACGAAGCAGTAGCCCTCCCGGACGTCCCGGGAGTCGTAGGCCACCCCCTGGACGCGGACAGCCCCTCCCCGCCGGATGAGGGCACCGGGGCAGTCCGCCAGCAGGGCCCCCAGGGTCCACGGTTCCTGCATCCGCCCGATCCCCACCTCCTACGGCACCCGCGCCCGGCCCGCCGCAGCAGCGGGCGCCTCCACGGCCCACTCGATCCAGGTCTCCTCCCCGCCGACCACCGTGACGGCCCGCTCCCTGAGGCCGAGCCCGTCGTGCCACAGGAGGAGACGATGAACCCCCGCCGGCACTCCCGCGATCCGGAACCGCCCGCCCCTGTCCGTCACCGCGGCCGGCCCCCCGGTCACCACGATGCCCGCGCGCATCCACGGATGCCCCACGTCGCAGCGGACCCGCAGGAACCCGGGGGGACCCACGGCACCGGGGGTCTCCTCCCGGAAGACGGGCAGGGCGACGTGGAACCGGGTGGCCCCCCGCTCGTCGATGGCGTGGGCCGAGTGTAGGATCCGGTCGCTGTTGCGGATGGACAGGAGGGCGCCGGGGGCGACCACCTGGAGCGCCGGCGCGAAGCGGCACCCGAGGTTGTCGAGCGTCGGCGCGGCGGGCGGCGGGGGCCCCCCCAGATCCGGGAGCAGGACCGCGGCCTCCGCCAGCCCCCCCTCCTGGTCCACCTGGAAGACCCGGACCTCCTGTGCCGCCCCGCAGGTCCCCCGGTCCTTCGCCACCGCCACCTCGACCGCCTCCGGGACGCGCCCCGCGATGCGGATGCGCCCGGCGAGGACTCCCACCCCCTGCTCCGCCCCGGCCTGGCCGCCCAGGGGTCCCAGGAGCGCGGCCGCCAGGACGGCGCGCCCTAGAGACGCTGCCAGAGCCATCGAGGCGTGAGGGCGATGAGGTACCCGTTCAGGACCGTGATGTAGTTGGTGTAGAGGAGCACGCCGACGACGACCAGGAGGATCCCCGCCGCCACCTCCACCACCCGCAAGTACGTCCGGAACCGTTCGTAGAAGCCCAGAAAGGCGTTCAAACCCAGGGCGCTCGCGAAGAAGGGGATCCCGAGGCCCAGGGAGTAGGCCCCCAGCATGAGGACGCCGGTCCCGGCCGTCTCGGCCGTCCCGGCCAGGAAGAGGATGGCCCCCAGGATGGGGCCCACGCAGGGGGTCCAGCCGGCGGCGAAGGCGATCCCCACCAGGGCCGAGCCCAGGTAGCCCGCCGGGCGAGCCGGGACGGGCAGGTGCCACTCCCGCATGAGGACCGGGATCCTGAAAAGACCGATCACGTACAGGCCGAACAGGACGATCAGGATCCCGCCCCCCTTGCGAATCCAGTCCATGGACTCGGCGAAGAACTGTCCCAGGAGGCTGAAGGAGGCTCCCAGGGCCATGAAGACGAGGGAGAACCCGGCGATGAAGCAGGCGGCGTTCAGGAGGAGCACCCGGCGGGTCCGCGCGTCCCCCTGCCGGGCCTGCAGATCGGTGAAGGAGACCCCGGCCAGGTACGAGAGGTACGAGGGGACGAGGGGGAGGACGCAGGGGGAGAGGAAGGAGAGGAGGCCCGCCCCGAGGGCCACCAGGAAGGAGAGGTTGCTCGCCGCCGCCATCGCGGTCCCCTAGTCCTGCTCCAAGTAATCCGGCCCAATCCCGACAGACCGTTGTGCCGCGGGTCCTGTCGCCGGCTGGCCCCACTCGCGGCCGGGCTCCGTCACCCGCTCCGCCCCTTCCGCAATTCCTTGAATTGCGGCAGGAGGCCGAGGGGGTCCCACTCCGCCCGGCCGCTCGGGGGCCGCGCCCGGCGCCACCCGCGGCTCGGCTGCAACCCTCGGGGCATTTCGTTGGCCCGGCACTAGACGTCGATCTGGGCCCGCTGCAACCTCCCGCTGTAGTCCACGTAGATCGTCTTCCACTCGGTGAAGATGTCCAGCACCTGCGGGCCCCCCTCCCGGTGCCCGCTGCCGGTGGCCTTGACCCCCCCGAAAGGGAGGTGGACCTCCGCGCCGATGGTGGGGGCATTCACGTAGGTGATGCCCGCCTGCAGATCCCCCATCGCCCGGAAGGCCCGGTTCACGTCCCGGGTGTAGATGGCAGCGGAGAGGCCGTAGCCGACGCCGTTGGCGACCGTGACCGCCTCCTCGAAGGAGCGGACCGGGAGGACCGCCACCGTCGGGCCGAAGATCTCCTCCTGGGCGATCCGCATGGTGGGCTTCACCTTCGCGAACACGGTGGGCCGATAGAAGTACCCCTTGGCCAGCGCCCCTTCCCGGGCGAAGGCGCCACCGCAGAGCAGTTCCGCCCCCTCCCGCTGTCCCACCTGCGAGTACCCGTGGACGCGCGTGAGCTGGGCCTCGTTGACGACCGGCCCCACCTCCGTCTCGGGCAGCAGACCGTCCCCCAGCCGGAGCCGGGTGGCCCGCTGCACCAGCGCGTCGGTGAACTCCCGGGCCACCGCCTCGTGGACGATGACGCGGCTCGCCGCCGTGCAGCGCTGACCCGTGGTCCCGAACCCGCCCCAGACGGCCCCGTCCACCGCGAGGTCCAGGTCCGCATCCTCCAGGACCAGGATGCAGTTCTTCCCCCCCATCTCGAGGGAGCAGCGCCGGTGCTCCTTCGCGCAGGCCACGGCCACGTCCTGCCCCACCTCCGAGGAGCCGGTGAAGGAGACCAGGTTCACCAGGGGATGCCGGACCAGCGGCGCCCCCGCCTCCTCCCCGTAGCCGTGGACGAGTTGCAGGACCTCGGGGGGGAGCCCGGCCTCCAGGAGGATCTCCACCAGCAGGTGGCCGAGGAGCGGGGTGTCCTCGGCCGGCTTGAAGATGACCGTGTTCCCGGCGACCAGGGCCGGGACCAGTTTCCAAGTGGGGATCGCCAGGGGGAAGTTCCAGGGGGTGATGCAGGCCACCACCCCCACGGGGACCCGGACGCTCATCGCCCACTTGTCGGGGAGCTCGGAGGGGGTGGTCTGCCCCGTCAGGCGCCGCCCCTCGCCGGCGATGTAGTAGGTCATGTCAATCCCTTCCTGCACATCGCCGCGCGACTCCTTCAGGACCTTCCCCATCTCCCGGGTCATGGCCCGGGCCAGCTCCTCCTTCCTCCGGACCAGGGCCTCCCCGGCGCGGAAGAGGACCTCGGCCCGCTTCGGGGCCGGCACCCGTCGCCAGCGCTCGAAGGCTCCCGCCGCCGCGCGGGCGGCGGCGTCCACGTCCCGGCCATCGCTCCGCGGGAAGTGCCCCAGCACGTCCTCCGTGTTGGCCGGATTTGTGTCCGCAAAGGTCTGCCCCGACGCCGCCTCCACCCACTTGCCGCCGATGAGATTCTTGTAGACCTGGGCCATGCGCCTCCTCCCGCGCTCCCGGGCCGCCTCAGTCTAGTGCCGGGCCAACTAACTTCGCCTTGTATCTTACCCGTAGAGCTCCCAGTGCTAGAATGCGGCCGCTACTGGGACGGGACAGACCGATTCGCCTCCGGTCTCGGAAGACCGAAAGTGAGCGTGGGTCGTCCCGTCCGCTCCCTGA
>JBOHQK010000126.1:0-7222 GCA_050732195.1 Methylomirabilales bacterium (SeqCode)
GTCTCGTAATCGAACCCGTACTTGGCCCGGGTATAGCCCACGTCCCGGATGACCTCCCGGACGATGGCCGGGATGTCCACGTAGCACTTGGTGGTGATCTCGCCGGCTACGAAGGCGAGCCCGGTCGTCACCAGCGTCTCGCATGCGACGCGGCCGTAGGGGTCCTGGGCAAAGATGGCGTCCAGGACCGCGTCAGAGATTTGATCCGCGATCTTGTCCGGGTGCCCCTCGGTCACCGACTCCGAGGTGAAGTGGTAGCGCTTGGATGCCATCGGCCGGATCCTCCTCCTGTTCTCCGGGTCTCCCCTCGGTTCCCGCTGCTCTGCGACTGGCGAACTCTAGCACACGGTCCCGGGCGGTCAAGCAAAAGATGCCCGACCCGCCTCCCGCTTCCCCTCAGGCGGCCGCGGTGAAAAGCTCCGGGAGCCGCCGCGCCATCTCCCGCCGGAGGAGTTCCTCCGCCTCCCGGGCGGTGCTGCAGGCGGAGAGCTGGTGGACCACCTGGAGCGCCTCCCCCGTCGAGAGGGTCCGGATGACCCGCTTGATGAGCGGGATGGCCACCGGGTTCATCGAGAGCTCGTCAATGCCCAGCGCCACCAGGATGGCGGTGTAGAGCGGGTCCCCCGCCATCTCCCCGCACATGGCCACCCGGATGCCGGCGTCCCGGGCGGCGGAGATGGTGTTCCGGATCAGGCGGAGGACGGCCGGGTGGAGCGGCTCGTACAGGTGGGCCACCTGCTCGTTGTTCCGGTCAATCGCCAGCGTGTACTGGATGAGGTCGTTGGTCCCCAGGCTGAGGAAGTCCGCCTCCCGGGCCAGCAAGTCGGCGACGACGGCTGCCGCGGGGGTCTCGATCATCACCCCCACCTCCAGCCGGGGGTCGAAGGGGACGCCGGCCGCGTCGAGTTCCCCCTTCACCGCCTCCAGGTGCCCCCGCGCCTCGCGCAGCTCCCCCACCCCCGTGACCAGGGGAAACATCACCTTGAGGCTCCCGTGGACGCTGGCCCGCAGGATCGCCCGGAGCTGGGTCCGGAAGAGGTCCGGCCGCCGGAGCCACAGCCGGATGGCCCGGAGTCTCGGGGCACCCCGGAGATCGGGCTCCGCGGCGGCCGCCGGGGCCACCTCCCCCCCTAGATCGAGCGTCCGGATGACGACCGGGTTCGGGGCCATGGCCTCGGCCACCGTCCGGTAGGCGGCGAAGTGCTCCTCCTCCGTCGGGGGCGTCGTCCGGTTCACGTAGAGGAACTCGGTCCGGTACAGCCCCACCCCCTCGGCCCCGTGCAGCCGGGCGGCGGCCACCTCCCCGGGAAACCCGATGTTGGCCGTCACCGTCACCCGGTAGCCGTCGGCCGTCTCGGCCGGCAGCGCGCCCAGGACGTGGAGCTGCCGGGTGAACTGCTCGTAGGCTTCCTTGCGGGCCTGGGAGTCGGCCAGCACCGCCCGGTCGGGGTTCACCAGGACGGCCCCCGTGATCCCGTCCAGGACCACCAGATCGTGCTCCCGCACCTGGTCGAGGACCCCGGGGATGCCAACCACGGCCGGGATCTCGAGGGAGCGGGCCAGGATGGCGGTGTGGGAGGTCCGGCCGCCCACCTCGGTGACGAACCCCTGGACGCGACTCCGGTCGAGCAGGACCGCTTCGGAGGGGGCCAGGCTGTGGGCGACGAGGACCGTATCCGGGGAGAGGGCGTCCAGGCGGGGGACCTCGGCGCCCAGGAGGTTCCGGAGCAGCCGCTCCGCCACATCGTCCACGTCCGTCCGCCGCCCCTGGAGGTGCTCGTCTTCCAGACGGGCCAGCGCGTCGGCGTAGCGACGGGCCACGTCCTGGAGGGCCGCCTCGGCGTTCAGCCGCGCCGCGGCGATCCGCTCCTGGACCTCGGCGGGGAACTGCTCATCGGCCAGGATCGCCAGGTGGGAATCGAAGATCGAGGCGTAGTGGGGGCCGAGCGCCTCCGCGGCCCGGGCCCGGATCCTCTCCACCTGCCGGCGGGCCTGGGCGACCGCCTCCCGGAGGCGGCCCTGCTCCAGCGGGACCTCGGCCACCGCCACGGCCCGGCGGCTGACCTGGACCTCCCGCCGACCCAGGAGGACCGCCTTCCCGATGGCGACGCCCGGAGAGACCCCGATACCCGTCAACTGCGCCCCGGCCACGGTCACTCCCGCGTGCCGTCGAAGCGGCGGAGGAGTTCGGCCCAGTGCCCCTGGGCCTCGAGGATGAGGCGGATGACCTCGCGCACGGCCCCCCGGCCGCCCGGGGCCGCGGTCACGTAGTGGGCGGCGGCCCGGACCTCCGGCGCGGCGTCCGCCACGGCCACGGCGAGGCCCACGCGCCGGAGGAGCGGCAGGTCCACCAGGTCATCCCCGATGAAGGCAGCGGCGGTGTCCGTCAGGCCGTGCCGCCGCACGAGCCCCTCGTAGGCCGCCACCTTGTCCCGAGTGCCCTGGTGCACCTCGGCCAGCCCCAGCTCCGCCGCCCGACGGGCCACGGCCCCCGAGGTCCGCCCCGAGATGAGCGCCATCCGGAGGCCGGCCCGCTGCCCGGCCGTGATGGCAAAGCCGTCCTGGACGTGGAAGGCCTTCCACTCCTGGCCGTCCGGACCGCACACGATGGTCCCGTCCGTGAGGACCCCGTCCACATCCATGACCAGGAGGCGGATATTGCGGGCTCGGCGGCGGAGGGTGGGGGGCATCCGGAGCGCCGCCGGGCGGCCCGAAGGGCGGTTGGAGGGCGCGCCCGCGCGAGGGGGTTTGGCACCGCGGCCGGGTGCGCGTCCCATGGCCTACACCACCCCCGCCTTCAGGAGGTCGTGCAGGTGCAGCACCCCCTCCGGTCGGCCTTCCTCCCCCACCACGAGGAGGGAGGTGATGCTGTAGTGCTCCATCACCTGGACGGCGCGGGCCGCCAGCTCGTCCCGGGAGATCGTCTTGGGGTTGTGGGTCATGCAGTCCGCCACCCGGCGGGTCAGCAGATCGGGGAGCTTCTGGAGGGCCCGCCGCAGATCCCCGTCGGTCACGATGCCGGTCAGAAGCCCGGCCGCATCCACGACCGCCGTCATCCCCAGGCGCTTCCCGCTGATCTCCAGGATCGCCTCCCGCATCGTGGCCTCCTCCCGGACGAGCGGCAGCGCCTTGCCGGTGTGCATCAGGTCCCGGACCCGGAGGAGGAGTCGCCGCCCGAGGCTCCCGCCGGGGTGCAGGAGGGCGAAGTCCTCCTCCCGGAAGCCCCGCTGCTCCAGGAGGGCCACCGCGAGGGCATCCCCCATGGCGAGCGCCGCCGTCGTGCTGGCCGTCGGGGCCGGGTTCAGGGGGCAGGCCTCCTCCTTGACGCTCACGTCCAGGGCCACGTCGCTCTCCCGGGCGAGCGTGGACTGCGGGTTCCCTACGAGGGAGACCAGGGGGACGCCGAAGCGCCTGATGTGGGGGAGGATGGAGACCAGCTCCTCCGTCTCGCCGCTCTTGCTGATGGCCACCACCACGTCCCCCCGGACGATCATCCCCAGGTCCCCGTGGACCCCCTCGGCCGGGTGCAGGAAGAGGGCGGGCGTCCCGGTGCTGGAGAGGGTGGCCGCGATCTTCTGGGCGATGTAGCCCGACTTCCCCATCCCGGTCAGGACCACGCGCCCCCGGCAAGCGTGGAGGAGCTCCACCGCCCGGGCGAAGCGCCCGTCCAGGCGGTCGGCCAGGGCCGCCACCGCCTCCCCTTCGATCCGGAGGACCCGGGCGGCCACGGCCTGCAGGCGCTCAGCGTCCATCCTCCCCTCCCCCCTCACGCCTGCCGCAGGACATCGCGGAAGTATTCCACCGTCCGCGCCAGGCCGATCTCCAGGGAGACGCGCGGCTCCCACCCCAGGTGCTGCCGGGCCAGCGTGATGTCGGGGCGCCGCTGGGCCGGGTCATCGCTCGGGAGCGGCTTGAAGGTGAGGCCGGACCGGGAGCCGGTCATGGCGATGATCCGCTCGGCCAGCTCAAGGATCGTGAACTCCCCGGGGTTCCCCAGGTTCACCGGCCCGGTGAAGGCCCCGTCTCCGTGCTCCATCAGCCGGATGATCCCCTCCACCATGTCGTCCACGTAACAGAACGACCGGGTCTGCTTGCCGTCCCCGTAGACGGTCAGCTTCTCCCCGCGGAGGGCCTGGGTGACGAAGTTGCTGATGACCCGCCCGTCGTCGAGCGCCGCGCGCGGTCCGTAGGTGTTGTGGGCAAAGATGGCGCCACCTGCGACGAAGTTCTCCGCCCCGGGCACAGAAAAGTCATACACATAGGGCGAGGCCTCGACCTCTCGGATCTCCCTCACCTTGGCCCAAACCAGGTCGCCAACTCTCTTGGCGTTCAGAGTCTGCTCGACTCCGCCGTCCCAGGAGAGGATGTCGAAGTTCGAAAGCTGGCAGACCGTAACGCGGTAAAACGGGAAGCGCCGCTCCCCGTATTTCTCCTTGTACGTGGTCTCGTACCGGCCGACGGAGGCGACGATCCCGAACCGGAGGAGCAGGTAGGTCAGGTCGAGGGCCAGCCCCGGGCTCACCGTGTTGAAGGCCAGCTCGCTCCCGACCAACGTTCCGCTGTGGGTGCCGTCACCTTCCCGGTACCCTTCCAGGAAGTATTTGAGCCTGGAAAGGGGGAGCTGGAAGATCCAACTCGGAACACGCTTTCCGCCCGATTTTTGGCCGAGCCCGAGGACGTCTGAAAGGAGCCAACACAGTAGCTTCGAATCGACGTAGAGAGTGGGTCCCCGCGTGTCGTTGGGGGGGAGCAACCTGCTATCCAATCCGAGGTCCGCTCGAATGACCTCCCGAGCTCTCTGCAGATGCTTCGTATCCGAGCAGAGCACCACCCTGTAGGTCTTATTCCCCGCCCGGCTGATGGTGCCCTCCGCCATAAAGAGTCCGAGGAACCACAGGAGATCCGACGTTACCGGGATCCGGACAGGAAGAGTATCCGTCCCTCCACCCGCATGGCGCCGGATGCGGCCGGTCTTCGGCCAGATAAGCCTCCCCAGCCGGCTGAGCTCTGCCGCGACGAACAAGGGAAGGGTATGGGTCCGGAGGTACTTGCCGTGGAGAGTACTGGCCCTGCCGGTAATGGATTTGCTGCCCGTATACCTTCCGCTTCGGATGAGAATTTGCCGTATCTCCTGACGGTTTGCGGCAATCGGTTCCTTCAGGTCCGGCGAGACGAGCGCGTACTCCCACAACCCATCAGGGCCGACGTTCCGCCGGACAAGAAGGTCGACAAGGTCCAGTTCCTGAAGGTTCCTCTCCACGACCGGAAGCCTGCCGGCCACTGCGATGTGATCACCAATCTTGAGGTCCCTCACTACCACAGGTTCCGGAAGGCCCCCGCTCCCCCTCCTGAAGAGACTATGATCACCTGTCACCTGGATCCGGCGGCCGTAGCGCGTCACCACTTCGAAGGCTTCTCTGGAGGTCCGCGGATGTTCGATGAATGCCGAGGCCACCCTCAACTCAACCCTGAGGGTCCTCGGCTCAAAGGCCGGGACCAAGATCGTCCTCGGGTGCACAACTCGTCTCTCCCTGAGTCTTCTGCTGAAGGCTTCAGCGGGCTCCAGAACAAGCTCGCCATCGTCGAAGGCTATCACCACCTCATGCGCCAGGACGCTGTTGAAGATGCGGGCGATCCGGACCTGCACCCCGTGCTGGCGGTGATAGTCCATCATCAGGGTCTCGGCCACCCGCTTCCCCTCATCGTAACACGCGCGCACCCCGATCGGGTTCACGTGGCCCCAGTAACTCTCCGGCTGGGGGTGGACCTGCGGGTCCCCGTAGACCTCCGAGGTGGAGGCCTGGAGGATCCGGGCCTTCGTTCGCTTCGCCAGTTCCAGCATGTTGGTGACGCCCAGGACATTCGCCTGGATGGTCCGGACCGGGTTGAACTGGTAGTGGACGGGAGAGGCCGGGCAGGCCAGGTTATAGATCTGATCCACCTCGAGCTCGACGGGCATGATGATGTCGTGCCGGATCAGCTCGAAGTGGTCGTGGCCGAGGAGATGCCGGATGTTGTCCTTCGCCCCCGTGAAGAAGTTGTCCAGGCACAGGACCTCGTGGCCCGCCCGGAGCAGCCGCTCGCACAGGTGCGACCCGATGAACCCCGCCCCGCCCGTCACCAGGATGCGCACGCCCTGCCTCCTCGCTAGCGAGCCGGCAAGCCGGCGGCGGCCCGCCCGATCACGGCCCGCACGGCCTCCGCCACCTCATCCACGGTAATGACACGCAGGCAGTTCTGCTCCCCCCGGACGCAACTGGGGTGAATGCAGGGGCTGCAGTATCCGCCCTTGTGGATCACCCGATGTCCCGTCCCCCGCGGCCCCCACTCCCGGGGATCCGAGGGCCCGAAGAGGGCCACGACCGGCGTCCCGAGGGCGGCGGCGATGTGCATGGGGCCGTTGTCATTCCCGACAAATGCGCGGGCGCGCCGGAGGACCGCGGCCATCTCGAGCAGCTCCAGGCCCCCGGCCCCGCCCCGGAACGGCGTCCGCATGTGGGTCCGGACCGTAGTGAGGAACTCCTGCTCCTGGGTCCCTCCCAGGAAGATGATGGGAAGCCCGTCTTCGGCCTGGAGTCGGTCGGCCAGGGCGGCGCACTTCTCGGCCGGCCACTGCTTGAACCACCCGCGGGCGCCCGAGTGGAAGGCGACGAACGGGATGGCCTCCCCCACTCCCTGCCGCGCAAGCCAGGCGGCGGCAGCCGCTTCCTCCCCCGCCGCGAGGGGGAGCTCCAGCTCTCGGTTCCGGATCTCGAGCCCCAAAGCCCGCAGGGCCTCCAACTGGTAGTCCACGTGGTGCTGCCGGGGGCAGCCGGCCTGCGCGATGCGTGTATAGAGGCGTCCCCGCCAGCGCCCCTCCGCGTTGAAGCCCACCCGCGTCCGGGCGCCGCTCGCATAGGTGAGCAGCGCTGAGCGGTCGGCATCGGTGAGGTCCACGACGCAATCGAAGTGTCGGGCCCGCACCCACCGGCGGTAGCGGAGCGGCGCCTCGAGGCGCGCGACCGGGTTCCACGTCTTGAGGTGTTCCCGATCGAGGGCGAGGACCTCATCCACGCACCGGTTGTGGCGCAGGATCGCGTCGGTGCCAGCATTAACCATCATGGCGAGGTGGACTCGGGGGAAGTGCAGGCGCAGGTTCCGGATGACAGGAGTGGAGAGCAGCACATCCCCGATGTACCGGAGCTTGATAACCAGGATGCGCTCGAAGGGCTCAGGCATGGGT
>JBOHQK010000127.1:0-7711 GCA_050732195.1 Methylomirabilales bacterium (SeqCode)
TTGGGGTGGATTAGTTGGAGCGGCACTAAGTGCCGCGCGGCGGCTCGTGGGGTGTCCCGCCCGGCCCGCGGCTCCGGGCGTGCGCACGTTCCGCGGCGGTCCGGAGCGTACCAGAGCGTACGCCTGCGGCCGCCTCCTCCCTCGGGCCTCGTGATCCTCGTCATTTGCCCCGGCACCCTGGTCGTCGCGTGAGGCTTAGGTATAATTCGTTGGAGTCACACCAGCGCCTGCCCGCCTCTTCTACCCTTCGGCCTTGCGGAAGACCAACGTCGCGTTCGTCCCCCCGAACCCGAAGGAGTTGGAGAGGGCCACCCGGATGGGGGCCTCCCGAGGCTTGTTGGGAACATAGTCCAGGTCGCAATCCGGGTCCGGGGTCTCGTAGTTGATGGTGGGCGGCAGGATGGCGTGTCGCAGGGCGAGAACCGTCGCGACCGCCTCGATCCCGCCGGCCGCCCCGAGCAGGTGCCCGGTCATGGACTTCGTGCTGCTGACGGCCAGCCGGTGGGCGTGCGCGCCGAAGAGCCGCTTGATGGCCTGGGTCTCGTTGCGGTCGTTGTAGGGGGTGGAGGTCCCGTGCGCGTTGATGTAGTCGACCTCCTCCGGCCGCACCCCCGCGTCCTGGAGCGCGGCCTGCATCGAGCGGGCCGCCCCCTCCCCTTCCGGGGCGGGGGCAGTGATATGGTGGGCGTCCGCCGACATCCCGTAGCCGATGAGCTCGGCCAGGATCGGCGCCCCCCGCTGCACCGCCGTCTCCAGCGCCTCCAGGATGACGACCCCCGCCCCCTCCCCCATGACGAACCCGTCCCGGTTCTTATCGAAGGGGCGGCTGGCCCGGGTCGGCTCGTCGTTGCGGGTGGAAAGGGCCTTCATGGAGGCGAATCCCGCGATCGTGAGGGGGACGATGACCGCCTCCGTCCCTCCCGCGATCATCGCGTCCGCTTCCCCCCGCTGGATGATCCGGAGAGAATCGCCGATGGCGTGATTCCCCGTGGCGCAGGCCGTGGAGACGCAGGAGTTGGGCCCCCTAGCTCCGTAGATCATGGAGATCCATCCGGAGGCAAGGTTCGTGATGATCGCCGGGATGAAGAAGGGGCTCACCCGGCCGGGCCCCCGCTCCAGCATCCGCTTCTGTTCCTCCACCAGCATCGGGAGGCCGCCCATCCCCGTCCCGATGAGCACCCCGACCCGGTCCCGGTTCTCGTCCGTGAGCTTCAGGTTGGCCCCCTCGACGGCCATCGCGCCCGCGGCGACGGCGTAATGAATGAAGGTGTCCATCTTCCGGGCGTCCTTCTTCTCCACCCAGTTGAGGGGGTCGAAGCCCTTTACCTCCGCGGCGATCTGGCAGTCAATCCCGGCCGGGTCGAATCTGGTGATCCGGCCCGCGCCCGACACCCCACCCTTGAGGGCTGCCCAGAAGGCCTCCGTTCCGATGCCGATGGGGGAGACTGCCCCGAGCCCCGTGACCACCACCCGTCGCTTCACGCCTGTTCCCCTCTCCGGCACCCCCCGCGCCCACCCTTCACGAGCCTGGGGCGGCGGGGACGCCGTGCCGCTCTACGTCCGGTCCTTGATGTACTGGATCGCTGCTCCGACGGTCAGGATCTTTTCCGCCTCCTCATCGGGGATCTCCAGGCCGAACTCCTCCTCCAGGGCCATCACCAGCTCGACGGTGTCCAGGGAGTCCGCGCCCAAGTCCTCGATGAACTTCGCCTCCGGATTCACCTGCGATTCCTCCACCCCGAGTTGCTCCACGATGATCTTCTTGACCTTCTCCTCCACAGCCACGGTGTCCCTCACCTCCTCCCCGGGGTCGCGCCGCGCCGCCCGGTCACATCCAGAGCCCGCCGTTGACGTGGATGACCTGCCCGGTGATGTAGGCTGCCGCGTCGGAGGCCAGGAAGGCCACGACCTCCGCCACCTCATGAGGGCTGCCGAACCGCCCCTGGGGGATCTGGGCCTGGTAGGCCTCCCGCACGGCCGCCGCGAGGGCGGCGGTCATCTCCGTCTCGATGAACCCCGGGGCCACGGCGTTCACCGTGATCCCCCGGGATGCCACCTCCCGCGCGGCCGCCTTGGTCAGGCCGATGAGGCCAGCCTTCGACGCCACGTAGTTGGCCTGCCCCGCGTTCCCCATCACCCCCACCACGGATGTCACGTTGATGATCCGCCCGGCCCGCTGCTTCACCATGGCCCGGAGGGCCGCCCGGGTGCAGTGGAAGGCCCCCGTGAGGTTGACCCCCAGGACCGCCTCCCAGTCCTCCGCCTTCAGTCGAAGCAGGAGACCATCCCGGGCGATCCCGGCGTTGTTCACCAGGATGTCCAGCCGGCCGAACTGGGCCAGGCAGGTCTCCACGAGCCGGTCGGCGTCCGCGGCCCGGCTCACGTCGGCGGCCGTCGCCGCCACCTTGGCCCCCCCCGCCGCCAGCGTGGCCGCCGCCCCCTCCACCGCCGCCCCGTCCCGGGCGCACAGGAGGAGGCTTGCCCCGGCCCCCGCCAGCCGCTCCGCCACGGCGTAGCCGATCCCCCGGCTCGCGCCAGTGACGATCCCGGCGCGCCCCTCCAGGCTCATCCGCCCGCCAGGGCGGAGATGGCCGCGTCCAGGCCGGCCAGGTCCTCCACCGGGAACGTCCGGGCAGCCGGGGCGATCCGCCGGATGAGCCCGCTGAGAACCTTCCCCGGTCCCACCTCCACGAACGTGTCCACCCCCTCCCGGACCAGACGCTCGATCCCCTCCACCCACCGGACAGGAGCCGCCACCTGCCGAAGCAGGGCCTCGGCTGCCTCCACCCCCGTCCGAACGGGGACCGCATCCACGTTGGTCACGCAGGGGACCCGGAGGTCCCGGAAGCGGACCGTCGCCAGGACCTCCCGCAACCGGTCCGCCGCCGGCTGCATCAGGCGGCAGTGGAACGGGGCGCTCACGGGGAGGGGGACGGTTCGCTTCGCTCCCCGCGCCCTGGCGAGCCCCACAGCCCGTTCGACAGCCGCCCGCTCCCCCGCGATCACGATCTGGCCCGGGGCGTTCAGGTTCGCCACCTCCACCACCCCGGCGGCGGCTGCCTCGCGGCAGATCGCCTCCACCGCCGCCACCTCCAGGCCGATCAGGGCGGCCATCGCCCCGGCCCCGACCGCCACCGCCTCCTGCATGAACTCCCCCCGCTTCCGGACCACCCGCACCGCGTCGACGAAGTCCAGCGCCCCGGCTGAGACCAGCGCGCTGTACTCCCCCAGGCTGTGGCCGGCCACGAAGTCCGGCTTGATCCCCCGCTCCTCCAGGCCGGCCAGCGCTGCCAGGCTGGCCGTGAGGACGGCCGGCTGCGTGTTGGCCGTGAGGGCCAGGGCCTCCTCGGGCCCCTCGAAGCAGAGGCGTGCCAGGTCGAGTCCCAGCGCCCGACTCGCCTCCGTGAAGCGCGCAGCCGCCTCCGGGAAGGCCTGGGCGAAGGGACGGCCCATCCCCACGGCCTGGGAGCCCTGCCCCGGGAAGACAAAGGCAATGCGGCCCGCCACCAGCCCCCCCCTACCAGGTTAGGACGGCCGACCCCCAGGTGAGGCCGGCACCGAAGGCCACCATGAGCAGTGCCATCCCCGGCTGCACCCGCCCGGCCCGGACCGCCTCGTCCAGGGCGAGGGGGATGGAGGCAGCGGAGGTGTTCCCGTACTTCTCGATGTTCAGGACAATCTTCTCCTCGGGGAAGGCCAGCCGGTTCGCCAGCGCCCGGATGATGCGCGCATTGGCCTGGTGCGGGATGAGGAGGTCAATGTCCGAGGCCTCCAGTTTGTTGGCCTTGAGCGCGGTCATGCAGGCGTCCTCCATGGCCCGGACCGCCAGCCGGAAGACCTCATTGCCGCTCCGCATCTGGATGAGGTGAAGCCCCTCCCGCAGGACCCCCTCGCTCTGGGGGAAGCGGGACCCTCCCCCGGGGGCCACCAGGAGGGCCCACTCCCCCCCATCGGAGTAGAGGTGGGTGGAGCGGATGCCCGGACCCCCCTCCTGGGCCTGCAGGACAACGGCCCCCGCCCCGTCCCCGAAGAGGACGCAGGTGTTCCGGTCCTTCCAGTTCACGATCTTGCTCAAGCAATCGGCCCCCACCATCAGGATGGTCCGGGCGGTGCTGTTCCGGATGAGGCCGTCCGCCACGGCGAGGCCGTAGATGAACCCGGAGCAGCCGGCCCCGATGTCGAAGGCGGCAGCCCGCCGGGCCTTCAGCGTGTCCTGGAGGAGGCAGGCGGTGGCGGGCAGGGGGACCGCAGGCGTGACAGTGGCCACCATGAGGATGTCCACATCCACCGGATCCACCCCGGCCATGGCCAGGGCCTGCACCGCCGCGCCTTCCGCCAGGGTCGCCGAGTCCTCCCCCGGGCCGCAGATGCGGCGCTCCGCGACCCCGGTCCGGGTCCGGATCCACTCATCGGTGGTCTCTACCATCTTTTCCAGGTCGTGGTTCGTCAGCACCCTGGCCGGCGCGCACGACCCCGTGCCGATGACGCGACTCATGCGCATCCCGGAGACCCCCTCAGCTCTCGGCGATCCCGTCCCGGATGTTGTCCAGCACGCGGCTCTTCACGCAATCCCCGGCCACCCGCAGGGCATTCCGGATGGCCTTCGCGGACGACCGGCCGTGACTGATGATGGTGATCCCGTTCACCCCCAGGAGCGGGGCCCCCCCGACCTCCGAGTAGTCCAGCCGCCGCTGGAGGCGGCGGAAGGCGGGCTTGAGGAGCAGGGCCCCGGCCCGGCTGCGCAGGTCGGCCGTCACCTCCTCCCGGACCAGGGCCATGATCGTCTCCGCCACGCTCTCGCCGATCTTCAGGGCCACGTTCCCGGTGAACCCATCGCAGACCACCACGTCGGCGTACCCCTTGAAGACGTCCACCCCCTCCACGTTCCCGATGAACTCGATGCCGGGCTCCTCCTCCAGGGCGCGGAAGGCCTCCTTGGTCAACTCGTTCCCCTTGGTCTCCTCCTCCCCGATGGAGAGGAGGCCGACCCGGGGCCGGGCCTTCCCCAGAACCTGGCGGGCGTAGACGTTCCCCATGATGGCGAACTGGACCAGGTGGCGGGGTTTGCAGTCCACGTTGGCCCCCACGTCCAGCAGGATGGCGTGGCCGGCAAGCGTGGGGAGGGCGGCGGCGATGGCCGGGCGCTCCACGCCCGCGAGGGGACCCAGGACCACCAGCGTGATGGCCATGACCGCCCCGGTGTTCCCGGCGCTGACCACCGCGTCCGCGTCCCCGCTCCGGACCAGGTCCACCGCCACCCGGATGGAGGAGTCCTTCTTCTTCCGGAGGGCCGTGGAGGGGGACTCCTCCATCTCCACCACCTCCGAGGCGTGGCGGACCTTGATGGGGAGACCACGGAGATCGTGGCGGTCCAGGTGGCGCCTGATCTCCTCCTGGACCCCGACCAGGATCACCCCCAGCCCGAGCTCGCGGGCCGCGGCCACCGCCCCCTCCACATTGACGGCGGGGCCAGCGTCTCCGCCCATGGCGTCCAGGGCGACGCAGACGGGAGGACGGTCCTGCAGCCACGTGGGGGCGATGTCCACGCCCTACGCCTCCTCCTTCGGGCGGACGGTGCGGCCCCGGTAGACGCCGCACTGGGGACAGGCCCGGTGGGGCCGCTTCGGTTCGTGGCACTGGGGGCAGGGAACGAGCGTGGGGGCGCTGAGGGCGTCGTGGGCGCGGCGCTTGCGGGTCCGGGCGTTGCTGTGGCGGCGTTTCGGCAGAGGCATGGCGGGGTCTACTCCTCCCTAGGTGTCTCCCTTCAGGCGCTCCAGGATCTTGAACCGGGGGTCGGGCGGCGGCCCCGGACAGGCGCAAGGCCCCTCGTTCCGGTTGGCCCCGCACCGGGGGCACAGGCCCTGGCAGTCCTCCCGGCAGAGGGGCTGGACCGGCAGGGCCAGCAAGAGGTTCTGCCGCAGGAGGGCCGTCACGTCGAGGCGGCCCTCCTCAATGAAGTCGGTGTCCAGGTCTTCGGCCTTCAGCTCCACTTCCTCCTCCGCAGCCTCCGTCGCTGGGCGCTGGTAGTGAACGCTGAAGACCTCCCGGATCGGGCAGGCGAATGGCTCCGAGCACCGGCTGCATACAAGGGAAAGGGTGCTGGTCACTTCCCCCTCGGCCAGCACCCCCTGACTCATGCGGGTCAGCTTCAGGAGCGCATCCGCCCGGACCTGCTCGGATGGGTCCCCTTCTGGCAGCCGGAGCGCCACCGGCTCGGCCCGGAGGGTCACCTCCAGCCCCTCCTGGGAGATCTCAGCGATGTCGATCAGCATCGTGGCGCCGCCAGCCCGTAAAACTGTGGAATTCTAGCGGCCACGCCGTGGAGTGTCAAGGGAAAAGACCCGGGAAACAGCGCGAAGAAACCTGGTGCAAGTCCCTGCCGGCGCTGGCGGGATGCCTCCCCTCCCTCCGCCCGCTGGCGCGGGGTACCCCGGGGGTCGCGACCAGGGTGGACGTCACCCTAGTGTCCTGTCCCAGAGATCCGATGACAATATCTGGCGACGCTGGCGAGAATCTCATCCGCTGTCTTGGTCCACGCGAACGGCTGAGGAGTCGCATTGGTGACGGCGATGTAGTGCCTGATCGCCGCTTCCAGCTCCCGCGTACTGCGATGCGCGCCGCGCTTGATCTGTTTCTCGGTCAGGGCGGCGAACCAACGCTCCACCAGATTCATCCAGGAGGCCCCGGTCGGCGTGAAGTGCAGGTGATAGCGCGGCCGCTTCGCGAGCCAGCGGTGAATCAGCGGCGTCTTGTGCGTGCCATAGTTGTCAAGAATCAGGTGCACGTCGAGGTCGGTCGGCACCGCCGCGTCGAGGGTGGTGAGGAACTTCCGGAACTCGATGGCGCGGTGCCGCCGATGCAGCTGGCCAATGACCGTCCCGCTCTTGGCGTCCAGGGCCGCGAAGAGCGAGGTGGTCCCGTGGCGGACAGAGTCGTGGGTGCGCCGCTCCACCTGGCCCGGCCGCATGGGCAGCAGCGGCTGGGTCCGATCCAGGGCCTGGATTTGACTCTTCTCGTCCACGCACAGCACCAGGGCGCGGTCCGGCGGATGGAGATACAGCCCGACGATGTCGCAGACCTTCTCAATACACAGCGGGTCCTTCGAGAGCTTGAACGTCTCGGTGCGATGGGGCTGCAGGGCAAAGGCGCGCCAGATGCGGTGGACCGTGCTCCGACTCAGCCCGCAGGCCTTGGCCATGGAGCGGGTACTCCAGTGCGTGGCATCGGGCGGGGTCGCCTCCAGCGTCTGCGTCAGCACGTGCTCCACCTCGGCATCGGTGATCGTCCGCGGCGCCCCGGGCCGGGGCTCATCGAGCAGCCCGTCGAGGCGCTTCGCCGAGAAGCGCGCCCGCCACTTGCCTACCGTCTGTTGCGTGAGCCGCAGGTGCTGCGCCACGGCAGTATTCGTCTGGCCGGCGGCACACGCCAGGAGAATCCGCGCACGTTGGGCGACGGCCTGCGCGCTCTTGGGGCGGCGCGCCCAGCGGTCCAGGGTCTCGCGCTCGTTGACTGTCAACCGCACCGGGGGAGTCGGGCGTCCTCTGCGCATCGGCGTCCTCCTTTCTACCATGAGAACGCGCGACGCACACAAATAGTTCCATTAACTTCTGGGACAGGACACTAGAGTTCCGCCTGCACCAAGGTCTCCGTGGCCTGCACCCCCTGGACCCCCCGAATCTGACTCACCACGAGGCGGGAGAGGGCGTGCAGC
>JBOHQK010000128.1:0-57695 GCA_050732195.1 Methylomirabilales bacterium (SeqCode)
GAAAACACGACCCAGGGGACGCGGATCGACTTCTCGGGCGGGTTCGCCTTCCCCCTGAACACGCGGAAAGCCACGACCCGCCTGCTGGTGGGAGACGGCAGCACGGCCGTCATCGGCGGCCTGGTCCAGACCACGGAGACCGCCCGAGAGCAGAAGGTGCCCTGGCTGGGCAACATCCCCGTCCTGGGGTGGCTGTTCAAGAACCGGAGCGAGAATATCGAGCCGGCGCGGACGGAGCTGCTGATCTTCATCACGCCATCGCTGGTGGAGGAGGTCCGGCAGGTCCGCCGGTAGGGCCGCCATCCGCCCGAGGACAGGAACGCACCCTCCGGGGTGCGTTTTTGCTTCCCGTGCCGTGGGTTTCTGAACGGGACGGCCGGGGCGGACGAGCGGAGCAGCCAGGATCCTTCGGCAGGCCAGGCCCCGGGCGGAGGGCTCGCGCCGACGCGCCGGGAAGGGCGCAGGGACTGACCGGGGGTAGGGCCCGCCCGATCAACTCGTGACCGGCCTCTCAAAGGGACCCGAGGAGGCAGCGTGAAGGTGCGGTGGGCCTTCGTGTCCATTGCCGGCCTGATGCTCTCCCTTGCGGTGACCTCGCCGGGGTCGGCCGAACCGGCAGGCTTGGTCGTGGGCGAGGTGATCTCCAGCGCCGGGGAGAAGGTCCCGGGTGCGTCGGTCATCCTCGAGGGCATCGGGAGCACCAAGACAGACGTCCTGGGGCGATTCCGCTTCGGGGACGTCCCCGCGGGGAACTACCGGATCGTGGCCAGCCGGGAGGGTTTCTCCACGGAGAGCCGGCACCTCTTCATCATTGGGGGGCGAAGGAACGAGATCCTTATCACCCTCTCAGGCTCCGGCCCTCTCCCTTCACCCTACGAGGGGGCGGAAATCGTTGTCCCCATCGAGCGCCGGGGCGCGGCCATCCTCGTCACGGCGCGCCTGAACGATCAGCTTTCTGGGGTGTTCATGGTGGACACGGGGGCGACGTTCACGGCGATCTCGCGCCAGGTGGCGGAGTCAATCGGGATCCGGGTTGATGCGGAGACGCCGAAGATCTCTCTCCGGACCGCGGGGGGGATCGTCGAGGCCCCAGTCGTCCAGATTCGGTCCATCAAGGTGGGCGAGCTGGAGGCACAGGAGGTCAAGGCGGTCGTCCTCGACATTCCAGGGTTTCCGCCCCACATGGCCGGCCTCCTGGGGTTGAGCTTCCTCGGCAGGTTCAAGGTCTCGATTGAGGTCGAGGCCGGGCGGATGATCCTCGGGCGGCCTTAGGGAGGCGCGAGGCAGGCCTGGCCGCGCCAGGTCCATCGCCCGCGGAGCCTGGAGGGAGACACGAGCATGATCCCTGGATCGGAGGGGAGGCGAAGGGCTCGAGGCGTCAAAGGTGAAGGTCACCCCTGCGTTGTCCGGTGGGACGTCGCATCCATCCGGCCGGGGCACGGGGAGCGGGGGAGGACGGGGGGAGGAGCAGGTCGCTGGCTCGGGCTCGCCGTGGCCCTCATGCTCTTCGTCCAGGGCCCGGCGGCTGCCGGGGAGCTCTGTGCCCGGAGGCCGTACGACCCTCGTTCGGGCTCCCTCGAGTTTCTGGAGATCGAGGTCACCGGGGAGGGGATCGCCGGGAAGGTCAAAAACCGCTCCAGTGATGCCGCGCTCGGCGTCAGGGTCTGGGTGAACTACTACATCACTCGACGCAGCGGCCTGAGCGCTCAGCAGTGTATCCCGATTGGCGACCTGAAGTCGGGAGAGGAGCGCGGCTTCCACGATTCTCTGATCCCCGAGGCAGAGCGGGCGGAAGCCTACGACTACACCGTGGATGCCCTCGAGTGGAGGTAGCGAAAGGGCGCGGGGGACGGCCGCCCCGGGAGGGCGGGCGTTGACTCGTCGGCAGGTGTTGCAGTAAGGTTCCTCCGGGCGCGCCGGGCATGGAGCCGAACGGGCTCCCCGCCCCTGTGGGGGTCGGGCTTGCCGCTCGAGTGGAATCGCGCCGTCCGAAAGGAGGCGGACAGGATGCGCCGATTTGGCCTCGCTCTTCTGATGATCCTGCTCGTGGCGGGCGCGGCGGCTGCCGCGGAGCACCTCCCCAAGCTGGTCCTGGCCCTGGGTGACACCTCCTACCTGAGCGAAGACGCCGTCGCGCAGGCCGGGGCCACCCTCAGGACGGAGCTGGGGGAGTTCGGCCTGGACGAGTACAGCCTGCTCATCCTGGCCAACGTTCCCCTGGCGGCCGTCCCAGCCGGCGTGCGGGAGGGGCTTCCCGACTTTCTCGGCAAGGGAGGGTCCCTGCTCCTGACTGGCGGTCCTGGGGCCTTCGGCAGCGGGGGCTACGAGGCGATCGCCCCCATCCTTCCCTTCCGCCTCCGGGGAGGCGCCGACTGGCGGGCCAACCCCTTCAAGCCGGTTCTGCTCCTTGAGCCCGGCCACACCATCTTCGCCGGCGTCAGCTTCCCCACCATCGGGGCCTTCAATGATCTGAACCCCCGCCCCGGGGCCTCCGAGCTGGCCCAGTACGCGGGGGGGGCGACTGCCACCGGGGCCAAGTTCAGCTCCCCCCTGATTGCAGAGGCTGGCGTCGGCTCCGGCGCCGTGGTCGGGGTCGCCTTCGACCTCGGAGCCGAGATCCGAGGGGGCTGGGCGGCGGGCTCCCAGTTCGCCCAGAACCTTGTGAAGTACCTGGTGGACCGGTCCCCCCTCGTGCCCAAGCCCCGGAAGAAGCCGTGACCATACTGCGCTACCTGACGGCCGGCGAATCCCACGGCCCCTCCCTCACCGCGATCCTGGAGGGGATCCCGGCCCGCCTCCCCCTGGCGGCGAAGGAGATCGACGAGGAGTTGGCCCGCCGCCAGCAGGGATACGGCCGGGGGGGGCGGATGAAGATCGAGCAGGATCGGGTGATCATCTCGGCCGGCGTCCGCCACGGCCTCACGCTCGGGTTCCCCATCGCCCTGACCATCGTGAACCGGGACTTCGAGAACTGGCGGGACACGATGGGGGTGGAAGCCGAGGCGAAGGGGCGGGATGCCCGGCCCCCCGTGACCCGTCCCCGGCCCGGCCACGCGGATCTGCCCGGGGCCCTGAAGTACGGGGAGCACGACATCCGGAATGTCCTCGAGCGGGCCAGCGCCCGCGAGACCGTGGCCCGGGTGGCGGCGGGTGCGGTCTGCAAGCGCCTCCTCCGGGAGTTTGGCATCACCATCATGAGCCACGTCCTGGAGATCGGGGGGATCCGGGCGGAGGTCCAGGCATTGCCCGGCGCCGAGCTGAGGGGGCTGGCCGAAGCCTCTGCCGTCCGGTGCGTGGATCCGGCCGCGACCGAGCGGATGGTGGCGAAGATCGACGAGGCAAAGAAGCGGCGGACCACGCTGGGGGGCCTCTTCGAGGTGCGGGTGGAGGGGGTGCCGCCCGGCCTGGGCTCCTTTGCCCAGTGGGACCTCCGCCTCGACGGCCGCCTGGCCCAGGCGCTCATGAGCATCCAGGCCATCAAGGCGGTCGAGATCGGGGAGGGGTTCGACGTGGCCCGGCGGTTTGGGGCGGAGGCCCACGACGAGATCTTCCACGACGGGGAGCGGTTCACCCGCAGGACGAACCGGGCCGGAGGCCTGGAGGGGGGGGTGACCAACGGCGAGCCGATCCTGGTCCGGGCGGCCATGAAGCCCCTCTCCACGCAGTACGCCCCGCTGGCGTCCGTAGACCTCCTGACCAAGGAGCCGTTCCAGGCCAGCGTGGAGCGCTCCGACGTCTGCGCCGTGCCGGCCGCGGGGGTGGTGGGGGAGGCCGTGGTGGCGTTCGAAGTGGCCCGGGCGCTCCGGGAGAAGTGCGGGGGGGACAGTCTCCCCGAGATGCGGCGCAACTTCGATGGGTACCTGAAGCAGGTCCGGGAGCTGTGAGCGGCCGGCACATCGTGCTGACCGGCATGATGGGCAGCGGGAAAACGGCGGTGGGGGAGCGCCTGGCCCGCCGCCTTGGACTCCCCTTCTACGACGCCGATGCCCTCCTGGAAGCGGAGGCGGGGAAGCGCATCGCCGACCTCTTCGCGGGGGAGGGGGAGGCGCACTTCCGGGCGCTCGAGCGGCGGCTCATCGGCCGGCTCCTCGCAGAGCGTCCCGGGGTGATCGCCACGGGGGGCGGGGCCTTCGTGGACGCGGAGAACCGGGCCCGCCTGAAGATAGGGGGGACGGTGGTGTGCCTCCTGGCCGACGTCGAGACCCTCCTGGCCCGCGTGAGCGGCAGCACCCAGCGCCCCCTCCTCCAGGGGCCGGACTCCGTTGGCCGCCTCCGCGCCCTCCTCAAGGCTCGCCTGCCCGCATACGCCGAGGCCCACCACCTCCTGGACACCTCCGATCGGACGCCTGACGAGATCGCGGCTCTCCTCTGCCGGGTGCTCCAGTCCCGGGAGCCCTCCGCCCGGCGGACTGTCCGGATCGCTCTGGGCGATCGCTCCTATGATGTCCTCATCGGGAGCGGCCTGCTGGAGGAGGCCGGGGAGCGGATCCGGGCCCTGGGCCTCACGGGACGAGTGGCCATCGTGACGGACGATACCGTCGGCCCACTGTACGGGGCCCGCCTGGAGGGGAGTCTCCGGATGGCCGGGTTTGAGCCAACGTGCATCGAGGTGCCGACCGGCGAGGCCTCGAAGAGCCTGGGGGAGGCGGCCCGTCTGTACGAGGCCTTCCTGGACGCCGGCCTGGATCGTCACGGAGCGGTTCTCGCTTTGGGGGGTGGGGTGGTCGGGGACCTGGCGGGCTTCGTGGCGGCCACCTTCATGCGGGGGATCGCCCATGTCCAGGTGCCCACCACGCTCCTGGCCCAGGTGGACAGCAGCGTCGGGGGGAAGGTGGGGGTCAACCTCCCCCGCGGCAAGAACCTGGTGGGGGCGTTTTACCAGCCCCGGCTGGTTCTGGCGGATGTGGCCTGCCTCCGGAGCCTCCCGATCCGCCAGCTGCGGGCGGGGCTCGCCGAGGTGGTCAAGTACGGGGTCATCGCCGACGGGGCCCTCTTCACCTGGCTCGAGGGGCAGGTGGAACCGCTCCTCGCCGCGGAGGAGCGGGTCCTGGCCGATGCGGTGGCTGCCTCCTGCCGGATCAAGGCGAGCGTGGTGGAGGTGGATGAGCGAGAGGCCGGGCCCCGGGCCATCCTGAACTTCGGCCATACGGTCGGCCATGCCATCGAGGCGGCGAGCGGATACGGCCGGTACCTCCACGGCGAGGCGGTGGCTTTGGGTATGTTGGCTGCCACGGATCTCTCCGTCCGTCTCGGTCTGTGCGTTCCTGCCCTCCGAGAGCGCCTCGCCCGTCTCCTCGAGTGCCTCGGCCTCCCGACCCGCGCAAGCCTCAAGGTAGAAGATATCGAGAAATCAATGTATTACGATAAAAAGGTGAAGGATGGTATGAACTATTTCGTCTTGACAAAGGATATTGGCTCTGTTACCGTGGCGCGGATTTTCGATCGAGAGGCCCTCCGGGAGACCCTCGCAACCATCGTGAGCCCCCCCACGGGGTGAGCGGCATGCCCGACCCGCGCGACCTGGCGGCGGAGATCGCCAAGTACGAGGCCCGGCTGGCGAGCGAGCCACGCTCCCGCGTCTTTGCCCAGCTTGCGGATGCCTACCGCAAGGCCGGTCGGCTTGACGAGGCGATCCGGAGCTGTCGCTCCGGGCTGCGGGATCATCCCACCTACGCCAGCGCCCGGATGGTCCTCGGCCGAGCCCTGGTCGAGAAGGGCCAGCTCCAGGAGGCGGAGAAGGAGCTTGGCATCGTTCTGGAGCTGAGTCCAGGCAATGTGGTGGCGCACCGACTGCTCGGGGACCTGGCGACCGCCCAGGGGAAACGGGACGAGGCGCGGGAACGGTACGAGACGGTGCTGCAGCTCACGCCTCTGGATCGGGAGGTTCAGAAGGCCCTGGCTCGCCTGAAGCAGGAAGTGCCGGCTCCCCCGCCGGCAGCGCCGGGGCCACCCGTCCCATCGCCTTCCGAGATCACCGCGGCGGCGACGCAGACGGACGGCGAGCCGGAACACCCCCGGATCTCGTCGGAGGGAACGCCCGAGGACCAGGCCGTTCCCTTCCCAACGCTAGGCTTGGCCACCGAGACGCTCGCGGACCTCTACGCCAAGCAGGGGTTCGGGGAGCGGGCGGTGGAGATCTATCGGGAGCTTCTGCGACAGGACCCGGCCCGGGCTGATCTGCGGCAGAAGCTGGACCAGCTCCAGATGGCCGCCCCGGCCCCGCCGGCCGCCGAAGTCCCAGGGCAGGGGAGGGGGGACGGCGTTGCGCTTCTCGAGCGGTGGCGGGACGCGGCGCGCCAGCGCAAGGGGGCGCTACGAGGAGGGGCTGCGTGAGCCTCAGGGAGAGACTCGGGGAGCTGCTGGGGAGGGTACAGGCCGGGGAGGGGCTGCTCGTGATGGACCGCGACGGCCTCCCCGTGGAGGCCTTGCCCGGGGAAGGCGGAGCCTCCCCCGAGGCCATCGGCGCTGAGTGCGTCCCACTTCTCCGGGAAGCGGAGGCGCTGGCCCAAGGGCTCAACCTCGGGGCCTGGACCCACTTTGGCCTCATGACCGTCCACAAGAACATCCACTTCGTCCCGTTGGGGCAGGACTGCACGCTGGCCCTCCTCACCCGGGCCACGGGCAACGCGGCGACCGGCCGGCGCGCCGTCCGGGAGGGGGCCCAGGCCCTCCGGGCTCTCCTCTAACCGGCTCCTGGCCCCCGTTCTGGCCTGACCTCCGAAGGCACTCCATGCGGATCCTGGTTCTCCACGGTCCCAACCTGAACCTCCTGGGTACGCGGGAGCCCGAGGTGTACGGTCGGCTCACCTTGGCGGAGATCGAGGCCGAGGTACGCCGGGCGGCGGCCGCGGCCGGCGCGGAGGTGCGGTTCGCGCAGTCGAACCACGAGGGGAGCCTCATCGATGCCCTCCAGGAGGCGCGGGCATGGGCCGACGCGGTCGTGTTCAACCCCGGGGCCTATACCCACACGAGCGTGGCCCTGCGCGACGCCATCGCTGCCGTGGGGATCCCCACGGTGGAGGTCCACCTCTCTAACATCCACGCCCGGGAGCCCTTTCGCCGTCATTCCCTCACGGGGGAGGTGGCGGCCGGGGTGGTCTCGGGGTTCGGACTGCACAGCTATCTGCTGGGTCTCGAGGCGGCGCTCGCCCTGGCGCGTCAGCGCCAGGCGGCCCGCTGAGGCGGCCGAGACCCAGCAGACGGAGCGTCTCCCGTGATTTCGTCCAACGACCTGCGGGCCGGCATGAAGATCGAGCTGGACGGGGTCCCCTACGTGGTCGCGGACTACCAGCACCACAAGCCGGGGAAGGGGGGGGCCATCGTCCGGACCAAGGTGAAGAACCTCCGCACCGGCGCCCTGGTGGACCGGAACTTCCGGACCGGGGAGAAGGTCCCCCTCGCCCGAATCGACGAGAAGAAGGTCCAGTTCCTGTACCGGCAGGGGGAGGAGTTCCACTTCATGGACTTGAAGACCTACGAGCAGTTTTTCGTGAAGGAGGACGCCCTGGGGACGGCCAGCCGCTTCCTGAAGGAGGGACTGGAGGTGAGCCTTCTGTTCCACCAGGGGGAGGCGATCGGGGTGGACCTCCCGATCTTCGTCGTGCTGGAAGTCGTGGCCACAGATCCGGGCGTCAAGGGGGACACGGCGTCGGGGGGATCGAAGCCGGCCACGCTGGAGGGGGGTGCCGTGGTGCAGGTCCCCCTCTTCATCGAGGTCGGGACCAGAGTTCGGGTGGACACGCGGACGGGCACCTACATCGAGCGGGCATGACGCGCGCCCCGGGGAAGGGCAGGCCCATGGACCTGAAGGAGCTCAGGGCCCTCCTGAAGCTGGTGGAGGCCTCCGACGTCGAGGAACTGGAAATCGAGCGGCAGGGGCAGCGGGTCCGGATCCGCCGGCGCGGCGGGAATGCGATCCCGGTCGTGGCCGCCCCAGCCCCCGTCTCCCCCCCGGTGTCCCCCGCGCTCCAGGCCGCCCCCGCCGGCGTCGCCGCCGCCCCTGCTCCCCCCCCGGCCCGGGCCGAGAACCTGGTGACCATCGAGTCCCCGATGGTGGGAACCTTCTACCGGGCCCCCGCCCCGGGCGCCGAGCCCTATGTGAAGGAGGGGCAGGTGGTGGAGAAGGGCTCGGTGCTTTGCATCATCGAGGCCATGAAGCTGATGAACGAGATCGAGGCGGAGGTGAAAGGGCGCGTCGTCTCGGTTCTGGTGGAGAACGCCCAGCCGGTGGAGTACGGCCAGCCGCTCTTCCTCGTGGAGCCCCTCTAGTGCCGGTCCACCGAAGTGCACCCAGGATGGCAGCCGCGCCGCGGGTGGCGCCGGGCGCGGCCCCCGAGCGGCCGGGCGCAGTGGGACCCCCTCGGCCTCCTGCCGTAATGCAGCGCCTTGCGGGAGGGGCTGAGCGGGTGACGGAGCCCGGACGCGAGTGGGGCACGCCGGCGACAGGACCCGCGGTGGAACGGTCTGTCAGGAGTAGGCCGGATTCCTTGGAGCCCCTCTAGATCATGTTCCAGAAGATCCTCATCGCCAACCGGGGGGAGATCGCGCTCCGGGTCATCCGGGCCTGCCGCGAGATGGGGATCCGCTCCGTGGCCATCTACTCCGAGGGGGACCGGGATTCACTGCACGTGGCGCTGGCCGACGAGGCGGTCTGCATCGGCCCGCCGGAATCGGCCCAGTCCTACCTGAACATCCCCCGCATCATGAGCGCCGCCGAGATCAGCAAGGCCGACGCCATCCACCCCGGCTACGGCTTCCTGGCCGAAAATTCCCACTTCGCAGAGGTCTGCCAGGCCTGCAAGGTGACCTTCATCGGGCCGGGGCCGGAGAGCATCCGCCTCATGGGGGACAAGGCCCAGGCCCGCCAGACGGTCGCGGCCGCCGGGGTCCCGGTCGTCCAGGGAAGCGCCCTGACCGTGGGCAGCCCCGAGGAGGCGCGCGCCGTGGCCGCGGAGATCGGCTATCCCGTAATCATCAAGGCCACGGCCGGCGGGGGCGGCCGGGGGATGCGCATCGTCCGGGCCGAGGAGGACCTGGCCAAGGCCCTCCAGACCGCGCAGGGGGAGGCGGGGGCGGCGTTCGGGAACCCGGCTGTCTACATCGAGCGGTACGTCCGGAATCCTCGCCACGTGGAGTTCCAGATCCTGGCGGATGCGCACGGCCAGGTCCTACACCTGGGAGAGCGGGACTGCTCCATCCAGCGCCGCCACCAGAAGCTCATCGAGGAGTCCCCGTCTCCGGCCATGACCCCGGCGCTGCGGGAGGCCATGGGGGAGGCGGCGGTGGCCTCGGCCCGGGCCGTCGGGTACGTCAATGCCGGGACCATCGAGTTTCTCCTGGACGAGGACGGCCGGTTCACCTTCATGGAGATGAACACCCGGATCCAGGTGGAACATCCGGTGACGGAGGAGGTGGTGGGGCTCGATCTCGTGAAGCTCCAGGTCCGCATCGCGGCCGGGGGGCACCTCCCCTACCGCCAGGAGGAGGTCGTCCTGCGCGGCCACGCCATCGAGTGCCGGGTGAACGCCGAGGACCCGGAGGAGTTCCTCCCCTCCCCGGGGAAGATCACCACCCTGCGGCTCCCGGGGGGGCCGGGTGTCCGGGTGGACACCCACGCCTACGCCGGTTACACCGTCCCGCCCTATTACGACTCCCTGCTCGCCAAGCTGATCGTCCGGGGGCAGGACCGGGCCGAGGCTCTCAGCCGGATGCGGCGGGCCCTCCAGGAGTTCATCATCCAGGGGGTCAAGACCACCATCCCGTTCCACCTCCGGGTGATGGACCACCCGGACTTCGTCAAGGGCGCCGTTTCCACCAACTTCCTGGACCGCCTCACGCAGGCCGGCGCCTAGCCCCATGGCGTTCCCGCGGGACCCCGCCCACGCCCTCTGCGTCATTACGGATGAGGTCGTCTCGGGCCGGAGCCACGAGGCCCTCGGGGAGGCGGCCCTGAGAGGGGGTGCCCGCTTCCTCCAGCTCCGGGACAAGCGGGGAGACCTGCGGCGGCTCCTCGAGGCCGCGCGGACGCTTGCTATAGCCTGCCGCGAGGCCGGTGCCCTCCTCGTCATCAACGATCGCCTGGACCTGGCGCTGGCGGCGGGTGCGGACGGCGTGCATCTGGGGCAGGAGGACCTCCCGGCAGCGCTCGCCCGCCCTCTCCTGGGCGGGAGCCGAATGCTGGGGGTCTCGACCAACCGGCCGGAGGAGGCCGCCGCCGCCGAGAAGGACGGGGCGGATTATCTGGGGGCCGGCCCCGCCTACCCCACGGGCACGAAGGAACGCATCCGCCCCGTGCTGGGCCCGCAGGGCCTCCAGGCGATCCGGGCGGCCACGGGCCTCCCGATCCTGGCCGTCGGGGGCATCACCCTGGAGCGGGTACCGGAGGTCCTGGCAGCCGGTGCCGACGGCGTGGCGGTCATCTCGGCCATTGTGGCAGCCCCCGACGTGGCCGCCTCAACCCGGGCTTTCCTGGAGGTCCTGGCGGCGAGCTACGCCCGGCGGGGGACCGGACGCGGGCGCCAAAAATCCTGTTGACGGTTCAGGCAGGGGTGGGCTATAGTCCGCCTCGCCTTCCCGGGGTTGGAAACACTGTTTGCGCACACCTCACCAGGCCGGTTTTCAGGCCGGACGCCTCCCGCGATTTCCAGGTCCCTTTCTCTCGAGGTCTCCTGGGTCTGGAGGGTGTGGTGTCTCCCCGCGCGGGCCGGGAGGGTGCCCGATTGAAGGAATCCTCACATCTGGGCCTGGGCGCAGCCTGAAGAGGACGCGGAGGGTGGGCGTCTATATACTCAAGGAGACGTCCGACGGTATCCGGTCTGAGGAACCCGTGGCGGCTGAACCCCGGCACCTCTCGGGCGACACGGCGGGGGCGTTGGAAGAAGCAGCGGCGGCCCTCAGGGCGGGCGGCCTGGTGGTGTTTCCGACTGATACCCTGTACGCCCTCGGCGCAGATCCCCTGAACGGGGAAGCCCTCGAGCGGCTCGTGCGGGCAAAGGGTGGCCGGGAGAAGGCCATTCCCCTGCTCCTTCCGGGGCCGGAAGACCTGGGGCGGGTGGCCGCCGAGGTGCCGGGCCTCGCCCTCACGCTGGCGAGGCGGTTCTGGCCGGGGCCCCTCACCCTCATCCTCCGGGGCCGCTCGGACCTGCCTCAAGCAGTGACTGGTGGGACGGGGACCGTGGGGGTCCGGGTTCCGGCTGGCCGGGTGGCACTCCCCCTCTTGAAGATGCTGGGTGGTCCGGTCACCGGGACCAGTGCGAACCGGACGGGCGAGCCCCCGCCTCGGCGGGCGGAGGAGGTGGCCGCGGATCTCCTGCGCCATCTGGAGCTCATCCTCGATGGCGGGGCATGCCCGGTGGGGGTGCCCTCGACTGTGCTGGACCTCACGGTGACCCCGCCGTTCGTGCGGCGGAGCGGGGCGGTGGGGGTGGCGGCGCTGCGGCGGGTTGAGGGGCTCCAGGGGCTGCGGGAGCCGGCCGAGGGCTCCCCGGCTTGACTTACCCGCGGGGGCACGGTAGGGTTAGCCCGCGGCCGGGCCAGAGGGCCCTGGCGAAGGAGGTGAGAGGCGAGACCAGAGCGGGGCGCACAGGGTGTCATGAGGTGACCGCTGAAAAAGGGAGAAGAAGATGGCGAACGTCAGACTCGTACGATTGCTGATCGTGCTGGCCGCAGGGGTGGCGCTCCTGATGGGGCCGCCGGCCGAGGCCCAGCAGAAGGGGACCATCAAGATCGCCACCCAGAGCCCCCTCTCGGGCGAGCAGGCAGCCCTGGGGGAGGGGATCAAGCTGGGGGCTCAGCTGGCTGTTGACAAGTTCAAGGGCCCCCTGGAGAAGATGGGGTTCAAGGTCCAGTTCGTGCCGTACGATGACCAGGCCAAGCCCGACGTGGGTGTGGCCAACGCCAAGAGCATCGTGGCCGACCCGGACATCCTCCTGCTCGTCGGCCACCTGAACTCGGGCGTGGCCCTGCCGTCCTCGGAGATCTATAAGGAAGTGGACCTGGGCATGATCTCCCCCGCCAACACCAACCCCCTCATCACCGACCGGAACTACAAGAACGTGAACCGGGTGTGCGGGCGGGACGATGTCCAGGGGGACGTGGGGGCCACCTTCGCGAAGGAGCAGCTCAAGGTCAAGAGCGCCTACGTCCTGCACGACAAGACCCTCTACGGCCAGGGGGTGGCAGAGTTCTTCCGCGACAAGTCCAAGAAGCTCGGCATCGAGGTCCTGGGCTTCGAGGGGACCGAGGAGAAGGCGAACTTCGACCCTATCATCACGCCCATGAAGGCCAAGAACCCGGAGCTGATGTACTTCGGGGGGATCTACAACCAGGCGGCGGTGTTGTTGAAGCAGGCGCGTGAGAAGGGGATGGCGAAGGCCCTGTTCCTCGGGCCGGACGGGATGGACTCCTCGGAGATGGTGAAGATCGCCGGCAAGGCAGCGGTGGGGATGTACTACACCACTGTCGTGGGGCCGCCCACCATCTACCCCGAGGCGAAGGGGTTTATCACTGAGTACAAGAAGAAATTCGGCAAGGACCCGGAGCCTTTCGCCGCCCAGGCCTATGACTCGACGGCCCTCGGCTTGAAGGCTATCGAGGCCGCCGCCAAGGCGGCGGGGGATAAGAAGCCCGCGCGGGCGGCCGTGACGGCCGAAATCCGGAAGGTGAAGAACTTCAAGGGGATCACCGGGAACATCACCTTCGACGACAAGGGCGATCCGGTGAAGGCGAAGTACTTCATCATCCGGGTGATTTCGGACGATCCGGCCAAGTGGGGGGACAACAAGCTGATCAAGACCCTGGAGATCGCTGCCCCACCGTTGAAGAAGATGTAGTCGAAGGCCTTCCACGACACCAGGGGGGCGGGCAACCGCCCCCCTGCTGTTGCTAGCCCACTGGAGCACGCATGCAGCTTGCCATCGGCATGTTCCCCCAGGTCCTGGTGGATGGGCTCATCCTGGGCTTCATGTACGCCCTCATTGCCCTCGGGTACACGATGGTCTACGGGGTTCTCCAGCTCATCAACTTCGCCCACAGCGAGATCTTCGTGGTGGGGGCCTTCATCGGGGCGGAGATCCTCCTGGGGCTCAAGGCGGCCGGGTGGCTGGGGAGCGTGCCGCCCCTCCTCCTGGTCCTCCTGCTGGTGGCGGCCGGCATGGCAGCGAGCGGCCTGCTGGCGGTGGGGCTGGAGCGCGTCGCCTACCGCCCCCTCCGGGGGGCGCCCCGCCTCGTCCCGCTCATCTCGGCCATCGGCGCCTCCTTCTTCCTGCAGGATGCCGTCCGCCTGCTGGAGAGCCTCTGGCGCAACGCCTTCTACCTCGTCTATCCGACGGTGGACTTTTTCGACACCCGGATCCACTTCGGCGAGGTCTTCGACATCTCCCTGAAGTCCATCATCGTGATCGTGGCCGCCATCGGGATGCTCATCTGCCTGACCCTCATCGTCAACCGGACCAAGATGGGGAAGGCCATCCGGGCCGTGGCCGAGGACCAGGCCACTGCCAGCCTCATGGGGATTGACGTGAACCGCATTATCTCTCTCACCTTTCTCATCGGCGGGGCCATGGGGGGGGCGGCCGGGGTCCTCTTCGGGATCCAGTACAGCCTCATTAATCCCTATACGGGCTTCATCCCGGGCATCAAGGCCTTCACCGCGGCCGTCCTGGGCGGCATCGGGAACATTCCCGGCGCCATGGCAGGCGGCCTAGTCCTGGGGCTTCTGGAGGCTTTCTCTGCCTCCTACCTCTCCCTGCTGACGGGCGGGGCCTTCGGGGCCGAGTACAAGGACATCCTGGCCTTTTCCCTGTTGATCGTGATCTTGATCTTCCGGCCGCGGGGGCTGCTGGGCGAGGTGGTGGCCGAGAAGGCTTAGGGCACGGCCGATGCGGAAGGCGATCGCCCTCTTCCGGGAGTGGGATCTGCTGGGGTGGCGACGGTGGCCCCCTGCCCGTTTGCTCTGGGTGACGGTCTTCATCGCCCTGAGCAGCAGCCTCGTCTATCTCTTTCCCCGATCCATCCTGGCCTTCCTTCTGTTCCAGGCCTGTCTTCTGGTCATCTACTATGCCGAGATTGGCCGGGCCGCCCAGATCGCCCTCGGCGCCGTCGTCCTGGGGCTGCTGATGCCTTTCCTGGGGACGGTGAACGGCTACTACCTGGAGATCGCCACGCAGGTGGGGATCTTCGCGGCGCTGGCGCTGGGCCTGAACATCGTGGTGGGTCTGGCGGGGCTGCTGGACCTGGGCTACGTGGCCTTCTACGCGGTGGGCGCCTACCTCTGGGCCATCTTCGGGTCCCGGCAGGCGGCGGAGATCTTCACCAGCGCCGCCTCCGCCTTCCCGTTGTCCCCCTTCTGGTTCTTCGTCTTCATGATCCTGGGAGTCCTCGTGGCGGCCCTCACCGGCATCCTCCTGGGGCTCCCGGTCCTCCGCCTCCGGGGGGATTACCTGGCCATTGTGACCTTGGGCTTCGGGGAGGTCGTCCGGGTCCTGGCGAACAACCTGGACAAGCCGATCAATATCACCAATGGCCCCAAGGGGATCACCCCCATCCAGCGCCCACCCCTCTTCTTCCAGCCGGTCCTGCACGCGTTGGGGTTCGAGGCCACCCCCTCCGTCCTGTACTCCCTCTACTTCTATTTCCTGGTCCTCCTGGTGGTGGTGACGGTCACGCTGGTGACCCAACGGCTGGAGGACTCCCACATCGGCCGGGCTTGGGCGGCCATCCGGGAGGATGAGCTGGCAGCGGTGAGCATGGGGATCCCCCTGGTCCGGATGAAGCTCCTGGCCTTCGCTTGCGGGGCATCCTTTGCCGGGGTGATGGGGGTCATCTTTGCCTCCAAGCAGTTCTTCATCAACCCCGAGTCCTTCACCTTCTTGGAATCCATCGGCGTCCTGGCCATGATCATCCTGGGGGGGATGGGGAGCATCCCGGGCGCCATCCTGGGGGCCACGGTGGTGACGGTCCTGAACCTCCAGGTCCTCAAGGGAATCTCCCTCTGGCTCAACGAACTGCGCAGCGCGGGGGCCGCGGTCTGGCTCCCCTTCGTCGGCTCCTTCCCCCTGGCCAGCCTTCCGACCCAGTTGGAGCCGGCGAAGTACGAGCGGATGGTCTTCGGGCTGATCCTGATCCTCATGATGATCTACCGCCCCCAGGGAATCATCCCCTCCCGGCGCCGCCGGCGCGAGCTGGCCCGCAGCGGCGACGAGGCTGGCCATGCTTGAGGCCCGGAAGGTCACCAAGCGGTTCGGGGGCCTGGTGGCGATCAGCGAGGTGGACTTCGCCCTGGAGCCGGGCACGATCGCCAGCATCATCGGACCCAACGGGGCGGGGAAGACCACCTTCTTCAACGTCCTGACCGGGATCTACACGCCGGATGAGGGGAGCGTCACCTTCGAGGGGCGGTCGCTGGTGGGCCTGCGGCCCGACCAGATCACGGCCCTGGGGGTCTGCCGGACCTTCCAGAACATCCGCCTCTTCCCCGAGATGTCGGTGGTAGAGAACGTCCTGGTGGGCATGCACTGCCGGATCCCCCTGGGGCTGACCGATGTCCTGGTCCGCAACGGACGCTTCCACCGGCAGGAGGATAGGGCCTGGGGGCGGGCGCACGAGATCCTGGCCACCGTGGGGCTGGCCGGGAAGGAGGAGGAGCTGGCGAAGAACCTCCCCTACGGGGACCAGCGCCGGCTGGAGATCGCCCGAGCGCTCGCCTCCAGCCCCAAGCTCCTCCTCCTGGACGAGCCAACAGCGGGGATGAGCCACGGCGAGGCGGTGGTCCTCATGGCGCTCCTGCGCCGGTTCATCAGCGAGTTCCGTCTGACAATCCTCCTGATCGAGCACAACATGCGGGTCGTCATGGAGGTCTCGGACCGCGTGACGGTGCTGGACTACGGGGTGAAGATCGCCGAAGGACTGCCCGGAGAGGTCCAGAACGATCCCCGGGTCATCGAAGCCTATCTCGGGCGGCGGCGCTGGGGGGCGGCGGCGGACACGGAGGCCCAGGCCCGTGCTTGAGATCGAGAACGCCCACGTCTACTACGGGAAGATCCACGCTCTGAAGGGGATCTCCCTCCAGGTCAAGGAGGGGGAGATCGTCGCCGTGCTCGGGAACAACGGCGCGGGGAAGACCACCACCCTCAAGATGGTTTCCGGCCTCCTCCGCCCCCGGGAGGGGGGGGTCCGACTGATGGGGGAGGTGATCGATGGGCTCCCGTCCCACCAGATCGTCAAACGGGGAATCGCCCACGTCCCCGAGGGCCGGCGGATCTTCAAACGGCTGACCGTCCTGGAGAACCTGGAGATGGGCGCCTATGCCCGCCGGGACGGGGGGGTGGGAGCCGACCTGGAGCGGGTGTACACCCTTTTTCCTCGCCTGAAGGAGCGGCGGGACCAGGTGGCCGGGACCCTCTCCGGAGGCGAACAGCAGATGCTGGCCATCGCCCGGGCCCTGATGGCGCGGCCGACGCTCCTCCTGCTCGACGAACCGTCCATGGGGCTCGCCCCGATCCTGCTGGAGCAGATTTTCGACACGATCCGGGACATCAACCGCCAGGGGACCACGATCCTCCTGGTGGAGCAGAACGCCTACATGGCCCTGTCCATAGCGGGGCGGGGCTACGTGATGGAGACCGGTGGCATCGTTCTCGAGGACACGGCACAGGGCCTTCTCAGCAACGAGAACGTCCGCCGGGCCTACCTGGGGCAGCAGGCTTAGAAGATAAGGTTAAGCATTAATGACAATTATATAACAGCCTGTAATATCTGGTGTTACAAACGTATAATCCACAGAGTCGCCTTCCAAGATTCCCTCCGCTTGTAGATCCATAGATTTCCGAGCAAACTTATGGTAACTTCGGGCCATGCTTGAGGCTGAGCCCATCCCCGCCCCGCCTATATCCCCCCCGGCCATGGTCCGCCTCGAGAACATCCTGGATAAGGTTCAGGTTTACACCCCGGACGCGGACCTCACGCCCATCCAGCGGGCCTACGTCTTCGCCGCCAAGGCCCACCGGGGGCAGGAGCGGCGCTCCGGCGAGCCGTACCTCTCCCATCCCCTGGCTGTCGCGGAGATCCTGGCCGAGCTTCGCCTAGATGTCAGCAGCATCGCGGCTGGGCTCCTGCACGACGCGGTGGAGGACACCCGCGCCACCATCGAGGAGATCCGCGACCTCTTTGGGGACGAGGTGGCAGCCCTGGTGGATGGGGTCACCAAGATCAGCAAACTCCCCTTCGCCACCCGCGAGGATCGGCAGGCCGAGTCGTTCCGCAAGATGCTCCTGGCCATGTCCAAGGACATCCGGGTCATCCTCATCAAGTTCGCCGACCGTCTGCACAACATGCGGACGCTCGACCCCCTCCCGGAGGAGAAGCAGCGGGCCATTTCCCAGGAGACCCTGGACATCTACGCCCCCCTGGCCAACCGCCTGGGGATCGCCCGGATCAAGTCGGAGCTGGAGGATCTGGCCCTCCGCTCCCTGGACCCGGAGGCCTACCGGGACCTTCAGGGCCGGGTGGCGAAGAAGCGGGCGGCGCGGGAGGGGGAGATCAACGAGGCCATCGCCATCCTCAAGGGGCGCCTGGCCGAGGTGGGGATCCGGGCCGAGATCACCGGCCGCCCCAAGCACGTCTACAGCATCTATAAGAAAATGCAGAACCAGGGCAAGGACTTCGACGAGATCTACGACCTCACCGCTGTGCGGGCCACCACGGGGAGCGTGAAGGACTGCTACGGCGCCCTCGGGATCGTCCACACCCTCTGGAAGCCGATCCCGGGGCGCTTCAAGGACTTCATCGCCGTCCCCAAATCGAACGGCTACCAGTCCCTCCATACGACCGTGATCGGCCCCCGGGGGGAGCCGGTGGAAATTCAGATCCGGACCCTCGAGATGCACACCACGGCGGAGGAGGGTATCGCGGCCCACTGGGCCTACAAGGAGGGGAAGGCCCACCTGGACCCCGCCGACAAGAGCTTCGTCTGGCTCCGGCAGCTCCTGGACTGGGAGCGCGATCTGAAGGATCCCGGGGAGTTCATGGACACCGTCCGGGTGGACCTCTTCCCGGACGAGGTGTACGTCTTCACCCCGAAGGGGGACGTGAAGGCGTTCCCGCGCGGGGCCACCCCCGTGGACTTCGCATTTAGCATCCATACCGACATCGGGCTGCACTGCGTCGGGGCCAAGGTGAACGGCCGGATCGTTCCGCTCCGCTACGAGCTCCAGAACGGGGACATCGTGGAGATCGTCACCTCCCCCCAGCAGCACCCCAGCAAGGACTGGCTGAAGATCGTCCACACCCCCCGAGCCCGGGGCCGGATCAGGGCCTGGCTGAAGAACGAGGAGCGGACCCGGAGCGTGGCGCTGGGGCGGGAGTTCCTGGAGCGGGAGATCCGGAAGCTGGGGAAGAGCCCGGCCCAGCTCCTGACTCCCGAGGCGCTGGCCCCCGTGGTGGAGCGGTACGGGCTGGGGACCGCCGAGGAATTCCTGGCCTCTGTCGGCTACGGGAAGATCTCCCCCCGGCAGGCGGTGGGGAAGTTGCTGCCGGAGGAAGAGCAGGCCCTCGTGGAGGCCGAGGCGGCGAAGGAGCGGGAGCAGCGGGAGCGCCGGCCGGCCCCCAGGGTCACCGAGGAGGGCATTCGGATCGAGGGGGTGGACGGCATTCTGGTCCGGTTCGGGAAGTGCTGCACGCCGCTGCCGGGCGATGAGATCGTGGGCTTCATCACCCGGGGGCGGGGGGTCACCATCCACATCGGCGACTGCCCCAACGTGGACGGGCTGACCTACGACCCGGCCCGGCGGATCCGGGTGGAGTGGGCCGAGCGACGGAAGACCTCGCACCAGGCAAAGATCCTGGTCACCATCGGCCAGGACCGGCCGGGGCTGCTGGCCGACATCTCCGCCGCCATCTCCTCTACCAACGTCAACATCGCCCAGGCGGAGATCCGGGTCACGGAGGAGCGAAAGGGGGTCAACACCTTCGTGCTGGAGGTGACGGACCTCAAGCAGCTGCAAGCCGCGATGCAGGCGGTCCGGAAGGTGAACGGCGTGGTAGGCGTGGAGCGCATCCGGCGGGGTTAGCTCGCCTTGGCCACCCGCCCAGATCGCAGGCAGCGGGTGCAGACAGCGATGGTGCGGGTGCCCCCCCCGACCCTCGCCCGGACCCGCTGGATGTTGGGATACTGGCGCCGCTTGCTCACGTTGTGGGCGTGGCTGATCTGATGGCCGACGAGCGGCCGCTTCCCGCAGAGCGCACACCGGGTCGTTCCCACCAGAGCTCCCTCCTGAGGACAGTCGCCAGGACGCCCGTGCATGATAGTGAACGCCCACCGGGAAGGCAAGCCCTTTTTGCCCTCTCCACGGCCGTCCGGCGCCTCCCGGGTGTGGGACCGAAGCGGGCTACCCTGCTCGCCTGCCTCGGCATCCGCTCCGTGGGGGACGCCCTGCGGTGCCCCCCGCTCCGCTACGAGCGGCGGCAGCTCGTCCCGCTGGGTGCCGCGCGTCCCGGACAGGCGGTCACCCTCGCCGGCCGCATCGAGCGGGTACGGGTGGGCCGGACCCGGGACGGCGCCGTCACGTGCGAAGCCCTCTTCTCCGACGGGACCGCCCGGGCGACCGTCCGCTGGTTCCACCAGCCGTACCTGGCCCGACGGTTCGCGCGGGGAGTCCGCGTCCTCCTCACGGGGACCCTGGCCCCGGCCTACCCCCTCGCCCTCGCCAACCCCGAGTGGGAGGCGCTGGAGCCGGGGGAGGTCGTGGAGCCGCGGCCGAGCCTCGTGCCGATCTATCCGGGGACGGAGGGGCTCCCCCGCCGCTGGTTCCGGAGGCTCCTCGGATCCCTCGCGGAGGGGAGTGCCGCGGCGGCCGAGGAGATCCTTCCGGCCTCCCTCCTGGCCGCTCGGGACCTCCTGCCCCTCCCCCGGGCCCTCCGGGCCCTGCACCTGCCTTCCTCGCTCGAGGAGGCGGCCGCTGCCCGCCGCCGCCTGGCCTACGAAGAACTCTTCCTCCTGGCCTTCGGCCTGGCCCTCCGGCGCCAAGAGGTCGCGCGCCTCCCCGGCCTCCCTCTCACCGCGGATCCGGGGCTGGAGGCCGCCGTTCGCGCTGCCCTGCCCTTCGCGCTCACGCCAGCGCAGGAGCGGGCGGTGGAGGAGATCGCGGCCGACCTCGCCCGGGACCGTCCCATGCACCGGCTCCTCCACGGGGAGGTGGGTTCCGGGAAGACGGTGGTGGCCCTGCTGGCCGCCCTCCAGACCGTCGCCGCCGGCGCCCAGGCGGCCCTTATCGCCCCCACCGACCTGCTGGCGGAGCAGCTGTACGGGCGGGCCGCGGATGTCCTGGCCCCCGCCGGGGTCCGGGTCGCCCTCCTCCGGGCCAGTCAGCGGGGGTCCGAGCGCCGGGCTGCGCTGGAGGGGTTGGCCGCCGGGACCATCGGGGTGGCGGTGGGGACGCACGCCCTCCTGGAGGCGGGAGTCCACTTCGTCCGCCTGGGCCTCGCCATCGTGGACGAGCAGCACCGCTTCGGCGTGGCGCAGCGGCTCACCCTTGCGGCCAAGGGTTCTCACCCCCACCTCCTGGTGATGAGCGCCACCCCGATCCCCCGCAGCCTGGCCCTCACCCTCTACGGTGATCTGGACCTGAGCCTCCTGGAGGTTCTCCCCCCGGGCCGCCGCCCGGTGGCCACGGAGATCCTCCCCTCGGAGCGGCGCGGGGAGGCCGCGGCCCGGATCCGGGAGGAGGTGGCCCGGGGGCGCGCGGCCTACGTCGTCTGCCCGCAGATCGAGCCCGGCGAGGCAGGGGAGGCGGAGGCGGCCATCGCCGCCGAGGCCCACCTGGCCGCGCTCAGCCGCGGAGCGCTCAAGGGGCTGCGCCTGGGCCTCCTGCACGGGCGGCTCCGTCCGGCCGACCGGGAGGAAACCATGCGGGCCTTCCGGGACGGGGGGCTGGACGTCCTCGTGGCGACGACGGTGGTGGAGGTGGGGGTGGACGTGCCCCGCGCAACCGTGATGGTGGTGGAGGGGGCTGACCGCTTCGGCCTTGCCCAACTCCACCAACTCCGGGGTCGGGTGGGGCGCGGGGAGCACCCCGGGGTCTGCTACCTGATCCCGGGCCCGGTGCCCACGGAGACAGCCCTGGCCCGGCTCCGGGCCCTGGTGGCGGCCCGGGACGGCTTTGCCGTCGCCGAGGCCGATCTCGCCCTGCGGGGCGAAGGCGAACTTCTCGGGACGCGCCAGGCCGGCCTCCCACCCTTCGCCTTCGCATCACTTGGCGACCCCCTTCTCCTGAGGGCTGCCCGGGAGGATGCCGCGGCCGTGGCGGACGGGGAGGCGGACCTCGACCCCGGCACCCGGGCCGGTCTGCTCCTTGCTCTCCGGAGTCGCTGGGCGGGCGCACTGGCGCCCCTGCGGAGCGGGTGATGCGGGGCGGGATCCGCATCGTGGGCGGAGCCTGGCGGGGCCGGCGCCTGCGCGTCCCCTCCGGCCTCGACATCCGGCCCACATCCGAGTTTCTGCGCGAGGCACTCTTCGACATTCTCAGTGCCCGGGTCCAGGGTGCCGAGGTCCTCGACCTGTATGCCGGGACGGGGGCGCTGGCCCTGGAGGCCTTGAGCCGTGGGGCCGCCGCCGCGACGCTCGTGGAGGTCAATCCCGCGTACCTCCGAACGGCCCGGAGCAACGCGGCGGCCCTTGCGTGCCAGGATCGGTGCCGCTTCCTCCGCATGGAAGGGGTCGCCGCCGTGGCGTTGCTCGGCCGGCAGGGCCGACGGTTCGACCTGATCCTCGCCGATCCGCCCTATGCCAGCGACCTGGCCGAGGCGACCGCGCGGGCCGTGGGCCGGCACGGGCTGCTCCTCCCGGGGGGCCTCCTGGTCCTGGAGGTCTCCTCCAAGGCCGCCCTGCCCGAGCGGTTGCCCCCCCTCGCGCGCGCGCGCGTCAGGCGCCACGGCGACAGCACGCTTCTCTTGTACGCTGCCGAGCCGGTGGGGACCCGAAGCGCCTGAATTTGCTTGCGCAACGGCCTGCCTTCCTCTATGGTGAGGGGCGCCATGACCGGCCTCGCCATCTACCCTGGGACCTTCGATCCCTTCACCAACGGCCACCTGGACATCCTCCAGCGGGCCCGCCGCCTCTTCCCCGAGGTGCTGGTCGCCGTCGCAGCCAGGCCCGACAAGTCCCCCCTGTTCACCCAGGAGGAGCGCTTGGCCATCGTCCGGGATGCCACCCGGGACCTGCCCGGGGTCCGGATCGCGGCCCTCGACACCCTCCTGGTGGAGTACGCCCGGGCCCAGGGGGCAGGGGTCATCATCCGGGGGATCCGGGCGGTCTCCGACTTCGAGTACGAGTTCCAGATGGCCCTGATGAACCGGCGCCTGGCGGAGGCGGTGGAGACGGTCTTCCTCATGCCCCACGAGGCCTACACCTACCTCAGCTCCCGCCTGGTGAAGGAGATTGCCCTGCTGGGGGGGACGGTGAGCGGCCTGGTCCCCCCCCTCGCGGAGAAGATGCTGGCGGAGAAGTTGCGGGCGGGGCGGGGCGGCGGGGCGGGGCGGCGCCGCCCGGGCCGGCGGTAGGGAGGAGCACGCGGATGCGTCTCGCCGCGAGGACAGCCGGCTTCAGCCCGTCCCCCACGCTCGCCATCACGGCGCGGGCCAAGCGGATGCGGGCGGAGGGGATCGATGTCCTGAACTTCGGCGCGGGGGAGCCGGACTTCGACACCCCCGAGCACATCAAGGCCGCGGCCGTCCAGGCGCTGAAGGAGGGGTTCACCAAGTACACGGCGGCGGCCGGCATCGATGAACTCAAGGACGCCGTCTGCCTCAAGCTGAAGCGGGACAACGGGGTGGAGTACCGGCGGGAGAACGTCATCATCTCCTGCGGGGCGAAGCACTCCCTGTATAACCTCTGCATGGTTCTCTTGCAGGAGGGGGACGAGGTCCTGCTGCCGGCTCCCTACTGGGTCTCCTACCCGGAGCAGATCCGGATGGCCGGGGCGGTCCCGGTTCCCGTCTGGACGGCGGAGGCGGACGGCTTCCGCGTCCGGGTGGAGGCGCTGGAGGCGGCCTGCACCTCGCGGACGGCGGGTCTGATCCTGAACAGCCCCTGTAACCCCACGGGCGCGGTGCTGAGCCGAAAAGACCTGGAGGCCATCGCGGCCTTTGCCGCAGCGCGGGACCTGACCGTGATCAGCGACGAGACCTACGAGGCCCTCACTTACGATGGGCGGGAGGCGGTGAGCGTCGCGGCCCTGGGCGAGGAGGTGAAGCGGCGGACGGTCGTGGTCAACTCCCTGTCCAAAGCCTACGCCATGACGGGGTGGCGGATCGGGTACGCCGCCGGGCCGGCCGAGGTCGTTCGGGCCATGGACACCTTCCAGAGCCAGGTGACCTCCAACCCCACCTCCATCGCCCAGCGGGCGGCCGTCGTGGCCCTCACGGGCCCCCAGGACTGCGTCCGGGCGATGCGGGCGGCCTTTGCCGAGCGCCGGGATGCCATCGTGGCTGCCCTGAACGGCGTGCCTGGGGTCTCCTGCGTCCTGCCCGGGGGGGCCTTCTACGCCTTTCCGAACGTGGCTGGCTGCCTCGGGCGGCGGGCCGGAGATCGGGTCCTGCGGACCTCGGCGGATCTGGCGGAGTACCTCCTGGACGAGGCGAAGGTCGCCGTGGTGCCGGGCGCGGAGTTCGGGAGCGACACCCACCTGCGCCTCTCGTATGCGACCTCGACGGAGAACATCCTGGAGGGGGTGAGACGGATGGGCGCGGCCCTCCGGCAACTCCGCTGACCCCCGGGCCGCGGGTGATCCTGGAGATCTCCCGATCCTCCCGACCGAGTGCGGCGGAATCGCTGATGCGGAGCAGGAGGCAGAAGCCATGAACCGCCTCATTCGCCTGTGTATCCCCTGCGTCCTTGCCGGTTTTCTTGTCATAGCAGGAGCCGCGCGGTCAGCCCTGGCCGCCTCCACCTTCGTGATGGGGGCTCAGGGAGAACCGGTCTGCCTCGATCCTGCCATCATCACTGACGGGATCTCCTCCAGGATCACCAATCAGATCTTCGAAGGCCTGGCGAAGTACAAAGGGTCCACCACCGAGGTCGTCCCGTCCCTCGCCGAGCGCTGGGACGTGAGTGCGGATGGGACCGTCTGGACCTTCACGCTCCGGAAGAACGCGAAGTTCCACGATGGGACCCCCTTCGACGCGAAGGCGGTGGTCTGGAACTTCGAGCGCTGGCGCTTCACCAAGCACCCGCAGCACGAGAATCAGATCAAGGCGGGGCAGACCTTCGAGTACTACGAGGCGCAGATGGGAGGCTTCGACGACAAGAGCCTCATCACGAAGGTGGAGGCGGTGAACCCCACGACCGTCCGCTTCACCCTGAGGGAGCCCCAGGGCCCCTTCCTGGCCAACGTGGCCATGTTCACCTTTGTCCTTGCGAGCCCGACGGCGGTCGAGAAGTGGGGGGCCGAGTCGTGCAAGCGCCCGGTGGGGACCGGGCCCTTCCGGTTCGTGGAGTGGAAGCCCAACCAGGAGGTGATCCTCGAGGCGAACCCGGACTACTGGGACAAGGCCGGTGCGCCCAAGGTGCAGCGCGCCATCATCCGGAATATCAAGGACAGCTCCCAGCGGGTGGCGGCCCTAAAGGCCGGCGAGATTCACGGAATGGAAGGAGTGAACCCCGACGACGTGAAGGTGGTCCGAGCGGACCCGAGGCTGCAGATTATCCTGAGGCCCACCAACACGACGGGCTACCTGGCCTTCAACTACAAGGTCAAGGAGTTCCAGGACAAGCGCGTCCGGCAGGCAATCGCCCATGCCGTCAACAAGCAGGGGATCGTGAACGCCCTGTACGGCGGGACCGGCCTCACGGCGACCCAGTTCCAGCCGCCGCCCCTCTGGGGTCACAACAAGGACCTGAAGGATTACCCGTACAGCCCCGACCGCGCCCGGGTCCTCCTCAAGGAGGCCGGCTTCGGCCGGGGCCTGAAGGAGATCACCTGGGAGGACGGCCGGAAGGAACCCCTCCCGTTCTGGTACTTGCCGGTCTCCCGGCCCTACTACCCGAACCCGAAGGAGATCGCCGAGGCGATCGCGGCGGACCTGGCCAGGGTCGGGATCACGGTGAAATTGCAGACCGTGGACTGGTCCGCCTACCTGGACAAGCGGAAGAAGGGGGAGCTCCCCCTCTACATGCTCGGCTGGACCGGCGATAACGGCGACCCCGACAACTTCGTCTGCTATTTCTTCTGCAATCCCGGCGCCTCGCGGGAGGGGTTCTACGGCAACAAGGCGCTGGCCGAGGTCCTCCTTCAGGCGCAGAAGTTGACGGACCAGGCGAAGCGGGCCCCCCTGTACCGGAAGGCCGAGCAGATGATCCACGACGACGCGGCGCGGATCTTCATCGCCAACAACCAGCCGCCGCTGGCCTTCTCCAAGAAGGTGAAGGGCTACGTGGCGCACCCCACCAACACCGAGTACTTCAACACCGTCCAGGTGGAGTAGGGCGGAGGGGGCGCGACGAGGACGGGGACGCGGTGGGCGCGTATGCGATCAAGCGGTTCCTGACCATCCTTCCCGTCCTCGTCGGGATTTCCCTCCTGGTCTTCGGTTTCATCCACCTGATCCCGGGCGACCCGGCCGTCGCGATGCTCGGCGAGCGGGCGACGCCCGAGCGCGTGGCGGCGGTCCGGGCCCAGCTCGGTCTCGACGAACCCCTCTACAAGCAGTACCTGATCTACCTCCGCAAGGTCGCGCAGGGGGACCTGGGGCTCTCCATCCTCCGGGGGGACCCGGTCCTGGCCGACCTCCTCCACCGATTTCCGGCCACGGTGGAGCTGGCACTCTCCGCCATCCTCCTCGCCCTGGCCATCGGCATCCCGCTCGGGATCGTCTCCGCGGTCTGGCGGAACTCTCTCTTCGACGGGGTCTCCCGCCTCGTGGCGCTCACTGGCGTCTCCATGCCGATATTCTGGCTCGGCCTCATGCTCGCCTGGTTCTTCGGGGTCGAGCTCGGGTGGCTCCCCACGGGCTTCCGCCTGGACACCGACGTCGCCGTCTCGCCGGTGACGAACTTTTACGTCCTGGACAGCCTGCTGACCGGGAACGGCCAGGCGCTCTCCTCGACCCTGCGCCACCTGATCCTCCCCGCCGTGTGCCTCGGCACGATCCCCCTGGCCATCATCGCCCGGATGACCCGGGCGAGCCTGCTCGAGGTGCTCTCCCAGGACTACATCCGGACGGCCGAGGCGAAGGGGCTCCCGCAGCGGGGGGTCGTCCTCCGCCACGCGATGCGCAACGCCCTGCTCCCCATCCTCACGGTCACGGGGCTTCAAGTGGGGCACCTCCTGGCCGGGGCGATCCTGACCGAGACCATCTTCTCCTGGCCGGGGATCGGCCTCTGGGTCTACGAGGCGATTCAGGCGCGCGATTATCCCATCGTCCAGGGGGCGACCCTCTTCATTGCCACGGTCTTCGTCCTCGTGAACCTCTGCACGGACCTGCTCTATGCCACTGTCGATCCCCGCATTGCGTACGATTGAGATCACCCTGGCGCTCCCCACAGCCCGGGGGCGGACCCCGCTCCAGGAGGCCTGGGGGCGGCTCATCGCCAGCCCGGTGGCCCGGGGAGGACTCGTCATCGTGGTACTCTGTGCCCTGATGGCGGTCCTGACCCCTCTCCTGCATCTGTACCGGCCCGAGGTGGATTCGGACCTCCTGATGCGCCTGCAACCGCCCACCTGGGAGCATCCCTTCGGGACCGACACGCTCGGGCGGGACATCCTGGTCCGGGTCCTGCACGGGGCCCGGGTCTCCCTCGGCCTCGGCCTGGGCTCGGTGGCCGTGGCGGCGGTGGCCGGCACTCTCCTCGGCCTCCTGGCCGGCTATGCCGGGCGCTGGGTGGACCTCTCCCTCATGTTCTGCATGGATATTCTCCTCGCCTTCCCGGCTACGCTCCTGGCGATCGCCATCGTGGCCATGATCGGCCCGGGCCTCCGGAACTCGCTGATCGCCATCAGCCTCGTTTCGATCCCCTTCTACGCCCGGATCGCCCGCGGGGCAGTCCTCTCCCTGAAGGAACAGGAGTTCGTCGTCGCTGCCGAGGGCCTGGGCGGGAGCCACCTCCGGGTCCTCTTCCGGCACATCTTCCCGAACACGCTCCCCCCCCTCATGGTACAAACGACCCTCGGGATCGCCTTCGCCGTTCTCGAGGCGGCGGCCCTGGGGTTCCTCGGGCTGGGGGCCCAGCCCCCGACCCCGGAGTGGGGGGCGATGCTGGCCGACAGCTACAAGTACTTCACCAGTGGGGCCTGGTGGGCCTTCTTTTTCCCCGGGGCAGCGATCATGATCTCTGTCCTCGGCTTCAACCTCCTGGGTGATGGCCTCCGGGATGCCCTGGACCCCAGGCTGCGCACGTAACGTTCGTGGGGAGGAACCCGGTGCAGCGTCGCAGGCGCGGAGGCGGGGAAGCGACTGCTCCGGCGGGGGGGATTGATGGCAGGGGTCCCCTCCGGGGAGGAAGACTCATGAGACGCGGCGGCGGGAAGGGATGGTTCCCCATCGTCCTGGCAGTGGGGCTCGTCGTGGGGGTGGGGCTCCCGGCAGGCGGGCAGGCCCCCCGACAGGGCGGGACCTATCAGTTTTCTCTGGGGCCCTCCGACCCCCCCTCGCTGGACCCGGCCCACGTGACCGACACGACCTCCCACGCGGTCGTCTCGGAGCTCTTCGACGGCCTGGTGGAGTTCGATCCCCAGATGCGCCTCCGCCCGGCCATCGCCGAGCGCTGGGAGATTTCGCCGGACGGCCGGACCTACCGGTTCTTTCTCCGGAAAGGCGTCCGGTTCCAGAATGGGCGGGAGGTCACCGCCGAGGACTTCCGGTACAGTTTCCTCCGGGTCCTGGACCCGAAGACCAAGTCGGAGCGGACCTGGATCCTGGATAAACTGGAGGGGGCTGCGGCCTTCCTGGCGGGGAGGGGGGCGGAGGTCCGGGGGATCCTGGTCCGGGACCGATACACCCTGGACCTGCGCCTGCGCGAGCCCTTCGCCCCCTTCTTGGCCCTCCTGGCCTACCCGGCGGCGATGGTGGTCCCCCGGGAGGCGGTGGAGCGCGCCATCCCCGACTTCTCGGCACGCCCCGTGGGGACGGGGCCCTTCCGCCTCACCGAGTGGCGGCGGGATGATCGGCTCGTCCTGGAGGCGAACCCGGACTACTTCCGTGGGCGGCCCCACCTGGACCGGATCCTGTTCCGGATCATCCCCGACGACCTGACCCGCCTCCAGGAGTTCCGGGCCGGCACCCTCCACCACACCGATGTGCCGGCGGGCCTCTACCAGAGCATCGTGGCGGACCCCGCCTTGCGACGGCGGCTGCACTCCCAGTCCATCCTGGGAATCCAGGCGGTCCGCCTCAACGTGGAGGCCCCGCCCTTTGCTGGGAACCGGAAGCTCCGCCAGGCCCTCAACCACGCCGTGGATAAGGGGGCCTTTGCCCAGGTCATCATGGAGGGGCGGGTGAAGCCCGCCGCCGGCATCCTCCCCCCGGGGATGCCCGGGGACAGCGGGGCGCTGGCCGGCTACGCGTTCGACCGGGCCCGGGCGAGACAGCTCCTGGCAGAGGCGGGCTTCCCGGACGGGAAGGGGCTGCCACCCCTCGCGCTTCACTACAACACGGGCCTGACCAACAGGCGGCTCGCCGAGTTCGTCCAGGCCCAGTTGGCCGAGGTCGGGGTGAAGGTGGAGTTGGCCGCCCTGGACTGGCCGGCCTACCTCAAGCTGGTGGACGCCGGACAGACCCAGATGCACCGGATGGGCTGGATCGCCGACTACCCGGACCCCGAGAACTTTCTGACCGTCCTCTTTCACAGCAGGAACGTCGGGGCGCGGGGGAACACCAGTCGCTATCGGAACGCCCAGGTGGACGCCCTGCTGGATCAGGCGGACCGGACCACGAGAGAGACGGAGCGGATCCGCCTCTACCAGCAGGCCGAGCGGCTCATCGTGGAGGATGCGCCCTGGATCTTCCTTAACTATTACAGCACCGACCTGCTGGTCCACCCCGCGGTCCGGAACCTGGTGGAGCAGCTTTCCCCGATGGACTCCTCGCCCACCATCAGCCTGGTCCAGATGCGCCTGGTCTGGCTCGCGGAGTGACGCATGGGCCTCTTCCCCTTCGCCGCCCGCCGGGCGCTGCAGCTCGTCCCGGTTCTCCTGGGCCTCACCCTCATTGTCTTCGCCCTCCAGGCGGTGGCCCTGGGGGACCCCGTGCGGGCCGCCATGGGGCAGCGGGGGGATCCCGAGGCGATCGCCCGCATCCGGGCCGACTACGGCCTGGATGCCCCCCTCTGGGTCCAGTACGGGCAGTACCTGGGCCGCCTCCTCCGGGGGGACCTGGGGCGCTCCTTCCGCCAGCAGGTGCCGGTGGCTGACCTGATCGCCGAGCGCCTGCCGGCCACCTTGCGCCTGGCGCTGGCCGCCATGGGGCTTGCCGCCCTCCTGGGGGTGGCGGCCGGGGTCGCCGCCGCCGTGGGGCACGGTCGGCTGCTGGACGCGGCCATTATGACCGTCGCCCTCCTGGGGATCTCCACCCCGGTTTTCTGGCTCGGGATGATGCTTGTCCTGCTCTTCGCCGTGACCCTCGGCTGGTTCCCCATCTCCGGGTACGGGGAGGGGGACTGGCGGCACCTCATCCTGCCGGCCCTCACGCTTGGGGCGCTCCACGTGGGCTATATCGCTCGGATGACCCGCTCGAGCCTCCTCGAGGTCCTCGGGGAGGATTACCTCCGCACCGCCCGGGCCAAGGGGCTCCACGAGAGCGTGGTCCTCCTCAAGCACGGCCTGCGCAACGCTTCCCTCCCCATCCTCACCCTGGTGGGCATCGGGGTCGGGGACCTCCTGGTGGGGGCACCCCTGACCGAAACCGTCTTCGCCTGGCCCGGCCTCGGCCGGTTACTGGTGGCGGCGGCGGCGAACCGGGACCTCCCCGTGGTCTTGGGGGCGACGCTCCTCTTCGCCCTCATCTACGTGGCGGCGAACTTCCTGGTGGATTGCTGTTACGTCCTGGCGGATCCTCGCCTTCGCTTCGCAGGGGGGCGGCGGTGAAGGGGGAGGGGAGGGGGCGGCCGCTCGTGCGGCTGCTCCGGCACCGGGGGGCGCTGGCCGGCACCGTCGTGATTCTCCTGGTCCTGGCGGCGGCCCTCCTGGCACCGGTCCTCGCCCCCTACGACCCGGCCCGTGTCCCGGCCGACCTGGCCGCCCGGAGCCTGCGCTCCCCGGGGCGGGAGCACTGGCTCGGCACCGACCTCCTCGGGCGGGACCTGCTCAGCCGGATCCTGTACGGGGCCCGGGTGTCCCTTCTGGTGGGGTTCGCCGTGGCCCTCCTGACGGCGGCCCTCGGGGCGACGGTCGGCTTGCTCGCCGGCTTCTATGCTGGTACGATAGATGTCGTGTTCATGCGGGTGACCGATGCGGTGATGGCGTTCCCGACGCTCGTGCTGGCCATCGCCGCCGTGGCGGTCCTGGACCGGCCGGGGCTCCTCGCGATCATCCTGGTCCTCACGGTTGTCCAGTGGACGACGGTCGCCCGCCTGGTCCGGGGGCAGGCCCTGGCCCTCCGGGAGCGAGAGTTCGTCTCGGCTGCCTATGCGCTCGGGGCCCGCGATCTCCGGATCCTGGCGCGGCACCTCCTCCCCAACTGCCTGGCCCCCCTCCTGGTCTCGATCACCTTCGGGGTGGCCAGCAACATCCTGGCCGAGGCGGGCCTCTCCTTCCTGGGGCTGGGGGTCCAGCCGCCCGCGGTCAGCTGGGGCTCGCTCCTCGCGGAAGGGGCGGTCTACCTCACCGTGAAGCCCTGGCTGGTCATCTTCCCCGGCCTGGCCATCACCCTGACCGTCCTGGGGTGTAACCTCACCGGCGATGGTCTCCGGGACCTCCTGGAGCCGCGCCTCACGCGGTGATCCATGGGATCGTTCGGCAGCAACAGCGACCTCCTGAGCGTCGAGAACCTCCAGACGTACTTCTTCACCGACGCGGGCATCGTTCGGGCGGTGGACGGCGTGTCCCTGCGGATCGCCGCCGGGGAGACGCTGGGGGTGGTGGGGGAGTCGGGGTGCGGGAAGACCGTTACCGCCCTCTCCATCCTCCGGCTGGTGCCGGATCCCCCGGGGCGGATCGTGGGGGGGCGGGTCGTCTTCGAGGGGACAGAGCTCCTCGGGCTGGACGCCGAGCGCATGCGGAAGATGCGGGGGAGCGCCATCTCCATGATCTTCCAGGAGCCCATGACGTCCCTGAACCCGGTCTTCACCGTGGGGGACCAGATCGCCGAGGGGGTCCGGCTCCACCAGAACCTCTCCCGCCGGGCGGCCTGGGAGCGGGCGGTGGAGATGCTCCGACTGGTCCAGATCCCCGACCCGGACCGCCGCGCGCGGGAGTACCCCCACCAGCTCTCGGGGGGGATGCGCCAGCGGGTCATGATCGCCATGGCACTGGCCTGCGGGCCGCGCCTGCTCATCGCCGATGAGCCCACCACCGCCCTGGATGTCACCATCCAGGCCCAGATCCTGGAGCTCCTGGTCCGCTTGAAGGAGGAGCTGGGGATGGCGGTCATGCTGATCACCCACGACCTGGGGGTGATCGCCGACACCGCCCAGCGGGCGGTCGTGATGTACGCCGGGCGGGTGGTGGAGGAGGCGCCCGTCCGGGACCTCTTCGGGAACCCGCGGCACCCGTACACCCAGGGGCTGTTGGCCTCCATCCAGACGCTGGAGAAGGGGGTGGGGGGCCGGAAGCGCCTCCAGGCGATCCCCGGGCTGGTCCCGAGCCTCCTGGATCTGCCGCCCGGCTGTCGGTTCAGCGATCGCTGCCCGCTGGCCGTGCCGGAGTGCCGGGCGGCGGAGCCGGAGCTCCGGCAGGTCACCCCGCAGCATCGGGCCCGCTGCATCTTTGCCTGAGGGGGGGATGGACGCGCCGCTCCTCACCGTCACCGACCTGAAGAAGTACTTCCGGGTCCGCCGGGGCGTCCTCTGGGGGGAGGCGGGGCTCGTGCGGGCCGTGGACGGGGTTTCCTTCACCCTCCGCAAGGGGGAGACGCTGGGGTTGGTGGGCGAGTCGGGCTGCGGCAAGTCCACGACCGGTCGCTGCATCCTGCGCCTCCTGGAGCCCACGGCCGGGCGGGTCGTCTTCGATGGCCTGTCCGTGTTCGATGCCGGCCGGGAGGAGATGCGGCGCCTCCGCCGCCAGATGCAGATTATCTTTCAGGACCCGTACTCCTCCCTGAATCCCCGCATGTCGGTGGAGCAGATCGTGGGGGAGGGGATGGTCATCCACCGGCTGGCCCGGGGGGCGGAGCGACGGGACCGGATCGCCGACCTCCTCCGCAAGGTGGGCCTGAGCCCTGACCACATGAAGCGGTACCCCCACGAGTTCTCCGGGGGCCAGCGCCAGCGGATCGGGATCGCCCGGGCGCTGGCGGTGAGCCCCTCCCTCATCATCGCCGACGAGCCGATCTCGGCGCTGGACGTCTCCATCCAGGCCCAGGTTCTGAACCTCCTCCAGGACCTGCAGGAGGAGTTCGGCCTCACCTACCTCTTCATCGCCCACGACCTCCGGGTGGTGGAGCACATCAGCGACCGGGTCGCCGTCATGTACCTGGGCCAGATCGTGGAGCTGGCCGACAGCCGGGAGCTGTACCGGAACCCGCTCCACCCGTACACCCAGGCGCTGATGTCGGCGATTCCGGTCCCCGACCCGACCGTGAAGCGGGAGCGGATCATCCTGAAGGGGGACCCGCCCAGCCCGCTCCGGCCCCCGAGCGGGTGCCGCTTCCACACGCGCTGCCCCAAGCGCTTCGAGCCCTGCGACCGGCAGGAGCCGGTCTTCCGGGAGGTCCAGCGCGGCCACTGGGTCTCCTGCCACCTGTACTGACCATGCCCACCTTCCACATCGTCACCTTCGGGTGCCAGGCCAACGAGGCCGACTCGGAACGGATGGCCGGAGCGTTCGTGGCCGCCGGGTATCAGCCCGCGACCTGCCCGGAGGAAGCGGACGTCATCCTCCTGAACACCTGCAGCATCCGGGAGAAGGCGGAGCAGAAGGTCTACAGCCTCCTGGGCCGATACCAGGGCCTGAAGCGGGAGCGCCCCGGCCTGAAGATCGGGCTCACCGGATGCCTTGGGCAGCTGGAGGGGGCAGCGCTCACGCGCCGGTTTCCGGGCCTGGACCTGGTGGTCGGGACCGGCCAGATGCTGAAGGTCCCGGGCCTGCTCCAGGAGCGGCCCCTGATCCCCCTCACCCTCCGCCCGACAGAGCCCATGCCCACCTACGTGGGGACGCCGCCGCCGCTGCGCGGCAGCCGGGTCAGCGCCTTTGTGAACATCATGGAGGGGTGCAATTACTTCTGTACCTTCTGCGTGGTGCCCTACACCCGTGGGCGCGAACGGAGCCGGCCGGTTGCGGATGTCCTGGCGGAGGTGGAGGATCTCCTCCGCAAGGGCTACCGGGAGGTCACCCTCCTCGGCCAGACCGTCAACGCCTACGGCAAGAGCCTCCGGCCCCGGACGACCTTCGCGGCGCTCCTCCGGCAGATCGACGCCCTGGCCGGCGGGGAGATCCGAATCCGGTTCACCTCCCCGCACCCTCGGGAGGTGACCTCGGACCTGTACGCGGCCATGGCGGAGTGCCGGGGCGTCTGCGAGCACGCTCATCTCCCGGTCCAGTCGGGCTCGAATCGGGTCCTCACGCGGATGCGCCGGCTCTACACCCGGGCCGAGTACGTGGAGGTGGTGCGGCGCCTCCGGGAGGCGATCCCGGATGTCGCCCTGAGCACCGACCTCATCGTCGGCTTTCCCGGAGAGACGGAGGAGGACCACCGGGCGACCCTCGACCTTCTGCGGGAGGTGGGCTACGACAGTTTGTTCGCCTTCTATTACTCGCCGCGCCCCCACACGCCGGCGGGGGAGTACCCGGACCAGGTCCTGGAGCCGGTGAAGCGGCAGCGGCTCACCGAGGTCTTTGCGCTCCAGGCCGCGATCGCCCTGGAGAAGAACCGCGCACGGATCGGGAGAGTGGAGGAGGTCCTCGTGGAGCGTGGTCCGAGCGAGAAGGAGGGAAGCCTCGCTTCGGGCCGGACCCGTCAGAACAAATGGGTCCACTTCCCCGCGGATTCCCTGGAGATAGGAGTAGAGATAGGAGCCGAGATTACTGAGGCTTACTCTTACTATCTTAAGGGAAAGTGTCACCATGGTCACATATCGATAAGTCCTTAGAAAGACAGGGATTTTCCCACCAAAATGATGAGAAAATTGCTGAAAACGCTTGACAACGAAAAATCGAACACTTATCATCCGTGCCGTGAACCGATTTCTCATGAGACCCGGACTGAGGGCTGAGCAGGAACGACCGCATCGCGAGGCTATCGGCTAAACAGAATGGCCAGAAGGGAGGAGAGGGCCGGCCAATGGCAAACCTCACGCCCCAAGCGAAGCGCCTGATCATTCTCGGCCTGTTCGGGATTGTCCTTGTCGGGGGCGCGATCGTGGTCAACAACTACCTTCTCGCGCCAGCCCCTCCTCCTCCCGCGCCTCCCGTTCGGCCGGTCCTGCCGCCCCCCCCGCGCCCACCGGCGGCCGCTCCCACTCCCGCTCCCGCGCCGGCGCCCCAGGCAGCCGTTCCCTCGCCAGGCCTTGGGACACCCCCGACGCCGACGGCGCCCGCGGCTCCGCCAGCGCCTCCCAAGCCGAGTGTGGCCGCTCCCGCGCCTGGGAGCTATGCGCTGCAGGTCGGCGCCTTCGCCGTCAAGACGAACGCGGAGAAACTGCAGAAGCGCCTAGAGGAGAAGGGGTACGCGGTGACCGTCCGCCAGGCCAGCCCCCGGCTCCCCCGGCACCGCGTCCTGGTGGGGGAGTACACCGCGCAGGCCGATGCCGAGAGCCAGCGGGAGAAGGTAGCCGCCACGGGCGCCAAGGGGGCGAAGGTGGTTCCGACGGGCGGGGGGAAGTTCACCATCGAGGCCGGCACCTTCCGGGAGCTGGATGCGGCGATCGACTTGGCCCGGGAACTCCAGAAGTCCGGCATGGCCTCCCGCATCGACTCCCGGCCCACGGCGACGGGCCTCTACCTGGTGCGGTTGGGGGCCTACGCCAGTCGGCCGGAGGCTCAGACCCAGGTGGAGCCCCTGCGGAAGGAGGGGCTCAGCCCCATCGTGGTGAAGAACTGAGGACCCAGGATGCGGCTGTGGTCCTCTGCTCAGTGCCTGTCGCTCTTTAACCCGTTCGACCTGGCATAAGGGGGGACCGGCGTGACGAAGGCGGATATTGCCTCTCTGGTCGCGCAGAAGGGGCTGACGAAGAAGCAGGCCATGGAGGCGGTCGAGGCGACGCTGGAGACCATCAAGGGGGCCCTCAAGAAGGGGGAAAAGATCCAGCTGGTGGGCTTCGGCTCCTTCCAGGTCCGGGCGAAGCGGGCGCGCAAGGGGCGGAACCCCCAGACCGGGTCGGAGATCATCATCACGGCGCGCAAGGTCCTCAAGTTCAAGCCCGGCAAGGCCCTGCAGCAGGCGGTGAACACCCGCAAGCCCTAAGCCCCTCTCGTGGCCTGGCCCCGCGGTCGTCTCCCCCGCGGGGCCCAGACTGAGGTGCTCCCGTGAAGAAGCACGCGCCGTCGGAGGTGCGGCCCTCCCATGAGCCCATCCCTGACAAGCTGTACTTCAAGATCGGCGAGGTGGCGCGGATCACCGGCGTGCAGCCCTATATCCTGCGGTACTGGGAGTCGGAGTTCTCCGTCCTCCAGCCCAAGAAGAGCGGCACGGGCCAGCGGCTCTACCGGAAGAAGGACATTCAGACAATTCTGAAAATCAAGCACCTGCTCTACGACCAGAAGTTCACTATCGCGGGGGCGAAGCGGCGCCTCCTCTCGGACGGGGGGGAGGCCCCGGCCGACCTGCCCGAGACCTTGCGGCGCCTGCGGGAAGGGCTGGAGGGCCTTGCGGCCCTCCTGCGGAAGCAGTAGCATAGGGGGCGAGCGAAGCGGTCCGGGGCGTGGCGCAGCCTGGTAGCGCACTGGCATGGGGGGCCAGGGGTCATGGGTTCAAATCCCGTCGCCCCGACCACCTCTTCCCCCTGAGGGCTCCCTGGCGGACCCGGGGGGATTCCCACAGCAGCCGGCGATGCCCGCTGCTGTTTTTTTGTGGACGGTGATCCGGTGACAGCCCCCACGATCCTGGTGACCAACGACGACGGGATTCACTCCGAGGGGCTGCGGGCGCTGGCGGAGGCGCTCGCCCCGGTGGGGGAGGTGACGGTGGTCGCGCCCGACCGGGAGCGCTCGGCGGCGGGGCACGCCCTGACGCTCCACCGGCCGCTGCGGGCCAGCGAGATGGCTCCCCGCTGGTACCGGGTGGACGGGACGCCCACCGACTGCGTCACGCTGGCCATCATGGGGATGCTGAAGAGCCGCCCCCGCCTGGTGGTGGCGGGGATCAACCTGGGGACGAACCTGGGGGACGACGTCACCTACTCCGGCACCGTCTCCGCGGCCATGGAGGGGACCCTCCTGGGCATCCCCGCCTTCGCGATCTCCCAGGCCGGGGGCGCAGGCTTCGACTTCACCGCGGCCGCCGCCTTCGCCCGACGCCTCGCGACCCTCCTCCTGGAGCAGGGCCTCCCGCCCGACACCCTGCTGAATGTCAACGTTCCGGCCGCGCCTCCGGAGCGCATCCTGGGGGTTGCCCTGACCCGGCAGGGGAGGCGGGCCTACCGGGAGTCCATCGTGGAGAAACTGGACCCACGGGGGAAGACCTACTACTGGATCGGAGGGAGCGAGCCCGAGTGGGAGCGCCTGGGGGACTCGGATTACGACGCGGTGATGGCGGGGAAGATATCGGTCACCCCGCTGCACCTGGATCTGACCCACTACGAGGCGCTGCGGGCCCTGCGGGCGTGGGAGGAGCGCCTGCGGGGATGAGGGGCGCCAGGCGTGCCGCTTGGGCGGTCCGCCGCCCTGTGCTATGATTGCCAGCGGAGCCGGGCGTCGCGGCCGGCCGGGAGGCCTGCCGGTGGAGTTCGCCATCGCCAGGGAGCGGATGGTGGCCGACCAGCTCCGGGCGCGGGGGATCACCGACCCCCGGGTGCTGACGGCCATGGGGCGAGTCCCGCGCCACCGCTTCGTGGAGGAGGCCCTGGCGGCTCGCGCCTACGGCGACTACCCCCTCCCCATCGGGGAGAAGCAGACCATCTCCCAGCCCTACATGGTTGCCCTGATGACCCAGGCCCTGGAGCTCGTGGGGGGCGAGCGGGTCCTGGAGGTGGGGACGGGATCGGGCTACCAGACCGCCATCCTGGCCGAGCTGGCCGCCAAGGTCTACTCCGTCGAGCGGATCCGGAGCCTGGCCGACCGGGCCCGGGCCATCCTGGAGGAGCTGGGGTACTACAATGTCCTGATCCGGGTGGGGGACGGGACGTTGGGCTGGCGGGAGGAGGCCCCCTTCGACGCCGTCCTGGTGACAGCGGCGGCCCCCGAGGTCCCGGCGCCGCTCGTGGAGCACGTGAAGCCCGGGGGGCGCCTCGTGATCCCGGTCGGGGGGAGCACCGCCCAGGTCCTGAAGTGCCTGGTGAAAGAGCCGGACGGTCCGGTCCGGGAGTCGGAGCTGGTCGGGTGCGTCTTCGTGAAACTGGTCGGCGAGCAGGGCTGGCAGGGCTGAGGTTCTGCCGGCCCGACCGCATCGGGGCGTAGCGCAGCCTGGTAGCGCACTTGGTTCGGGACCAAGGGGTCGCTGGTTCAAATCCAGTCGCCCCGACCATCTGGACGTGCTTCGGGCCACCGGTTCCCGGCCGGTGGCCGTTGTGTTTCCGGGGCCGAAAGGCCGCCGCGTCCGGGAGGGCCGTGGTACAATCCCGCGACCTGGAGGGGGATCCGAGGGCGGGGCCGCCCAGGCCGAGGGGAGCGGCATTGACTCCCCGGGGGAATTGGCGTACAACCACGCCGGATCAGGGGGAGAGGGTGCTCGCGCGCAAGCGCCGGATCGGGGTCATCGGCTCGAGCCGCCCGTCCCCGGAGGGATCCCGGCTGGCGGAGGCGGTGGGGCGCCTCCTGGGGGAGGCCGGGGCGGTCCTCATCTGCGGCGGTCTCGGCGGCATCATGGAGGCCGCGGCCCGAGGGGCGGCGGGGGTGGGGGGGCTGACGGTCGGCCTGCTGCCGGGCGCTGACGCCGGTGACGCGAATCCCTACATCGCACTCCCCCTCCCGACGGGCCTGAGTTACGCGCGGAACATCCTGGTGGTGCGGGCCTCGCAGGCCCTCATCGCCATCGAGGGGGGGTACGGAACCCTCTCGGAGATCGCCTTCGCCCTTCATCTCGGGGTCCCGCTCATCGGCCTGCACACGGCCTACCAGGACCCGAAGATCCGGCGGGCGGGGAGCCCCGAGGAAGCGGTGGGCCTCGCGCTGACGGCGGCGGGGGAGACGAGGTGAGGGGGCGGGGGCCGAGTGGGGCGCGGGCCCGCCGGCCAGGACGACGGAGGACGAACCCGGGGCTGCCCGGAGGAGGAGCCGCGGGCATGGAGAGCCTCAAGGCGAAGATCCGCGACATCCGCGATTTCCCCAAGCCCGGCGTCGTCTTCAAGGACATCACGCCGCTGCTTGCCGACGGCCCCTCCTTCCGCGCCCTCACGGAGGCGCTGGCCGGCCGGTTCGCCGGCCGGAAGGTGGACCTGGTGGTGGGGGTGGAGGCCCGGGGGTTCGTTATCGGCTCGGCCGTCGCCTACGTCCTCGGAGCCGGGATCGTGCTCATCCGGAAGAAGGGGAAACTCCCGTACAAGACGCACAAGGCGATCTACCAGTTGGAGTACGGGACGGACACCCTGGAGATCCACGAGGATGCCATCAAGCCGGGGCAGCGGGTCGTCATCGTGGATGACCTGCTGGCGACCGGGGGGACCGTGTCCGCCGCCATTGACCTGGTGAACAAGCAGGGCGGGACCGTGATGGGGATCGGGTTCCTGGTCGAACTGACCTTCCTCAAGGGCCGGGAGAGGCTGCAGGGGCAGGAGGTGTTTTCCCTGGTCCAGTTCTGAGGGTCCGGGCGTCGCGCGCGTGGCCCTATAGCTCAGGGGACAGAGCGAGAGTTTCCTAAACTCTGCGTCGCAGGTTCGAGTCCTGCTAGGGCCACCATCCCGGCCCGGGGGCGGGCCGGAGGGGATCGGGACGATGGCGGCGCGAAGCGATGTCCGGGGGCCCGCGGGTGGGGCGGCCCCGCCGGGGGGGTGGGAAGCCTTCCGGCGGGGGGCCACCAGCCGGCGGAGCATCACGGGGCTGGGCGTGGCCCTCCTCGCGGCCCTGGTGCTCGGGGCGGGCCTGCTGGCGTATCGCGTGTACGCGGCGCGTCAGGAACTGAAGGCCCAGGCGCTCCTTGGGGAGGCCCTGAGCAAGGCCGAGAGCGTTACGGAGGTGCTGCGGGGGGGGAAACCCGAGGACCTCAATCAGGAAGCGGCCCAGAAGGTCCTGGGTGCCCTCCAGAAGGTCCGGGAGGAGTACCCCAGGAGTCAGGCAGCCGGGTTTGCCCTCCTTCAGGTGGGGCACCTTGAGTACCGGCTTGGCCGGTACGCGGAGGCCGCCAGGACCTACGAGGCGTACCTCAGGGAGTACCCCCGGGGCGCGTTTGTCTTCTGGGCGGCGATGGGGCAGGGCTACAGCCTGGAGGGACAGGGAGAGTGCGAGCGGGCCGCCCGGGTCTACGAGGCGGCCGCGGAGCGGCATGCCGGCACCCCCCTTGCGGCCGAGGCGCTGATGGGGGTCGGGCGGTGCTACGAGGCGCTCACGCGCGTGAGGGAGGCCCAGGTGATCTATACGGAGGTCGTCAAGAAGTACCCCGAGACCGTCTGGGGCTCCCTCGCGGAGCGGCGTCTGGCGTTTCTGGAGGCCTCCTAACGAACGGGGGAGGGGAGGTGGCATCCTGGAGCCGGGCGCCTAGCAGGCCCGAGATACATTTAGTCTGATAAGAGAGATTATGTAAAATACACGGTCTACCCACAACGCCTACCCCTCTCGGTCCGATATCCAGCCCTTCGCTCTCCCACCCGCGGCACGCTCCCTCTGGGCGCCGCCCCGCGTCGGGCCCCATCTCCTGCGGGTAAAGGAACAGGCCTGGCCACCGGACGATGGGCGGCGTTCCCCCTGTTCCCCTCCCGTACCATCCAGCGGCAAGCTATCCGGCGGCGAAAGAAAACGCCCCGGAGAATCCTCCGGGGCCTGCGAATCGCTCTCGTACCCTGGGCCCAGCCTACATCTTTACATCTTGTACCTGCCGAAGTCCTCGGGCTTCAGGTTCTCCAGCCACTCCCGCCAGCGATCCGCCTCTTCCTTCTCATCGCTGACCTCGATGGACTTGGCCTTCGTGACCACCTTCTCCGTGACGAAGATGGGGGCGTTCACCCGGAGGGCGAGGGCGATGGCGTCCGAGGGCCGGGAGTCGATGTTCACCACGTTCCCGTTGACGCTGATCTCGATGACGGCGAAGAAGGTGTTGTCCTTCAGGTCGTTCACCACCACCTGCTGGACGCTGGCCCCGAGCCCGTCCAGGATGTTCTTGATGAGGTCGTGGGTCATGGGCCGGGGGGTGGAGATCTTCTCCAGCTCCAGCGCAATGGCGTTCGCCTCGAAGATCCCGACCCAGATGGGGAGGGCCCGCTTGTCGTCGGCGTCCTTCAGGATGATGATGGGCATGTTGGTGAGAGGGTCCAGGGCGATCCCCCGGACGGTCATCTTGATCATCGTCACCGCCCTCCCTCACAGGGGGAGGCCGCGAACCGCGGGGCCAGCTTGGCGTAGGTGGCCGCCAGATGCTCGGGCATCACCTTGGTCTCCCCGATGACGGGCATGAAGTTCGTGTCGCCATTCCAGCGCGGGACCAGGTGGAGGTGCAGGTGCTCCTCCATGCCGGCCCCGGCCACCTTCCCCAGGTTCAACCCGATATTGAAACCGTCCGGGCGCAGCTCCTCCCGCAGGAGGACCTCGCTTCGCTGGACCCAGCGCATGATGTCGAGGAGCTCGTCGGGGGAGAGGTCGGCCAGGCGGTCGCAGTGCCGGTAGGGGGCGACCAGGAGATGCCCGTTGTTATAGGGGTAGAGGTTCATCAGGACGTACGCCCAACGCCCCCGGGCGAGGACCAGGTTTGCTGGGTCATCGGTCCCGGTAGCCTTCTCGCAGAGGACGCACCCGCCCTCCCGGGGGCCCGTGATGTAGGCCATCCGCCAGGGGGCCCAAAGGGTCTCCATGCTCCGGCCGTCCTCCGGGGCGCCGGCCCGCAAGGCCCCATTCCCTGCCCGCTTAGACGGCCACGATCCGGTAGACCGGGATCGAGCGGACCACGCCCTTAAACTTAGCATCGCCCACATACTCTATCAAGATGTTTTTTTCCAGAACGGGGTCGCGGAAGGAGTAGGTGGACCCCCGCTGGCCCTCCTGACGCTCCATCGGGACCGCCTGGGCCAGGGTGTCCACCGTGTCCTGGCTGGCGGCGATGCCGACGTTGTAGAGGACCCCCGTCCCGTCCACCCAGACCTCCGCCGGCTTCTCGGTCCCGGCCTGGAGGGGCGGCGGGGCCTCCCCCCCCTCGTCCTTCTCCTCCGGCCCCTTCCCCCCCGAGCCGCTCAGCCGGCCGGCAATGTTCACGTGGCGGCCGATGACGGTGGTGTCCATGGCGGTCTCGTCCAGGATGAAGCGCGCGACCTGGGCCCGCCCGGTATGCAGGCTGATCCCCATCTGGAAGCGGGTCTTCCCCTCCTTCCGGAATCGGGCCATGAGCTCCTGGAGCGCGACGGCGGTCCGGACGGCGTTCAGTTCGTCCTGCTTGCTGACCGTCGTCGTGCCGAAGGTGATCATCACCCCGTCGCCGGTGAACTTGTCAATGTTCCCCTGGAAGCGCTTCACGATGCCGGCCAGGGGGTCAAAGACCGCGTAGAGGTGTTGGGTTAGCTCCCCCTCCGACACGGCCCCCTCCGAGGTCCGGGTGAACCCCCGCAGATCCGCGAACAGGATCGTGACCTTCCGGGCGCTGTTCAGGACCTCGAGGGATTCGTGGAACCGGTAGAGGCGGCCCTCCGCGAAGAGCTGCTTCAGCTGCCGGTCGTCCAGCCCCGGGGGGATGAGGGTGATCCCCTGGCGCAGCAGGTCTATGACCTCCGTCCGCCGGACGGCATCCACCAGGTCCAGGTAATCGGCCACGAGCTCCCCCCAGCCCCCCCGCCGCTCGGCCCCCTGGCGCAGCGTGCGGCTCGCCCGGAGCGTCTCGCCGGTCCCCTCGTAGTCCGTGAAGAGGTACGTGAGGACATGGGGGTTGAACAGGATCTTTTGCTCCGCCTTGTCCTCCCCATACTGGTTCGAGGGGAGGCCGGGCAGACGTTGGGCCAGGAGGTTCAGGAGTCGGGTCTCCCGTCGTGCCAGGCCGGCCCGCAGGCGGCCCCGGCAGATCCCCCAGATCTCCTTGTACTCGGGGAAGGTGAGCCGAAACCGCTTGTTCTGGTCGATCAGGACGGCGGTCAGGTTGAGCTGGGCGATGCTGGGCTCGGTGAGGGGAAGCTGGTCGTCGAAGATACTCTCGATGAGGCTCTGGTTGAAGTCGTCCCCCAGGTTGTACCGGAGGCGCTCCGGGGCCGCGCCCCGGAACCGCTGCCAGACCATCCGGTGGGCGTTCCGGTAGAAGCCCCGCAGGAGGGGGTGCATCTGGTACTTGATGTGTCCCTTCGGCCGCTCGCGTCGGAAGAACTCCTCGACGACCTCGGCCACCTCCTTGGAGTGGGCGAGCCAGAAGAGGTTCAGGAGCCCCAGCCGGCGCTCGTTGGCGATGATGTTGGAGGTGATCTCGGTGAGGAGGGTGAGGTAGGCAGCCTGGGCGTGGTCGCCGGCGGCGCCGGGGGTCGTGCCCGGCCGGGGGTCGGGGATCCGTCGCTCCGCCAGGGACTCGTAGGTGGCAGCGATGAAGGCGGCCGCCCGGACCTTCAGGCCGGAGTGGAGTTCCACCACCAGGATCGGGTCCGCGCCGGTGGCGGTGTGGCCCTCCGGGAGCCGGGGAAGGTTCGTCCCAAAGAGCTCGGCGGCCTCCTCCAGCCGTCCCTCGATGAATCGCGTGACCCGCCTGCCCGCCCCGTGTACGAGGATGCGCATCCGTGCCGTCCGCCGCCCCGGGCGGCGCGCCCGGCCCCACCCCAAACGCAGGGCACCCCGGCCCCTGCTTCCCTGCCGTCGGCCGCCGCCCCGGTCCCCCTCAGCTATCCACGAGGGCCTTCAGTTCCTTCCCCGGCTTGAAATAGGGAACCTTCTTGGCGGGGACGCTCACCGGCTTGCCCGTCTGGGGGTTGCGGCCCTGCCGGGCCTCCCGGCGACGGACCCGGAAGCTCCCGAAGCCCCGCAGTTCCACCTTCCCGTCGGTGGCGGAGGCCAGGGCCTGGGCAATGCTCTTGAAGATCGTGTCGATGACGACCTCGGTCTCCTTCTTCGTCAGATTGACCGTCGTGGCCACCCGCTCCACCAGGTCCGCCCTCGTCATGGATGAGTCCTCCCTCGGAGCCAAGGGTCCGTTCTGGGGCCGGCCGCCCCGTGGCGGCTACGGGAGATGAAAGAGGTAGGCGAGGGTGAGCGACGGGCTCGAGCCGGGCAGGCCCCAGGGCTCGGCCAGCTGCCAGCCGGTCAGGAGGCGCAGGAGGGAGAAGCGCGGCTTCTCGATCTGGGTCACCGCCGGCGAGCCCGGGATGCCAGCCAGGGCCCCGGCTCGAACCAGGGCGTCCTGGAGGTTCCCCAGCTCATCCACCAGCCCCAGCTCCTGGGCCTGCCGCCCGCTGAAGATCCGCCCGTCCGCGAGCTGCTCCACCCGCCGTCGCTCCAGCTTCCGGCTGTCGGCGACTGCCTGGATGAACTGGTCGTGGACATCGTCCAGCACGCTCTGGAGAATGCGCCGCTCGTCCGGGGTGAGTTCGCGGGTCCCGGAGGCTATGTCCTTGTACGCGCCGCTCTTGACCACCACGGACCGGATGCCGATCTTCTGGAGCAACTCCCCGAAATTCGGGATCTGCATGATGACGCCGATACTGCCGGTGATGGTCCCGGGGTTCGCCAGGATGCGGTCGGCGGCGCTGGCCACGTAGTACCCGCCCGAGGCGGCCAGGGAGCCCATGGAGGCCACGACCGGTTTGCCGTGCACCCGCCGGAGCTTGAGGAGCTCCTCGTAGATCTCCTGGGAGGCGGCGACACCGCCGCCCGGGCTATTGATCCGGATGAGGAAGGCGCGGACGGTGGGGTTCTGCAGGTGGCGCTCCAGTTGATCGGTGATCTCCTTAGAGTCCAGGATGACCCCCTCGATTTCCACCAGGGCCACCTTGGGCCCCCCCAAGGTTTCCCGGATACCGGTCAGGTAGGCAACGGCGAAGACGGCGGCAAAGAAGAGGAGACCCGCTCCCCCCACCACCGCCAACGCACGCAGCACCGATCGTCGCGCCATACGCCCTGCTCCTCCGGGCCCCTACCGCCGGCGCAACTCGTCCTCGTCCACCTCCGCAGCCGCCCGCGCTTCCCGGTAGGCCCGGAGGCTGAGGCCGATCTTCCGCTCGTCGGCATCCAGCTTGATGATCTTCATGGTGAGCTCGTCCCCCACCTGCACCACGTCCTCCGGCTTATTGACCCGGCCCTCGCTCAGCTCGGAGACGTGCAGGAGCCCCTCGATGCCGTCGGGTAGCTCCACGAAGGCCCCGAAGTCGGTGAGCCGGACCACCTTTCCGGTCACGTCCATCCCCACCCGGTAGCGCTCCGGCACCGTCGTCTGCCAAGGATCGGGCTGGCACTGCTTGAGGCCGAGGGAGATGCGGCGGTTGTGCCGGTCCACGTGCAGGACCAGCGCCTCGACCTTGTCCCCCTTCTTCAGCAGCTCCGAGGGGTGGCGGACCCGCTTGGTCCAGGACATGTCCGACACGTGGATGAGGCCGTCGATGCCATCCTCCAGTTCCGCGAAGGCGCCGAAGTCGGCCAGGTTCCGGACCTTCCCCTCCACCCGGGTGCCGACCGGGTACCGCTCCTCGATGAAATTCCAGGGGTTGGGCTCCACCTGCTTCATGCCCAGGGAGATCCGCTTGGCCTGCTTGTCAATGTCCAGGACCATCACCTCGATGATGTCGCCGATGGACACCACCTTGGAGGGGTGCTTGACCCGCTGGGTCCAGGACATCTCGGAGATGTGGACCAGTCCCTCCACCCCCGCCTCCAGTTCGACGAAGGCGCCGTAGTCCACGAGGGAGACCACCTTCCCCTTCACCTTGGAGCCCACGGGGAACCGCTGGTCGGCCGTCTCCCACGGGTCCGCCAACCGCTGCTTGTACCCGAGGGAGATCCGCTCCGTGGTCCGGTCGAACTTCAAGACCACCACCTCGATCTCATCTCCCACCTGGAAGAGTTCCGTCGGGTGGTTCAGCCGCCCCCAGGACATGTCCGTGATGTGGAGCAGCCCATCCAGGCCTCCCAGGTCCACGAAGGCGCCGTACTCGGTAATGTTCTTGATCTTGCCCCGGAAGACCTTCCCCTCCTCCAGGGTGGCGAGGGTCTGGGCCTTGAGGGCCTTCCGCTCCTCTTCGAGGAGTTCCCGGCGGGAGAGGACGATGTTCCCACGCTTCTGGTTGAGCTTGATGATTTTCATGGGGAAGGTCTTGCCCATGAGCCGGTCCAGGTCCCGCGCCGGGCGGAGATCCACCTGCGATCCCGGAAGGAAGGCGCGGACGCCGATGTCCACCATCAGGCCTCCCTTGGTCTTCCCCACGATAGTCCCGTTGACCGCCCCCCCCTGTTCGTAGACCCGGCTGATCTGCTCCCAGATCTTGATCTTCTCCGCCTTCTCCCGGGAGAGGACGATGAGACCCTCGCTGTCTTCCTTCGACTCCAGATAGACATCCACCAGGTCCCCGACCTTCACCGCCACCTCCCCCTGGGGGGTGGGGAACTCCTTCAGGGGGACCGAGCCCTCGGACTTGTAGCCGATGTCAATGAGCACCGCGTCCGCCGTGACTTCGACCACCCGCCCCCTCACGATCTCTCCCTCGGCGATGTCCTTGAAGGTCTGATCGTAGATGGCCTGCATCTCCGCCGTCTGTTCGGCGGAGCGGGGATCGTAATCCGGGTCGGTCGGGGAAAGGGAAGGTCTGGGCATCTTCGTCGTCGTCCGTGGCGCGGGCATCTGCGGTGGCACCTCCTCCGGGGTTACGGGGAACGCCTCTCCGATGGGGCTCCGTGAAGCACGGGCCGCTGCGCGCCCGCCTGCAGGCGCGCGATGGCCTCCATGATCTCCTGGCTGGCTGCCTCGTAAGGCTCCCGCCCCTCCCCCGCGGCCTGCCGGAACACGAGGGGCGGCCCGATCCACACCCGGACCGCCGCCGGGCGGGGCACCCGGGCCCCCCGGGGCATCACGGCTGCTGTCCCCTCGAGGTAGATGGGGACCACGGGGCAGCCGCTCCGCAGGGCGAGCATCCCCGCGCCAGCCTTCCCCGACTGCAAGTGCCGGCCATCCCCCCGGGTCCCCTCGGGGAAAACCAGGAGACACTCCCCCTTCCGGAGGAGCGCCAGGGACCGCTTGAACGCGGACGGGTCTGCCTGGCCGCGGCTGATGGGAAACACCTGGATCCGGCGCAGGAACCACCCGAAAACGGGGTGCCGGAACAGCTCCTCCTTCGCCATATAGTGGAGTTTCCGGTGGATGGAGGAGCCGACCACCACCGGATCCACGTTGCTCACATGGTTCGCTGCGAGGATGATGGCCCCCTGCGCCGGCACATGCTCGCGTCCCACGACCTGGAGCCGGCAGAACACCTTGAGCGCCAGGAGGGCCAGCGCCCGGACGAGCGTGTAAAGCATCCGCGCTATCCTCGCGCTGCCAAAGCGTTTTATCCTAGCCGCGCCCGCGCCGCTTGGCAAGCAAAAAATCGCCCGGCGCTACCTTCCCTGCTGCCGCTGTCGCACGACCACCAGCATGGCCTCCACGACCGCTTCGGGCGGGAGGGCGGTGGTGTCCAGGCGCACGGCATCGGCCGCGGCCGCGAGGGGGGCAGCGGCCCGCCCCATGTCCCGCTGGTCCCGGCTCAGGACCTCGCTCCGGACCGTCTCCAGCGAGCGGCGCTCCCCCCGGGCGACCGCCTCCGCGTGTCTCCGCCGGGCCCGCTCCTCCTGGCTCGCGTCCAGGTAGAACTTCACGTCTGCCTGGGGGAAGACCTGCGTGCCGATGTCGCGGCCGTCCATGACGATGCCCCCCCCCGCCCCGAGAGCCCGCTGCCGCGCCACCATCACCTCCCGGACAGCCGGGTGCACGGAGACCAGAGAGGCTCCCCGGTCCACCTCCGGGTGTCGGATGGCTTCGGTCCAGTCCCCCCCAGCCACCATCAGGCGCTGCCCTGCCGGCGCGGGAACAAACGCGAGGTCCATCCGCTCGAGGAGGGCGCGCAGGCCGGGCCCGTCCCCCCAGTCCATCCCCTCCCGCTGCGCCTTCAGCGCGAGCGCGCGGTACATGGCTCCGGTGTCCACGTGCCGGTACCCGAGGCGCGCGGCCAGGAGCCGGGCGGCCGTGCTCTTGCCCGCGCCCACCGGCCCGTCAATGGAAATGACGAGGCCCCCCTCCCCCGCCATCAGGCATCCGGGTCCCCGGCTTCCACCCGGGGATCGGTCGCCGGGGCCGCCGTGCGCAGGAGAGAGACGAAGTCGGGGAAGGAGGTTCCGATGCAGGCGCTGTCCGCGATCCGGGTCTCCCCCCGCGCGACGAGCGCCGCCACGGCCAGCGCCATGGCGACCCGGTGGTCCCCCCGACTCGAACAGCGTGCGCCCGCGAGGGGGCGCCCTCCCCGGATCGTGAGGCCATCGGGCCGCTCCGCCACGTCGGCCCCCAGGCGGCCGAGCTCGCCGGCGAGCGCGGCGATCCGGTCGCTCTCCTTCACCCGGAGTTCCCCCGCATCCCGGATCTCCGTCTCCCCCTCGGCAGAGGCCGCCGCCACCGCCAGAATCGGGATCTCATCAATCAGGCGGGGGATCAGCGCGTCCCCCACGGACACCCCCCGGAGGGGCCCCGCGGTCACCGCCAGGTCCCCCGCCGGCTCGCCGCAGACCTCCCGACTGTCCCGGACCTCGACGGCCGCCCCCATCGCCTGGAGGACCTCCAGGAGGCCGGTCCGGGTGGGGTTGAGCCCCACTCCCGCGATCGTCAAGCGGGAACCTGGGACGAGGCAGGCGGCCACCAGGAAGAACGCGGCCGAGGAGAAATCCCCGGGGACCTCCACCGGGACGGCCGCCAGGCTCCGGACCGGCGTCACCATCACCGACCCACCGGCCGCCTTCACCGGGTGCCCAAAGCCCCGGAGCATCCGCTCCGTGTGATCCCGGGAGGGGGCGGGTTCCACGACCGTCGTCGGTCCCTCGGCGTACAGGCCCGCCAGGAGGAGGGCCGATTTCACCTGGGCGCTGGCCACCGGGGTCTCGTGCCGGATGCCCCGGAGCGGCCCCCCCCGGATCGCCAGCGGGGGGTACTGGTCGCCGGCCCGGCCCCAGACGTTGGCGCCCATCTGCCGCAGGGGCTGGATGATCCGGCCCATGGGCCGCCGGGTAAGGGAGGCGTCCCCCGTGAGGATCGAGAGGAACGGCTGCGCCGCCAGGACGCCGCTCAAGAGGCGCAGGGTGGTGCCGGAGTTCCCGGCGTCCAGGATCCCCTCGGCCTCCCGCAGGCCCCGGAGGCCCTTCCCGTGCACCCGCAGGAGGGGGCTCCCCCACCCCTCCACCCCCACCCCGAGCGCCCGGCAGGCCGCCGCCGTCCGCCAGCAGTCCTCCGCGTCGAGGTATCCCCGGATCTCCGTGGTCCCGTCCGCCAGGGCGCCCAGCAGGATGGCCCGGTGGGTGATCGACTTGTCCCCCGGCACACGGAGGCGTCCGGTGAGGGGCGGGGCCGGACCCCGAATGGTCAGGCGCTCCACGGGGCCGTCTCTTCCACCGCTCGGTCCGCCAGGAGGGTCAGGATCCGTTCCGCCGTCACCGCCGGGGGCTCCTCCGGGGCCAGGCGAAACCAGGCGATCCCCGGCTCCTTCCGGAACCAGGTGAGCTGGCGCTTGGCGTAGCGGCGGGTGTCCCGCTGCATCAGCCGGATCGCCTCCTGAGCGGTCCGCTCCCCCCGCACCACGGGAAGGAAGTGCCGGTAGCCCAGGCCGCGCATTGGCCGGGTGCCCCGGTAGCCCCGGGCCACGAGGGCGCGCACCTCCGCCTCCAGGCCGCCTGCCACCATGGCCTGGACCCGGGCCTCGATCCGGCGGTAGAGATCCCCTCGATCCCGGGTGAGTCCGACCACGAGACCTGCTGCTGCCCCGCGGGTCCGCCGGTGGTCCGCCTGCAGCCGGGAGAGGGGGATACCCGTCTCCTCCAGGACCTCCAGGGCGCGCACGACCCGGATCCGGTCGTTCGGGCTCAGGCGCGCCGCCGCCTCGGGGTCGGCCTCCTTCAGGCGCGCGTGCAGAGCCGGAATCCCCAGGCACTGCTCCTCCACCTGGAGGCGGCGGCGGAGGCTGGGGTTCGAGGGGGGGGCGCCGCAGAGCCCCTGCCGCAGCACTCGCAGATACAGGCCCGTCCCGGCCACCACCAGGGGGAGGCGACGGCGCGCCCGGATGGCGGCACAGGCCGCTGCCGCCGCGGCCCGGAAGGCGGCGGCGTCGAATCCCGCCCAGGGCTCCGCCAGATCCAGCCCGTGGTGCGCCACGCCGGCGCGCTCGGCGGCTGTGGGCTTGCCGGTGCCGATGGTGAAGCCGCGGTACACCTGCATGGAGTCCGCCACGACGATCTCAGCGTGGAGAAGCGGGGCGAGGGCGAGCGCCACGGCGCTCTTCCCCACCCCTGTGGGGCCGGCGAGGGCCAGGAACGGGAGGGCGGGATCGGCGGCGATCGGCGGGAGGGGCGGGGCGTTCAACGGAGGCGCTCGGCGTGCTCGGCCGTGAACTGCATTGTGTGGGTGTACCAGAGGACGCGGACGGGGGCGGACCAGCGGAGGCGGGCGTAGACCCGCTGGGTGTCCACGGAGGTGACGATCTCCTGCTCCGGGATGGTGACCTCCCGTTCCTTCAGCTTCTCCAGGATCTGCCGCCGGAGGTTGGCCTCGCTGTGGGGCGGCGCCGAGGCCAGCCGGACGGCCACCTGCACCCCGTCCTTGACGTAGAGGTAGTCCACGTAGGGGGGAACCGCCTGGATGGCCACGTGCAGCAGGACGGCCGCCAGGAGCAGGAGGATGACCGTCGCGGCTTGGATCCGCCCCGTCCTGCCGTTGACAACCGCCGCGGGCGCGTGCGTTACCTGGGCCCTCCCTTGATCCAGGTCATCATGCTGCGCAGCTGCTTCCCCACCCGCTCGATGGGGTGCTCGGCGTCTCGCTTCCGGAGCGCCAGGAAGGCCGGCCGCCCCGCCGTGTTCTCCAGGATCCACTCCCGGGCGAAGGCGCCGCTCTGGATCTCCTCGAGGATGCGCTTCATCTCTGCCCGCACGGCCGGGCTGATGACCCGGGGGCCGCGGGTGTAGTCGCCGTACTCGGCCGTGTCGGAGACCGAGTAGCGCATGTAGGCCAGCCCCCCCTGGTAGAAGAGGTCCACGATGAGCTTCAGCTCGTGCAGGCACTCGAAGTAGGCCAGCTCCGGCTGGTAGCCTGCCTCCACCAGAGTCTCGAAGGCGGTCTTCACCAGGGCCGAGACCCCCCCGCAGAGGACCGTCTGCTCCCCGAAGAGGTCGGTCTCCGTTTCCTCCCGAAAGGTGGTCTCCAGCACCCCCGCCCGGGTGCAACCCACGCTCCGGGCGTAGGCCAGGGCGACCGCCTTCGCCTTCCCGGAGACGTCCTGGTGGATGGCTAGCAAGGCCGGCACCCCCGCCCCCTCCGTGAAGACCTGCCGCATCAGGTGGCCGGGCGCCTTGGGGGCGATCATGGAGACGTCCACGGTGTCGGGGGGGAGGATTTGATGGAAGTGGATGTTGAAGCCGTGGGCGAACATGAGGGTCTTGCCTGCAGTCAGGGCCGGGCGCACCGCCGCCTCGTAGACGGCCCGGTGGGTCTGGTCGGGGAGGAGGATCATAATAATTTGCCCCATCTGGGCCGCCTCCTCGACCGTGGCCACCTTCAGCCCGTCCGCCTTGGCCTTTTCCCAGGACTTGCTCCCCTTGTAGAGGCCCACCACCACCTCCTGCCCCGAGTCCCGGTGGTTCAGGGCGTGGGCGTGCCCCTGGCTGCCGTAGCCCAGGATGGCGATGGTCTTCCCCCGGAGCAGGCTGAGGTCCGCGTCCTTGTCGTAGTACAGGTGGGCCATGGGATCCTCCGATGGGCGTCGCGCTAGTTGTCGTAGCCGACGGCCCGGGGCGCACCCTGCAGCTGTTGGCGCTTGGCCTGGTCCTTGCGGCTGAGGATTTTGCTCCCGCGGGCGATGGCGACCTTCCCGGTGCGGACCACCTCCTGGATGCCGAAGGGCCGCAGGAGCTCGACGATGGCGCTGATCTTGCTCTCGCCCCCCGTGACCTCCAGCGTGTAGGAGAGGGGGGTGACGTCCACGATCTTGGCCCGGAAGATGTCGGCGATGCGGAGAATCTCGGCGCGGGTCGCCGGGGCGGCGCCCACCCGCAGGAGGAGCATCTCCCGGCTGACGTGCTCCTCGTCGGTCAGGTCGATCACCTTGATGACGTCGATCAGCTTGTGGAGCTGCTTGACGAGCTGCTCGATGACCAACTGGGTGGCCCGGACCACGATCGTCATCCGGGCGACGGTGGGGTCCAGTGTCTCCGCCACCGAGAGGCTGTCGATGTTGTAGCCGCGGCCGGAGAAGAGGCCGGAGACCCGGCTCAGGACGCCGAAGCGGTTCTCCACCAGGATCGCGATCGTGTAGCGGCGCACCTCGGAAGGATCGAGCGGCATGTGCCGGTGGGGGGCATCCGCCTCCCCGCCTCCTCCTCTTGCGTGCGGACTAGAAGCCGGTCAGCTTGGCCACCCGGGCCTTCGCCTCCTCGGGCTTCTCGCTCTTCGGCTTGGCCAGGACCATGTCCTTGACCGCCGCCCCTGCCGGGACCATGGGGAAGCAGGCCTCCTCCGGGTCCACAACAAAGTCCATCAGAACCGGGCCGGGGTGGGCGAGCGCCCGCTCCCAGGTGGGGGTCACCTCGCTCGGCGTGGTGGCCCTGAGCCCCAGGATGCCGAAGGCCTCGGCCAGTTTGGCGTAGTCGGGGCGGACGGAGAGGTCAATGCCGATGAAGCGGCGGTTGTAGAAGAGCTCCTGCCACTGGCGGACCATGCCGTGCGCCAGGTTGTTCACGATGGCGATTTTCAAGGGGAGGCGCTCCTCCACCACCGTGGAGAGCTCCTGCATATTCATCTGGAAGGAGCCGTCGCCCAGGAGGGCGATGACCAGCTTGTCGGGCCGGGCCACCTGTGCCCCGATGGCGGCCGGCAGCCCGTACCCCATGGTCCCCAGGCCCCCGGAGGTGACCCAGTGACGGGGCTTGTTGACGATGAAGTACTGCCCGGCCCACATCTGGTGCTGGCCCACGTCCGTCGCTACGATGGGGTCCAGGTGCGAGGTCAGGCGGGAGGTCTCCTGGATCACGAACTGGGGCTTGATGATCTCATCGCTCCGCTCGTAGGTCAGGGGATGCTGCGCCTTCCAGGCCTTGATCTGCTGCCACCAGGCCTCCCGGCTCTCCTTCCAGGAGCCGTCGTCCAGCCCCCGGAGGTCCTTGTTGAGCCGGGCCAGGACGTGCTTCGCGTCCCCCACGATGGGAATCTCCACGTGGAAGTTCCTCGCGATGCTGGTCGGGTCAATATCAATATGAATGACCTCGGCCTCGGGGCACCAGGCGTCGAGTTTCCCGGTGACCCGATCGTCGAAGCGGGCTCCGACGGCAATGAGGAGGTCGGTGTTGATGACGGCCGTGTTGGTGTACCAGGCCCCGTGCATCCCCAGCATGCCCAGGCTCAGGGGGTGGTCCCCCGGGAACGCCCCGATCCCCATCAGGGTCATGGTGACCGGGATCTGGGCCAGCTCGGCCAGCTCCCTGAGCTCCGGGGCCGCGTCCGCGTTGATGACGCCGCCCCCCACGTACAGGATGGGCTTCCGGGCCTTCAGGATCGCCTGGGCCGCCTTCTTGATCTGCCCCGGGTGCCCCTCCACCGTCGGGTTGTAGGACCGGAGGAAAATCTTCTCGGGATACACGAATTCGCCCTGCTTCAGGAGGATGTCCTTGGGGAGGTCCACGTGAACCGGCCCCGGCCGCCCGCTCCGCGCGATGTAGAAGGCCTCCTTGATGATCGGCGCCACCTCCTTGACATCCTTCACCAGGTAGTTGTGCTTGGTGCACGGGCGACAGATGCCGACGTTGTCCGCCTCCTGGAAGGCGTCGTTGCCAATGAGGTGCGTGGGCACCTGCCCGGTGAAGGCCACGATCGGCATCGAGTCCACCTGAGCGTCGGCCAGGGCCGTGACCAGGTTCGTGCAGGCCGGACCGGAGGTGACCAGGCACACCCCGACCTTTCCGGTGACCCGCGCGTAGGCCTCCGCGGCGTGGCCCGCCGCTGCCTCCTGGCGGACCAGGACATGGCGGAGCTCCTTCCGGTTCAGGGAGTCGAAGAGCGCATCGTAGGCGGGCAGGACCGCCTCGCCCGGCAGGCCGAAAATGACCTCCACGCCTTCCCGCTTCAGGCTCTCGCAGAAGATCTGGGCGCCCGTCATCTTCACAGGATACCCCCCGGCAGGAGAGTCCGGCCCCGACTGCCGCCTGGCGGCGCCCCGCTCGGCGTCAATCCCGCCCCGCCGGGGTGCGTGGCGGGGCGGGCAGGCTCGGGCGGCCGATGGACCCTGTTAATTAGCAATCCATCCCGCTAATGTCAATGAAAATTTGCACTTACGCTTGTCGGCCGGGACCCGCCAGCGCTGTGCGGAGCGCCCGGAGGAGCCGCTGGGCCTCCTCCACCCGAAAGAGGGCGGTGGCCCCGAGGAAGACGATCCCCCCCAGCAGGATCCCACCCCCGAGGGCGGCCGCCTTGGCCGGGAGCCCGGGGAGCCCGAGGAAATCTACGCGCTGGAGAAGGAGCGCCATGAGCCCTCCCATCAGGGTCGCGGCGCCCGCCACCTTGCCGAGGAAACGGCTGAACGCCGCCTCCCACGGGCTCCCGACGCGACGAGAGAGACCCCGCAGAAGCAGGGCGCTGTAGAGCGCGGAGGTGAGGGCGGTGGAGAGGGCCAGCCCCGCTGCCCCGAGCGGTCGCATCAGGAGGACGCTGAGCACGGTGCCGGCCGTCACGGCGACGGCGGCCGCCCGGACCGGGCTGCGCGTGTCCTGGAAGGAGTAGAAGGCCGGCGCCAGGATCCGGTTGCCCACGTAGCAGGCGAGCCCGACCGCGTAGGCCAGGAGGACATCCGCCGCGGCGAGTGTCGCCTCCCGGCCGAAGGCCCCCCGCTCGAAGAGGAGGTGGACGATGGGGACCCTGAGGACGATGAGGCCGGCCATGGCCGGGAGGGTGAGATAGAGGGCTCCCCTCAGGGCCGTGAGAAGCGTGGCCCGGACCTCGGCCGGGGCGTTCCGGGCGGCGGCTGCCGCCATGGTGGGGAAGGCGGCGGTGGCCATGGCGACCCCGACGATGCCGATGGGCAGGTGGATGAGGCGGAAGGCATAGTACAAATGGGAGGGCGCTCCCTCCTCGAGGAAGGAGGCCAGCAGGGTGGTGACGAAGAGGCTCACCTGCGTGATGGCCAGCCCGGCGGTGGCCGGCCCCATCAGGCGCGCCATCCGGCCGAGGACCGCTCGCTCCCCCGGAGCGGCCGCTTCCGTCAGGCGCAGGCCGTACGCGGCGGCCACCGGGAACTGGAGGAGGAGCTGGAGGGCCCCGCCAAGGAGCACGCCGTAGGCGAGGGCCAGGACCGGCTCCGCGAGCCGCGGGGTCAGCCACAGGGCGGCTGCGATCATGGCCAGGTTCAGGAGGGCCGGGGAGAGGGCCGGGGTGAGGAAGTGCCCCAGCGAGTTTAGCAGGCCCATGAGGAGGGCCCCGAGGCCGACGAAGAGGATGTAGGGGAAGAGCCACCGGGTGAGGGCGACCGTCAACTCGAACTTCCCCGGGGTTGCGGTAAAGCCGGGGGCGATGACCGCGACCAGAAGGGGGGCCAACAGGACCCCGGCGAGGACGATCAGGCAGAGGATGATGACGAGGGAACGGCACGCGGCCGCCGCCACCCGGAAGGCGGCGGGCCGCCCCTCCCGCACCAGGACCTCGTTGTAGACCGGGATGAAGGCGGCGGAGAGCGCCCCCTCTCCCAGGAGTTCCCGGAGCGCGTTCGGGATCCGGAAGGCCACGAAGAAGGCGTCGGCGGCGGCCGAGACGCCGAACGCCTGGGCGATGACCATGTCCCGGAGGAACCCCAGGACGCGGCTGACGGCGGTGGCCCCGCCGACCACCGAGGCGGCGCGGGCGATGCGCGGGGGGGAGCCGGCTGGCATGGTGGGTGTGCAATTCCCGCTTGACAGGGGCCGGCGGATCTCAGTATACAGTCGCCTCGTGCCGGCAGAGAGCCGGCCGGGACAGGAGAAGGCCCTTCATGCCGAACATCGCCTCAGCGAAAAAGCGGCTCCGCCAGGCAGAGAGGCGGGCGGCGCGCAACCGGGGAGCCAAGACCGCCCTGCGCACCAAGATCAAGAGGGTCCGCCAGGCCATCGAGGGGGGAAACCTGGACGCAGCGCGCGCAGCGCTCGCCGCCGCGATCCCCGCCATCGACAGGACCGCCTCGCGGGGGGTGATCCACCGGCGGACGGCGGCTCGCTACAAGTCCCGCCTCATGCGCCGCCTCGCCGCCGGGGCCGCCCGGCCCGCCTCCGCCTAGCGGCAGAGGTCCAGGTAGGCAAGGTCCAGGCTGAGTGCCCCGTCTCTCCGCCCCCCCTTCAGCTCGGCGTCCAGGCGGGCGAGCCGCTTCAGGCCCCCCTCCACCCACGCGGGGCTCACCTGGCGAGCCTGCGCCTCAAGGCGCGGCCCCAGGAAGGGCTGGAGGCCGAGCTCCCGGGCCAGGTCCGGTCCCCGCTTCCCCGCCGCCAGGCCGTCCTGCGCCCTGAGGAGCAGCCGGAGCTGCCGCGCCAGCATGCCGAGGAGCGCCAGGGGGGGCTCCCCCAGCGCTAACAGACGGCGGCTCAGGTGCAGGGCCGCCTCGAGGTCCCGGGAGGCGACCGCGTCGGTCAGCTCGAAGATCCGGCGGACCCGCTCCTCCCCCACCAACGCCTCCACGCTCCCCGCCTCGATCTGCTCCCCCTCCCCGATGAAGAGGGTGAGTTTCTCGAGTTCGGCGGCCAGGCGCTGGGTCTCCGGCCCAAGGAGGCTCACGAGGAGGCCGGCCGCCTCCGGGGTGAGGCGCTTGCCCAGGCGGAGAGCCTCCTCCCGAAGCCAGGTCCGGGCCTCCCCCTCCCTGAGGGGGGTGAAGGCCATGGCGACGGCACCCGGGACGCTCTCCGCGAAGCGCTTCGGGGGGCCCTCGAGCCGGTCCCGCTCGGTGGCCAGGAGCAGGAGGAGGCACGCGCTCTCCGGGGGTGGCGTCAGGGCCGTCCCCAGGGCCGGCCAGGCGGACGCGGGGAGCCGCTCTGCCCCCCGAACCAGGACAACCCGGCGCGGGGCGAGGGCGGGAAGGGTGAGGCAGCGGGCCGCGAGGTCGCCCGGGTCCGTCGCATCCCCGTGGAGGACCTCCAGGTTCAGGTCCCGGAGGCCGGGGGGAAGGAGGCGGGTGAGCAGGGTCTGGACGAAGCGCTCCTTGAGGAGCACCTCGGGCCCATACAACACGTACACCGGGGCCGCCTGGCCCCGGTCAATTCTGTTCACCTCCGCCTGCTGCCGCACCGTCTCCCCTAGTGCCGGTCCAAGTCGTGTGGCCCCATCCTGACAGACCGTTCTGCCGCGGGTCCTGTCGCTGGCGTGCCCCACTCGCGGCTGGGCGTCGTCACCCGCTCAGCCCCTCGCGCAATGCGCTGCATTGCGGCAGGAGGCCGAGGGGGTCCCACTCGGCCCGGCCGCTCAGGGGCCGCGCCCGGCGCCACCCGCGGCTCGACTGTAATCCTCGCTGCAATTCGTTGGCCCGGCACGCTAGCCTTCCCGTGAGCACGAGGTACGATTCGTTGGAGTCACTCTAATCCTTGCCGTCACCGGGGCCTTCCGCTAAGATACCGGCGCCATGGCGGGGTGTCCCGCCCCTCGGCCTCCTGCCGCAATGCAGCGCATTGCGGGAGGGGCTGAGCGGGTGACGACGCCCGGCCGCGAGTGGGGCACGCCGGCGACAGGACCCGCGGCACAACGGTCTGTCAGGATTGGGCCGCAGTATTTGGCCCGGCACTAGAGGAGGGCGAGGAGATCAGGTAGCCGCCGGATGGTATGGTCCGGTTGCGGGTCGTTGGGGGCGAGAGTCGCCCCCTCCCGGTTCACCCAGACTGAGGGCATCCCCACGCCCCGGGCGCCGGCGACGTCAATGCTGAGGCTGTCCCCGACGAAGAGGCCCGCGGCGGGGGGAATCTGGAGCGCCCGGCAGGCCAGGTGGAAAATCTCGGGACGCGGCTTGCACCACCCCACGTCCGCCGAGATCAGCGCGACCTCGAAGACCCCGTCGAAGCCGTGGCGCGTGAGCAGTGCCCGGGCCGTCCCGCTGTGGTCGAAGTTGCTGACCAGGCCGAGCCGGTAGCGCGATGCCAGGGTGCGAACCA
>JBOHQK010000129.1:0-7331 GCA_050732195.1 Methylomirabilales bacterium (SeqCode)
GCCGACCGCCGCCCGGGCCGCCGCCCGGAGCCCCGCGGGCCGGCCGCTCGCGGGCCTCGCTGACCGTGAGAACCCGCCCGCCGTACTCCCGCCCGTTGAGGGCGGTGATGGCGGCCGCCGCCTCCCCGTCCGATGCCATGTCCACGAAGGCGAACCCCCGTGGCCGCCCGGTGTCCCGGTCGGTCACGATGTTGACCGCCTCCACGTGCCGGCCCCCCTCTTCGAAGAGTGCCCGAAGTTGCGCCTCATCGGTGGTGAAGGGGAGGTTGCCCACGTAGACCCGCCTGCCCATGCTCCGTCGCTCCTTCCCCCACGGGGGGGGCCCGCCGCCGGGTCGGTCCCGGCGGGACGGGCTGGTGAGGGCCGGCCCGATCCCGGGCCGGCCCGCGCGAACCGGCGTCCGCCGCGGCGGCGGCGCCTAGACTTTCCGGACGTTGGTGGCCTGGAAGCCCTTGGGGCCCCGCACCACCTCGAACTCGACCTTGTCCCCCTCGGCCAGGGACCGGAACCCCTCGGACTGGATGGCCGTGTGATGGACGAAGACGTCCTCCCCGCCCTCCTGCTGGATGAACCCGTAGCCCTTGCTGTCACTGAACCACTTGACCTGCCCCTGAGCCATCTCCGTTGCTACCTTTCTGGTGTGGCGGGGATGACGCCCCGCGCGTGAGGTCCGGCCCCCATGGCCGGGCCAACGAAAAACGCCGCGGGACGCTGGTCCTCGCGGCGTCGTCAACTCCGTCTCGGAGGCGCTACCGGCAGAACCCCGAACCGGGCACACCCTAGACCGGCCGGGGGCGTTTGTCAAGGGGATATTTGTCCGGGCCACAGCATGCATGCTAGTGCCGGTCCAAGGAATCCGGCCCACTCCTGGCAGACCGTTCTGCCGCGGGTCCTGTCGCCGGCGTGCGCCACCCGCGGCTCGGCTGCAATCCTCGGTGCAATTCGTTGGACCAGCACTAGGCCAGCCGCTTGTGGAATCGGGCGGCGCTGAGCATCAGGATCACCACGCCGAAGGCCACGAGCGCCAGCGCGTTGGGCCAGAGGTGCACCAGCCCCGCCCCCCGCAGGATCACCCCGCGGAGGATCTCGAGGAAATAGGTCACGGGCATCAGGAATCCGAGATAGTACATCACCGCCGGCATCGCCTCCCGCGGGAACATGAAGCCCGAGAGCAGGATCGACGGCAGGATGACGAAGAATGCCATCTGATTCGCCTGCGCCTGGTTTTCCGCCACCGTGGAGATGAACAACCCGATCCCGAGCGACGGGAGGAGGAAGAGGAACGACAGCGCCAGCAGCAGCACGACGCTCCCGCGGAGCGGGACCCCGAAGATGAACCGCATGATGACCAGGACCAGGCAGGTCTCGACGAACCCGAGGACGCCGTAGGGCACCATCTTGCCCAGCATCAGCGCGAGGGGTCGGATGGGCGTGACCAGGAGCTGCTCCATCGTTCCCCGCTCCCGCTCCCGCACGATGGCAAACGCGGTGAGCAGGACGGCGATGTTCTGCATGATGATCCCGATCAGCCCCGGGATGATGAAGTGGCGACTCTTGAGGTCCGGGTTGAACAGCATCTTGGGGCGCACCTCGACGCTCGGCGAGGCGCCGATCTGCTCGAGGGAGGTGCGCAGCCCCAGCGCGTTCGCCACGTTCAGCGCGTTCATGGCGATGGTCGAGTCCGAGCCGTCGATGAGCACGAGCAACGTCGCCTGCTCGCCGCTCAGGAGGCGCTCCGAGAAGTCCACCGGGACCTTGAATCCGACCTTCGCGCGGCCGGCGACGATCGCATCGTTGAGCGCACGGTCTGAATACACCTCCCCGACGATCCGGGAGTACTCGGTGTTGCGCAGGGCCGTGACCATGTCACGGCTCTGGCGCCCGCGGTCCAGGTCATAGACGACCGTGGGGATGTTCTTGACGTCCGTGTTGATGGCGTACCCGAAGAGGACGAGCTGGAGGACCGGGATGAAGAGCGTGAGGACCAGCGTCGCCGGGTCGCGCCGGAGGTGAATGAACTCCTTGTACATGATCGCGGGCAGACCGCGCAACATCAGGCCACCGCCCCGGACCGGGCCGCCCGCCGCTTCGCCTCCTCCGCGTGCGTGAGGGCGACGAAGACATCCTCCAGCGAGGGCGCCATCGGGCGGACCTCCGCCCGCGCGATGCCGTTTCCCTCGACCGCGGCGCGGAGGGTCGCGCCGGAGACCCCTTCCTCCACCAGCAGGTGGACGGCGTCGCCGAAAATGGTCGCGTCCCGCACCCCGGGCATCCGGCGCAGGATCAGCAGGCCCCGGGTCGGCAGGCTCGTCCCATCCGGGGCGAGGCACCGGACCTCGAAGCGGTGCATCCCCGCCGGCGTCACGCCGGGCAGCCGCTTCAGTTCGCGCGGGGCTCCGCTGACGATGAGCCGCGAGTGGTAGATGTAGCCCACCTCCGTGCACCGCTCCGCCTCGTCCATGTAGTGGGTCGTCACGAACAGGGTCGCCCCCTCCCCCGCGAGCTCGAACAGGAGGTCCCACAGTTCGCGCCGGGCCACCGGGTCGATGCCGGCGGTGGGCTCGTCCAGGAACAGGATGCGCGGCTCGTGGATGAGCGCGCAGGCGAGCGCCAGGCGCTGCTTCCACCCGCCGGAGAGGGTGCCGGCCCGCTGCCCGAGCCGGTCCCCGATGTGGACCAGATGGACGACCGCGTCGCGGCACGCCTCGAGGCGAGTCCCGCGCAGGCCGTACACCCGACCGTAGAAGCTCAAGTTCTCCAGGACGGTCAGGTCCTCGTAGAGGCTGAATCGCTGCGACATGTATCCGATCCGCTCCCGGATGCGTTCGAGGTCGCGAGCGATGTCGAACCCCCCCACGCTCGCGGTGCCGGCGGTGGGCACGATGAGACCGCAGAGCATGCGGATCACGGTGGACTTGCCGGAGCCGTTGGGCCCCAGGAACCCGAAGATCGTCCCCGGCTCCACCGTGAACGAGACATCGTCCACGGCCGTCAGCGCCCCGAAGCGCTTCGTGAGGCCGTGCAGGACAATGGTGGGGTGTCCGGCCTGGCCCGGCGCGGGCCCTGCCACCCCGGGCCTCGTGCCTTCCGCCGAGGGCGGTGGCGGGGTCCGGGGCTCGCTCATGGGCGCGACGGGACTGGATACGGCGGGAACGTCACGTCTGCCGCCATGCCGGCACGCAACAGGCCCTCCGGGTCCTCGAGCCGGACCTTCACCCCAAAGACCTGATTCACCCGTTCCTCGGGGGTCTGGACGTTGCGGGGAGTGAATTCCGCCTTGCGATTGATCTGCTCCACGACTCCGGAGAACCGCTGCCCGGGGAAGGAATCCACCCGGACCTCAACCGGTTCGCCCAGACGGATGTGGCCGAGCTTGTCCTCGGGGATGTAGACCCGCACCCACAGGTCGGGCTCGATGAGGGTCGCCAGCGGCTTGTTCGGCGCCACCAGCGTGCCCGGGCGGAGGTCCAGCACCTCCACCACCGCGTCGCGGGGGGCGCGGATCACCGTCTCATCGAGTTGGGATTTGCTCGCGTCGAGACGGGCCTTGGCCTGGACCAGCGCCGCCTGGGCCTGGCGGATCTCCTCCTCGCGCGGTCCGCGCTCCACCTGTTCCTGCAGGGCGGCGGCCTCGCGGGCCCGCTGCTGCGCCATCGCGATCTCCTCCCGACGGCTCCCCGCCTCCAGCAACTGGAGCCTCTGGCGCGCCGCCTCCAGGCGGGCGCGATCGGTGTCGCGCCTGCTCACGGCGTTGTCGCGCTCCTGCGCCGAGATGGTCCCTTCGGCGAACAGGGCCTCGAACCGGCGGGCCTGCCCCTCGGCGTTCTGGGCCTCGGCCAACGCCGCCTCCACATCCGCCCGCGCCTGACGGATCTCCTCCGGCCGGGGCCCGGCCTGCGCCATCGCCAGGTTCTCCACGGCCTGCTGCGCCTGCGCCCGCGCGCGGGCGATCTCCTCGGGGCGGGAGCCGCGGCGCAACTGGTCCAGCGCGGCCTGGAATTGGGCGATCTGGCCCGCGACCTCCGCCCGCCGCGCCTCCAGCTCGTCCCGTTCCAGCTCGATGAGGACCTGCCCTGCCTGCACCCGGTCTCCTTCCCGGACCAGGACCTTGGAGACGCGGCCGCCCACCTTGGAGCCCACCAGAATCTCGTCTGCCTCGATGTTGCCCGAAGCCGTGAGCGAAGGGTCCCGCCCGGCAGAGAGCCACCCGTAGAGGCTCCCCGCGATGACGACCAGGATGCCGACGGCCAGGGCGATCCGAATGGCCCGGGATCTCTGCATGAATCCTCGACCCCCAGAGAGAGCTAAAATTCTAGCACACAGACCCCCTTCAGAGCATACCTCCGGCGCGACAGTCCCCATCCTGCGGGGAGCAAGGCGGTGATTCGCCGTGGCTGGGAGCGGCCTTCCCGTGCTACATTCTCGCGAGGGCGCAGGAGCGCACCCAAGGAGGTTGCCCCTGAGAGTCCTCGGCCTGATGTCCGGGACGTCGGCCGACGGGATCGACGCCGCCCTGGTGGAGATCGCGCCGGGGAAGTCTCTCCCCCGCCTCACCCTCCTCCACTTCCGCCAGACCCCCTTCCCGCTCGACCTGCGGGCCGAGGTCCTCGCCTGCACCGGACCGCCGGAGGGGACCGTGGACAGGGTCTGCCGCCTGAATGCGAGGCTCGGGGAGGCCTTCGCCGAGGCCGCGCTCGGCTGCCTGCGGGAAGCGGGGGTCCGGCCAGAGGAGGTCACCCTCGTCGGCTCCCACGGGCAGACGCTTTCCCACCAACCGCCCGGGCCGAGGCTGGCAGCCCCGCCGGCCACCCTCCAGGTCGGGAGCCCGGCCGTCATTGCGGAGCGGACCGGTATCACCACCGTAGCCGACTTCCGGCCGCGGGACCTCGCGGCAGGAGGGGAGGGAGCGCCGCTCACTCCCCTCTTCCATGCGGCCCTGTTCCGGATGCCCGGGCGGGCACGAATCGTCCTGAATCTCGGGGGGATCGCGAACCTGACCTACCTCCCGCCGGGGGCAGGGACCGAAGGGGTCCTGGCCTTCGACGTCGGCCCCGGGAACGCTCTCCTGGATGCCCTGGCCGCGCGCGTCAGCGGCGGGGCCGAGACCTGCGACCGGGACGGGGCGCTGGCGGGGCGGGGGCGGCTCTCCCCGGCCCTCCTGGCCCGCCTCATGCTCCACCCGTTTCCGGGCCGGCGCCCCCCCAAGAGCACCGGGCGCGAGACCTTCGGCCCGCCCTTCCTGGAGGAGATCCTGGCCTGGCCGGAGGCCCGGGAGGTGACCCCGCCCGACCTGGCCGCCACCCTGACGGCCTTCACGGCCCGCGCCACAGCCGACGCCATCGCCAGGTTCCTCCCCGCCGGGGCCGCCGATCTCCTCCTCTGCGGCGGCGGGGCCCGGAACCCCACCCTGGTGAAGGCGCTCGCCGAGGCCTGCCCGGATCTCCGCTGCCTCTTGACCGACGAGGCGGGCTTCCCCGCCCGCGCCGTCGAGGCGGCCGCTTTCGCCCTCCTCGCCTATCTCACGGCCACAGGCCGTCCGGGCAACCTCCCGGCCGCCACCGGCGCCCGCGCCCCTGTGATCCTGGGGAGCATCACCCCGGGGCGCACCTTTCCCCGGCTCCCCCTCCCGGAGGCCTGATGCCCCTCTCCGGCTACGGCCCGGCCGCGCGCGCCCTCCTGGACCGGATCGAGGCCACCCAGGGAGAGGCACTGGAGAAAGCGGCGGGCTACATCTTCGCCTCGCTCAAGGCCGGAGGGGTCCTGCACGTCTTCGGGAGCGGCCACTCCCACGCCGTCGCGGAGGAGGCGTTCCACAGGGCGGGGGGCCTGGTCCCGGTCAACCTGATCCAGGAGGCCTTCCTCACGCCCCTGACGGCCCCCCGCAAGAGCGGCCGGCTGGAGCGAGTGAGCGGGATCGCCGCCGTTCTCCTTGAGGCGAGCGGCGCCCGCGCGGGCGAGGTCCTCCTGGTCATCTCCAACTCCGGCATCAACGCGGTCCCGGTGGAGATGGCCCTGGAGGGGAAGGCCAGGGGTCTCACCGTCATCGCCCTCACCTCCCTCGCCCACGCGCGGGCGACCCCCTCCCGGCAGGCGAGCGGGAAGCGCCTCTTCGAGGTGGCCGACTGCGTCCTGGACAACTGCGGCGAAGTGGGGGACGCCGCCGTGGCCTACCCCGGCCTGGGCGCCAGGGTCGGCCCCACCTCGCTGCTGGCCGGCGTCTATCTCCTGAACACCCTGGTCTGCCGGGTGGTGGAGCACTTCCTCGCAGCCGGCCTCACCCCTCCCGTGTACCGGAGCGCCAACGTCCCGGGGGGGGATGAGCACAACCGCGCCCTCGAGGCGCGCTACCGCGACCGGATCCCGGCCCTGTGAGCCCGACGCGCTTCGCCCGGCATGCCCTCCTTGCCCTCTCTGTCCTCCTGGTCCTGGCTGGCAGCGCCTTACCGGCCGGTCCCGCCCGGGTGGTCCGCGTCCTGGACGGCGACACGGTCGTCCTCGAGTCCGGCGAGCGGGTCCGCTACCTGGGGATCAACACGCCGGAAGCCGGGGAGCCCTTCGCCGCCGAGGCCACGGCCCGCAACGCCGCCCTGGTCCGGGGGCGGACCGTCGCGCTCGAGACCGACGCGGAGGTCCGGGACCAGTTCGGGCGCCTCCTCGCCTTCGTTTACATCGGGGGGACCTCCGTGAGCGCGACGCTCGTCCGGGAGGGGCTGGCCCACGTCCTCCTCATCCCGCCCAACGGGAAGCACGCGGAGGACCTCCTCGCCCTCCAGCGGGAGGCCCAGGCGGCCCGCCGCGGGATCTGGGGCCCGGCCGGGATCCGCGGGCCGTTTAAGATCGTGAGCGTCCGGGCCAACCCCCCGGGAGATGAGCGGGAGGACCCGAACAGGGAGTACGTTCGGATCGCGTGCGTGGCGGCGGAGCCGGCCTCGCTCGCCGGCTACACCCTCCAGGACCGCTACGGCCACCGCTACCGGTTTTCCCCGCTCACCCTGCATCCGGGCTATACGGCCCTGGTCTTCTCGGGGGACGGGACCGATGTGCTCGAGGCGGCCGGGCAGGCGCGCCTGTACTGGCGGGCCGGTGGCCCCGTCTGGAACAATGCCGGGGACGAGGCCACCCTCCGGGATTCGGCGGGGACCGTCGTGGACCGGGTCCTGGTCTCGCCGCGGCGGTCGCGGCGGGGCACCCCCGGGACCGCCGGGAGGTCCCCCTCGTGAGGCCAGCCCCCGTTCTCCTTCTGACCGACGCCCGGATCCTCACGCCCCGGGGGGAGATTCCCCGGGGGTACGTGGCGTTGGCCGGGGAGCGGATCGCCGCCGTCGGCCGGG
>JBOHQK010000130.1:0-8625 GCA_050732195.1 Methylomirabilales bacterium (SeqCode)
CGGGTGATTGACCTCTTCGAGGCGGCCGCCCTGACCGACGACCCGTGGGCGCGGCAGCGCCTGCTGACCTTTGTCGTGGTGGGGGCCGGGCACGCGGGCACAGAGCTGATGGCTGCCCTGGAGGAGCTAACCCGCGGGATCCTCCTCCGCCACTACCCCTCGATCCCCCGGGAGACCGTCCGCCTCGTCCTGGTCGGGAGCGCGATCCTCCCCCAGACCGCGACCAACCTGGCCGCCTACGCCAAAGAGCAGCTCCTCCGGCGAGGAATCGAGCTCGAGACCGCCCGGGCGGCCGCGGTGTCCGCAGACGGGCTGACCCTCCAGGACGGACGGGCCATCCCCAGCCACTGCGTCATCTGGACGGCCGGGAACCGGGTGAGCCCGGTGGTGGCCAACCTGCCGGCCCCCAAGGCCCGGGACGGCCGGCTGCTGGTGAACGAATTCTTCGAGGTCGAAGGGGTGCGGGACGTCTACGCGCTCGGCGATAACGCGGCCCAGACCGACCCGCATACGGGACAGCCGTACGTGGCAACGGCCCAGGTGGCGGTCCGCCAGGCGCGGGCGCTCGCCGGACAGCTTGAGGCGGGGCTGATCGGCCGCGCAAGACGCCCGTTCCGGTTCCGGGTGCTGGGCGAGATGGTACCCCTCAGCCGGCGGACCGCGGTGGCCGACCTGCGGGGGATCAAGCTGGTCGGGTTCCCCGCCTGGTTCTTGTGGAAGACGGTCTACATGCTCAAGCTGCCGGCCGTGGCAGCCCGCTTGCGCGTGGTCCTGGACTGGACGGTCGAGCTGTTCTTCGAGCGGGATGTGTCCGAGCTGGCGCTGGACGAGGGGCGGGGGGCCTGACATGGAAGGACGCCGCACGGGAACACCGATGAAGGCGCGCTTGCCGGTCTGGCGCCGGCTGGCCTGGCGCCTGGGCGCGAGCGTTCTGCTGCTCACCGCCCTCGGTATCCTGCTGAGCGGCTTCCTCCAGTACCGGGCCCAGGATCGGTGGCTGCGCCAGTCCCTCGGGGGCCTCCTGCTGAACATCGCGCGCACCGGCGCCCTGCTCGTGGACGGGGACCTCCACCGGGCGGTCGTGGAGAGAGGACGGAACGACACGCCGGCGTATGAGAGGATTCGGTCGCAGCTCCAGCGGATCCAGGCGACGAACCGGCTCGGGGACCCGGTCTATACCCTCTCGGACATCGAGGGAGACGAGGCCCGGTTCGCCGCCATCAGCGACGGACAGGAACCGGTCGGCAAGCGCTATCGGCTTGCCCCGGAGATCCAGCCCATCCTGCATCGCGTGCTGGCAGAGGGGACGGCAGCCTACACCGACATCTACGTGAACGAGCACGGCACCTGGATGACGGCATTCGCCCCGATCCGGGATGCGGCGGGCCGGACCGTGGCCGCCCTGGACGTGGACTTCCGGGCCGACGTCTACCTCGCGGAGCTGGGGGCAGTCCGGCGTCGGCTGTACCTCCACTCGCTGGCCGGCGCGATGCTGGCCCTGTTTGCCGGGGTCCTGCTGGCCCGCCAGATCACGCGCCCGGTTGGGCAGCTCTCGGCGGTGGCCCGCCGGGTGGTCGAGGGCGACCTCAGCACCCGGGTCCGCATCGCCGCCCGGGACGAGATCGGCCTGCTCGGCAACGTGTTCCACCTCATGGTCGAGCGCCTCCACGTCTCCCACCGCAGCATGGTGGACGTCCTGGTTCGGGCGCTGGAAGCCCGCGGCGGCGAGGCCGGGGCGCTGCCGCGGGTGGCCGGCGCGGCGCTGGCCGTGGCGGAGCGCCTGGAGCTCTCCCCGACCCAGCGCGAGGCCCTGGAGCTGGGCGCGCTCCTGCACGACATCGGCGAGATCCGCACCCCGGAGGCGCTGCTCCAGAAGGCGGGTCCCCTGACGCCCGAGGAGCGCCGCGTCGTCGAGCAGCACCCGGCATGGGGCGTGGACATCCTGGAGACGGTACCCCTCTTGACCCCGGCCCTGGACGTGGTGGGCGGGCACCACGAGCGCTACGATGGGAAGGGCTACCCACAGGGATTGCGGGGCGAGGAAATCCCCCTGGCAGCCCGGATTTTCGCCGTGGCGGACGCCCTCGATGCCATCACCCACGACCGGCCGCACCGGAGCGCCCGCCCGGTGTCCGAGGCGCTGGAGGAGTTACGCCGGGAGGCGGGGAAGCAGTTCGACCCGCGCGTCGCGGACGCCGCCCTGGCGATCCCGCCGGCGCGCTGGGCGGAGCTCCTCGGCGGCCAGGAGCCCGCCCGCGTCAACCCGCATGCGGGGGCGCTCCCCGCGTAAGAAGGGAGATCCATGCTCACGGACCGACTCGGCCTGACCACGCTCCTCCCGGGCTGGCCCCTGGCCCTCTTCCGGATCGCCTTCGGCCTCCTCTACCTTGACGCGACGTTCCAGAAGGCCCCGTGGATCGTCACGGACGGGCACCGGTTCGGCTGGCTGTACGGCTTCATCGAGAAGGAGATCGCCCATCCCACCTTCGGCTGGTACAAGGCGTTCCTCGAGGCGGTCGTGCTCCCGAACTTCACCCTGTTCGGCCTCCTGACGTTCGGGACCGAGCTCGCCCTGGGGCTCGGGCTCCTGCTGGGCCTCTTGACCCGGCTCGCCGGCCTCGGGGGCTTCCTCTGGCAGGTCAACATCGCCCTTGGGGCCTACAACGTCCCGGGGGAGTGGTTCTGGATCTGGCCCCTCCTGACCCTCCCTCAGTTCTGCTTCGCCTTTTGCGGAGCGGGGCGGGTCCTCGGGCTGGATTGCTGGCTGGAGCCGGCGCTGCGCCGTCAGCCGGAGACCGCTTCGGCCTGGGCCCGGTTGCTCCGGTACGCGGTGTGAGGGGGACCGGGGGAGGACGGGGTGCGGGAGAACCGGGCCAGGGCGATCGGCGCTGCGGAATGCCCGCATCCTCTGTCCCGCGCCCGGCGTCTAATGCGTGAAGGCTGGGCGGGCGGGCCCTCCGGGATCGCCCCACGGCCTCCGGTCGCCCTCGACAATCGGACGGTCCCGCGTCCTCGAAACCGGTACGGGACGGACACCCGCAACGACCTGGAGCCCTGGCCATGGCGTTTCGTGCGCACGCACAGGACGGAAGCGAGGCAGGGGGAGGGGCCCCCTCCGACCGGCGGGGAGAATGGGCGCTGATCCTGGCCGGGGGGGACGGCACCCGGCTGCGCCCCCTGACGCGGCGCATCGCCGGGGACGAGCGGCCCAAGCAGTTCTGCCCGATCCTCGGGAGCGAGACCCTCCTCGACCGGACCCGCCGCCGCACGGCACTCCTGATCCCACCCCGCCGGACGCTACTGTCGCTCACCCAAAGCCACCAGCGGTTCTACGCCCCCCTCCTGGCCGACGTGGCGCCGGGCTCACTGGTGGTCCAGCCGGCGAACCGGGGCACCGCCCCGGCGATCCTTTACGGGCTGCTCCGCCTTGGCCTCCAGGCCCCGGGGGACCCGGTGGCGATCTTCCCGTCTGATCATTTCTTTTCCGATGACGGGGCCTTCATGGCCCACGTGGGAGCCGCCTTCGAGGCGGTCGCGGCCCGGCCAGACCTGGTCATCCTCCTGGGCGTCACGCCCGACAGCCCGGAGGAGGAGTACGGCTGGATCGAGCCCGCCGACGCGGTCCTTCCCGAAGAGCCGTGCCCACTCCTCCGGGTCCGCCGGTTCTGGGAAAAGCCGTCGCCCCCGCTGGCCCGGACCCTCCTGGCCCGGAGATGCCTGTGGAACACCTTCGTGATGGTGGGCAGCGTCGCCGCCTTCCTGGCGCTCGTCCGGAGCGCCGTCCCCGGCCTGCACGAGGCCTTTTGCCGCGTGCGGCCAGCGCTCGGGACACCCGGGGAGGGGGAGGCTGTGCGGGCGCTCTACGCCGTCCTGCCGCCCATGAACTTCTCGGACCAGATCCTGGCGGGGTCCCCGCCGAACCTCGCCGTCCTCCCCGTGCACGGCGTCGGGTGGAGCGACTGGGGGGACTCGGGGCGGGTCCTGGCGGCGCTGGCCCAAATGGGGATCCGGCCCGCGTGGGCCGAGGTCGGGGCCGCGAGGCCCGCCTAGCGGCTCGCGGGGGAACGGGTTCGATTGCCTCGCGACGGACAAGGGGGAGAGCGACGATGAAAGCGATCACGGTATTCCCCGGAAACCCGAACAGCGTGCACCTGGCCGAGCTGCCCAAACCGAAGGTGACCGACATTGCCAACGGCCGGGGGGCCCTGGTCCGGGTCCTGCGCGTCGGAGTGGACGGCACCGACCGGGAGATCAACGCCGGCAAGTACGGCGCGGCGCCGAAGGGATCCGACTTCCTGGTCCTCGGCCACGAGAGCTTCGGCCAGGTGGAGGCGGTCGGGCCGAACGTGACTGAACTCACGCGGGGCGACTACGTAGTTGCCATCGTCCGCCACCCGGGCACGAGCATCTACGACCAGATCGGCACTCCCGACATGACGACCGACGACACCTACTTCGAGCACGGCATCAGCCGGCTCCACGGCTTCCTCACCGAGTACTACGTGGACGAGCCCGAGTTCCTGGTGAAGGTACCGCAGGGCCTCCGCGAGGTCGGCGTCCTCCTGGAGCCGACGACGGTGGTGGAGAAGGGCATCACCCAGGCCTACGAGATCCAGCGCCGCCTCCGCGTCTGGCGCCCCCGGCGGGCGGCCGTGATGGGAGCCGGGACGATCGGGCTGCTCGCCACCCTCGTCCTGCGCCTGCGCGGGCTCGAGGTGACGACGTTCGGGCTCACCCGCAAGCCCTACCTCAACGCGGACCTGATCCAGGCGATCGGCGGCCGGTACGAGTCCACCCAGGACCTCCCGGTCCTCGAGGCGGTCAACGCCCTCGGGCGGTTCGACCTCATCTTCGAGGGCACCGGCTTCTCCCCGATCGTCTTCGAGAGCATGCAGGCCCTCGCCAAGAACGGGGTCCTCGTCCTCTCGAGCGTCACCAGCGGGAACCGGAAGGTCGAGGTCCCGGCCGACAAGATCAACCTGGAGTTCGTCCTCGGGAACAAGGTCATGGTCGGGACGGTCAACGCCAGCCGGGAGTACTTCGAGATGGGGGTGCGCGACCTGGCGCAGGCCGAGGCCGAGTACCCGGGGTGGCTGCGGCGCCTCCTCACGCATCCCGTCAAGGGCCTGGAGAACTACCAGGAACTGTTCGAGAAGCTCGCCACGGCCAAGGGAGCCATCAAGGTCTTCTGCGAGGTCGCGCCGTCCTGAGCGCCGGCGCCGGCCGGGGGAAGGCTGGCGGCCGCGTGAGGGAGCGGCCGGGCCATCCCGGCCGAGGGAGAACCCGGGGATGATCCGATTCGGTCCTGAGGTGTGCGGAGATCTGCACGCGGCGCTCGGCCGCGAGTGGCTGGAGACGAATGGGCTCGGCGGCTTCGCCTCCTCCACCATCGTTGGTCTCAACACGCGGCGGTACCATGGGTTGCTCACCGCCGCCACGAAGCCACCAGTTGGCCGCCTGGTTCTGCTCTCGAAGTGTGAAGAGGCGCTTCTCATTGACGGGCGTCGCTTCGAGCTCTCGGCCAACCGGTATCCCGGCGCCGTCCACCCACTGGGCCACCAGTATCTCAAGCAATTCCGGCTCGATCCGTTCCCCGTGTTCACCTACGTGATTGAAGGGAGGGAGATCGAGAAGTCCGTGTTCATGCGCCACGGCGAGAACAGCATGGTCATCCAGTACGCCTTCCGCGCCCCGGCCGACCGGCCGACCGCCGGTTCCCCGCCCGGCCCCGGTCGCATCCAGCTCGAGGTCCGCCCCCTCATCGCCTTTCGCGACTACCACAGCACGACGCACGAGAACCCCGTCCTCGACCCGCACGTGGAGGCGGAGCCGAACCTCGCCAGCGTCGCGCCCTACGCCGGCCTCCCCCGGCTCTACCTAGCCCACGACGCCGACGCCCTCGACCCTGCCGGCACCTGGTACCGCAACTTCGAGTACGACGTGGAGCGGGAGCGCGGCCTCGACTTCCGCGAGGACCTGTTCAGCCCGTTCACGCTGACCTTCGATCTCACCCGCCGCGCGCAGGCGACGATCGTCGCCTCCACCGAGCGGACGGACATCCGGCTCGTTCCCGCCTCCCGCCAGGCGGAGGTGACCCGCCGCGCCGCCGTCCTGGCCGCCTCCCCCGCCCAGGATGACCTGGTCCGCACGCTGGTGGCCGCCGCCGACCAGTACCTCGTCGCCCGGGGAGACGAGAAGACGGTCATCGCCGGCTACCATTGGTTCAGCGACTGGGGCCGCGACACCATGATCGCGCTCCCCGGCCTGACCCTCGTGACGGGCCGCGCGGACGTGGCGAGGAGCATCCTCCTGGCCTTCGCGCGCCACGCGGACCGGGGCATGCTCCCGAACCGCTTCCCCGACGCGGGGGAGCAACCCGAGTACAACACGGTGGATGCCACGCTCTGGTTTTTCGAAGCCGTGCGCGCGCTCCTGCTATACACCGGCGACTACGAGTTCGTTCGGGCCAACCTGTACCCGGTGCTGAGCGACATTATCGCCTGGCACGTCCGCGGGACGCGCTACGGGATCCGGATGGAGGAGGACGGACTGCTCACCTCGGGCGCGGAGGGCGTCCAGCTCACCTGGATGGACGCGAAGGTGGGGGATCGGGTGGTCACCCCGCGGCGCGGCAAGCCGGTCGAGATCCAGGCCCTCTGGTACAACGCCCTGCGCGTCATGGCGCACCTGGCGGAGGAGCTCGGCGACCTGGCCGGTCACGAGCGCTACGTGAAGATGGCAGCCCAGGCCCAGCGCAATTTCAACCGGCTCTTCTGGAATGACGCCGCCGGGTGTCTCTACGACGTGGTGGACGGGGAGGACCGGGATCCCTCCATCCGGCCGAACCAGATCTTGGCCCTCAGTCTCGCGCACCCGCTGCTCTCCGACGAGAGAGCCCGCCGGGTAGTCGAGGTCGTGGCGCGCGATCTCCTCACGCCCTACGGCCTGCGGAGCCTGGCGCCGGGCGACCCCCGGTACCGGGGGCGCTACGAGGGCGATCCCGCCAGCCGCGACGGCGCCTACCACCAGGGCCCGGTCTGGCCGTGGCTCATGGGCCCGTTCATCAGCGCCTACGTGAAGGTGAACGGGCGAAGCCAGCAAGCGCGCGAGCAGGCGGCACAATGGCTGGCGCCTTTCCGCGAGCACATGCGCGAAGCCGGCCTCGGCCACGTGTCGGAACTCTTCGACGGCGATGCGCCGCACCGGCCGCGCGGCTGCATCGCCCAGGCCTGGAGCGTGGCGGAACTGTTGCGGGCCGCGGTGGAAGACGTGCTCGGGCGGACGGTCCCCGGCCCGAAGGCGCCGGGGGCGCGGCGGGGGAAGCGGCCGTCCGGGGCCTGAGGCCCGGGGCGCTGCGCGGGGCTCGCGGACGGCAGAGGGGAGGACGTCCATGGAGCACGCCAGGCACTACGACGTCATCATCATCGGCACCGGTGCCGGGGGCGGGACCCTGGCCTACGCCCTGGCGCCCACAGGGAAACGCATCCTGCTCCTCGAGCGCGGCGGCTACGTGCCGCGGGAGAAGGACAACTGGGATACCCGCGCCGTCGTGACCGAGGGGAAGTACCACATCAAGGAGGCGTGGCACGACCGGGACGGCAGGGAGTTCCACGCGGGGACGCACTACTGCGTCGGCGGCAACACGAAGTTCTACGGGGCGGCGTTGCTCCGCATGCGCGTGGAGGACTTCGGCGAGGTCAAGCACTACGGCGGTATCTCGCCGGCCTGGCCGATCCGCTACGAGGACCTGGAGCCCTACTACACGCGGGCCGAGCACCTCTACCACGTCCACGGCCTGCGGGGAAGCGACCCGACCGAGCCGCCGGCGAGCGCGCCCTACCTGTACCCGCCGGTCAGCCACGAGCCGCGCATCCAGGCGCTCAGCGACGACCTGACCCGAGCCGGCCTCCAGCCCTTCTACCTGCCCGTCGGGATCATGCTCGACGAAAAGAACCCGGTGAAGAGCCGGTGCATCCGGTGCGCCACCTGCGACGGCCATCCCTGCCTGGTGAACGCCAAGGCGGACGCCCAGGTCATCTGCGTGGACCCGGCCCTGGAGCATCAAAACGTCACGCTCCTCACCCACGCCACCGTCTCGCGCCTCGAGACCAACCCCTCCGGCCGCCAGGTCACGAAGGTCCACGTCGAGCGCGACGGCGCGACGGAGACCTACGCAGCAGACATCGTGGTCGTCTCCTGCGGCGCGATTAACTCGGCGGCGCTGCTGCTGCGCTCTGCGAGCGACACGCACCCCCAGGGGCTGGCCAACAGCTCGGGCGTGGTCGGCCGCCACTACATGTGCCACCTCAACTCGGTGATGCTGGCCCTCTCGCGGTGCCCCAACCCCACGGCCTTCCAGAAGAGCCTCGGCCTGAACGACTTCTACCTCCCCTCGAAGGAGTGGGAGTACCCGATGGGGCACATCTCGTTCGTGGGGAAGACCGACGCCAACGTCCTCGCGGCGGGGGCGCCGAAGATCGTCCCCGGCTTTACGCTCGACTTCATGGCCAGGCACTCGCTAGACTTCTGGCTGACGTCGGAAGACCTGCCCGACCCGGACAACCGGGTCACCCTCACCCAGGACGGCGGGATCATGCTGCACTACACCCCCAACAACCTCGAGGG
>JBOHQK010000131.1:0-1551 GCA_050732195.1 Methylomirabilales bacterium (SeqCode)
CTGGAGCCGGCGACTGGGGTTGAACCAGCGACCTGCTGACCGCTGAGTCACCAGCGTGTTCCAACGCCCCGGCCCGGCACCACATGCCCAAAAGGCGGCACCGCCGGGCCATCTCCCGCGGGGCCGAGCCGCCTACCCGAGGAACTTCAGGATCGCATCAATCACGGCGGCCGGCTGCTCCTCCGGGAGGAAGTGACCGCAGTCAGGGATCGCGTGCCCCTCGACGCGTTCGCACCGCGCCCTCCAGACGCCAAGCATATCGGCGCTCTGCGCCACCCGGCTCCCACCCCAGAGCACCAGGGTGGGCACAGCGATCTTCTTCTGGCGGTCGGCAGCGTCGTGCTCGAGGTCAATCGTCGCTCCTGCCCGGTAGTCCTCGAAGGCGGCGCGCATCGCCCCCGGCTGGCGGAAGCACCGCAGGTACTCCTGGATCGCTTCTTCCTCGATGGCGGCCGGATTGAAGGTCCACGCCTTGTACAGATAGCGGAGATAGATCTCCTCCCGACCAGCCGTAAGGGCCTCGGGAAGGTCGGGGACCTCATGGAAGAACCAGTGCCAGTGCCGGCGCGCGCTCCGCTGGTTGATGCCTTCGAAAATGTCGTAGGTGGGCGCGATGTCGAGCAACACGAGGTGCGTCAGCAGCGAAGGATGGTCGAGAGCAAAGCGGTGCCCAACCCGCGCCCCGCGGTCGTGCCCGACAAACACGACGGGACCGAGGGCGAGGGACTGGATCACCTCCGCGATGTCCGCCGCCATGCTGCGCTTGTCGTAGCCGACAGCCGGCCGGTCGGAGTCTCCGTAGCCGCGCAGATCAGGCGCGACGACGGTGAACCGCTCGGCGAGCGGCGGCAGCACCTTGCGCCACATTTGACCGGTCTGGGGAAATCCGTGGAGGAGGACCATCCCCGGGCCCCGCCCCGTCCGCCGGTAATGGATCCGGACCCCATCCCGCACGCGCACGACGTTCCGAATCATCAGCGTCCCCTTACCTCCTCAGAATTCCCGCAAAGAAAGTCGCGGCGGAGCCCAGGAACCGTCAGGGAGCAGCCTGAGGGAGAATCCCTCACGAGGCTGGAGCCGGCGACTGGGATTGAACCAGCGACCTGCTGATTACGAATCAGCTGCTCTGCCACTGAGCTACGCCGGCCCGCGCGAGGCGGTCCCGACCGTAGCACGCCGGCCGCGGGAGGGTCAAGGCGCCGCCTCAGTGGCCCGGGTGGCCCGCGCCGCCGGGCCCGGGTCCGCCAGGACCCGGGGGCGCCGAGGAGGCAGCGCCGAGCGTCCGGAGGTAGGCCACGAGGTCAATGAGCTGCTGCAGCGTCATGCTCTCGGTGTAACTGGGCATCCTGGACTTCCCGTCCGGCCCCAGGAAGCCCGGCCCCTCTATGTGGACGGCGTTGGGGTTCAGGATGGCCTCGGCGAAGTACTCGGCCGGGTGCAGCGGCCCCATCCGGGAGAGGTCCGGCCCCACATCCCCTGCCCTCTCGGACCTGGGGAAGTTCTCCCCCGCCACCGGATGGCACTTGTAGCACTCGAAGTCCACGAACGCCC
>JBOHQK010000132.1:0-10830 GCA_050732195.1 Methylomirabilales bacterium (SeqCode)
GGGGGACCTTCCGGGTGCGGGGGGATACGGTGGAGATCTTCCCGGCCTACGCCGATACCGCCGTCCGGGCCGAGCTGTGGGGCGACACGGTGGAAGCTCTCTGGGAGATCGATCCCCTCACGGGGGACCGGCGGGAGCGCCTGCGGCAGATCCCCATCTACCCGGCCAACCACTACGTTACCCCGGAGGAGCACCGGCAGCGGGCGAGCACCGCGATCCTGGAGGAGCTGAAGGAGCGGGTGGCCTGGTTCGAGCGGCAGGGGAAGCTCCTGGAGGCGCAGCGCCTCGGCCAGCGGACTCACTTCGACCTGGAGATGATGCAAGAGCTCGGGTCCTGCAAGGGGATCGAGAACTACTCCCGCCACGTCACGGGCCGGAACGCGGGGGAGCCCCCGCCGAACCTGATGGACTACCTGCCCCGGGACGCCCTGGTCATCATTGACGAGTCGCACCAGACGGTCCCGCAGGTCCGGGGGATGTACCACGGGGACCGGTCCCGCAAGGAGACCCTGGTGGAGTACGGGTTCCGGCTCCCCTCCGCCCTCGACAACCGGCCGCTGAACTTCGCCGAGTTCGAGCGGGCGGTGAACCAGGTGATCTACGTCTCGGCCACGCCCGGGCCCTACGAGCTGCAGAAGGTTGGCGGGAAGGTGGTGGAGCAGGTCATCCGGCCCACGGGCCTGATCGACCCCCCCATCGCCCTCCGCCCCATCCGGGGGCAGATTGACGACCTGATGCACGAGATCCGGGCGCGGGCCGCCGCCGACCAGCGGGTCCTGGTCACGACCCTCACCAAGCGGATGGCGGAGGACCTGACGGACTACCTGGCCGAGGCCGGGATCCGGGTCCGCTACCTCCACTCCGACATTGACACGCTGGAACGCAACGAGATCATCCGGGACCTGCGCCTCGGGAAGTTCGACGTCCTGGTGGGGATCAACCTGCTGCGGGAGGGCCTGGACATCCCCGAGGTCTCGCTGGTGGCCATCCTGGACGCCGACAAGGCGGGCTTCCTCCGGTCGAGCGGCTCCCTCATCCAGACGGCGGGGCGGGCCGCCCGCAACGTGGAGGGGCAGGTCCTCTTCTACGCCGACGACGTCACGGGCGCCATGCGGGAGGCGTTGGCCGAGACGGAGCGGCGGCGCGCCCTCCAGACCGCCTACAACCGGGAGCACGGGATCACCCCTGAGAGCATCAAGAAGTCGATCCAGGACATCCTGGGGAGCATCTTCGAGCGGGACTACTACACGGTGCCGAAGGAGACCGACCCGGCGGCCGACGCCTACGTCCCCCGGGAGAACTTGCCTGCCCTCATCAGCACCCTGGAGAAGGAGATGAAGGCGACGGCGAAGAGGTTGGAGTTCGAGCGGGCCGCCGAGCTCCGGGACCGGATCCGCCTCCTGGAGCGCCGCCGCCTGGGCATTCTCGACCCCGCCTGATCCCTCCCGCACACCCGGAGCCTGCCCGTGCCCGCGCCGCCGCCCATGGTGGGGACGCTCCTCACCTGGCTCAGCACCCTCCCCCTCCTCGCCCTGGTCGTCACCCTGGGCGCGGCCTTCCTCCTGGCGGCGGCCCTGATCTTCTTCAGCGACTGGCCCGCGGGCCCCGGGGGCGGGCGCCTCGGCTGCACCATGCGGGCGACCGGCTACCTCCTGATGGCCGCCTGCCTCACCGGGCTGGGCGGGCTCGCCCTCGCACAGACGCGGGCCTTCCTCCTGGCCCTCTCCCTGTTCCTGGCGCTCGGGTACCTGGTCTATACTCTGCGGGTCCGCCTGGAGCGGCGAGCGCGTCCCTGATTTGCACGCTTTGAGGGGAGCCCATGGCGACGCATCGGATCGCGGTGATGCCGGGGGATGGGATCGGGCAGGAGGTCATTGCGGAGGGGGTGAAGGTGCTCCGGGCGCTCGAGCGCCTGGAGCCGGGGCTCCGCCTCCGCCTCACCCGGTTCGGCTGGGGCTGCGACTGGTACCGGAAGCACGGGGAGGTGATGTCGGAGGACTGCCTCGAGGTCCTGGCCCGCTTCGACGCCATCTACCTGGGGGCCATCGGGGACCCGGCGAATGTTCCCGACACCATCGCCCAGCACGCCCTGCTGAATATCCGGAAGGGCCTGGACCAGTACGCCTGCGTCCGGCCCGCCCTCCTCCTGCCCGGGGTCCGCTCCCCCCTGGCGGGGAAGGCCCCCGGGGCGATTGACTTCATCGTCGTCCGGGAGAACACGGAGGGGGAGTACGCCGGGAGCGGGGGGCGGCTGTACCGGGGAACGCCGAAGGAGGTGGCCGTCCAGACCTCCATCTTCACCCGGGCGGGCACGGAGCGGACCATCCGCTACGCCTTCGCCCTCGCCCGGCGCCGCAAGCGCCGGCGCCTCACCTCCGTCACCAAGTCCAACGTCCAGCAGTACAGCATGGTCTTCTGGGACGAGGTCTTCTGGGCCGTGGCCCGGGAGTTCCCTGACGTACAAGCCGAGTCCATGCTGGTGGACGCGGCCTGCATGAACTTTGTCCGGGCGCCGGAGCGGTTCGACGTGGTCGTTGCCTCGAACCAGTTCGGAGACATCCTGACCGACATCGCCGCCGCCATCGTGGGGAGTCTCGGGCTGGCCCCCAGCGCCAACATCAACCCCAGCCGGGCTCTCCCCTCCATGTTCGAGCCGGTCCACGGGTCCGCGCCCGACATCGCCGGGCAGGGGATCGCCAACCCGCTGGCCGCCATCCTGGCGGTGGAGATGATGCTGGACTTCCTCGGGGAGCGGCGCACGGCGCGTCGGATCCGGCGGGCGGTGGTGGCCGTCCTGCTGGAGGGAAAGACCCTCCCCGCGGACCTCGGGGGACGGGCATCCACGGCGGAGGTGGGGGCGGCCGTCCGCCGGCACCTCCGGCGCGCGGCCCGGGCCTAGGGACGAGCCACGATGGTCAGCCGCTCGGCCCGCGGCCCCGGAGGCCGGAAGGTGAGGGTGGCGTAGAGGTGGCAGCGGGCGAAGCCGGCGGCCCGGAGCAGGGTGCGGAGACGGGCGGAGCTGTAGTAGCGCTGGTGGTGCCGCTCCACCAGGGCCCGGTAGTGTCCGTCCCGCTCCGCCAAAAGGAAGGTGATCTCGCCGTGCCAGAGGCCGGGGCGCTTCCGGTAGTGCCCCTCCAGGAGAACGGCACCCCCCGGCAGGCGCTGGAAGACGGGGACGCCGTTCAGGAGCCGGCGGTAGGCGTGCTCCGTCACCGCGTCGAAGAGAAAGCAGCCCGCCGGCTCCAGGAGCCGGCGGGCGTTTCGGAAGAGGCGGAGAAGGCTCCGCTCGCTGGTCTGGTAATTGATGACATCGAAGTTGGCCAGGACGACCCCGAAGGTCTCCCCCCGTAACAGCCCGGGAGCGGTGATATCGGCCTGAAGGAACCGGACGTTGTGTGCGCGCCCGCGGAGAAGTCGGGCCAGGCGGAGCATGCTGGTCGAGCAGTCCACGCCGATCACCGCCTCGGCTATGCGCGCCCAGGGGCGCGTGCTGAGGCCGGTGCCGCAGCCCAGGTCCAGGACCCGTCCCCCGGCGAACCCGTGCCGGCGGGCCAGGGCCACGTTGTAGCGCCCCCAGCGGGCCGGGTCCAGGTCAGCACACCAGCGGTCATAGATGCGGGCAAAAGCCGTGTAGGGAGGACGGATCATGCGAGTCCCCTCGCGCCCGGGGATCGGGACCTCCTGAAGCGCGAGAACCCGGATGGGGAGGCCACGCGAGGGGCGGGGAGAGCGGCCGTGGCGTGCGGGCGCGGGGCGGGCAGCCCTCAGGCGATGAGCTCCTCCCACGCCTCCTCCCGTCCCGAGGGGTGCTGGAGGAGGATCGGCTTCCCCAGGAACGCCCGGAGGCGTAAGGCCAGTGGACGCTCCTCTCCCTCCCGCAGCCGGCAGAGAGGTTCCTCCCGGCCGTCCACCATCCGGATGGCGCAGAGCCGGCGAGCCGGGCGAATCAGCACCTGCGCGATCCGGTCAAAGGGAATGACCTGGCGGGAGGGAAGGAGGTAGAGATAGCGACGATCCAGGGTGACGGTCCGGGAGCGCCGGTCAATGGAGACGATGCTGGTCTCCCCCGCCAGCCGCAGGAGCAGGACCCCGGCCCCCAGCCCCGCTAGACCCAGCGTCCAGTGGAGGGGATGGCCCGCCAGGAGCTCCTGCCGGAACCAGAGGAAGAAGCCGACCGTCCAGGCCGCCGCGCTGAAGAACGCGGCGGTGCCCAGCATCCCGCCGGAGGCCAAGGTGAGCCGGTGCTCGCTCTCGCCGACCGCCTTCATCGCGACCAGGGCGTCCAGGTTCTGCCGGATATTCCGCCAACAGCCCCGCATCCCGCCTCCCCGTTGCGGGAAGTCCATCCGGATGCTAGCACCCGGCACACGGGGGGTCAACGCGCGCGGCGAGCCAAAAACCCTTTGACCGACCGACCGCGAGGCGGTATCGTTTCGCCGACCGGAGACGGGGGGAGGGTGTAATGGAGGAACAGTATCCCATCAAGCGGCGGTTCCCCCGCTTCACCGTCGTGGGGAAGGTGGACGGGAAGATCGTCGCCGCCTACGAGGCGACCCTGGTGAACCTCAGCATGGGGGGCGCCCTCGTCGAACACTCCTCCATGGTCCGGCCGGGGAGCATGTCGCATCTCTTGCTCCCCTACGGCAATGGGGAGATCCGGCTCAACTGCCGGGTCGTCCGCTCGGCCCTCCAGCGGCGAGAAAGCCGCGGCGGGGATTCGGTCCTCATCTACCAGACCGGCCTGGAGTTCCTCAACCCCTCCCCCGACACCCTCGCCGCGCTGGAGGAGCTCATCGCCGCCAGCCACCCCGGGGGCGGCACCACCGGACCGACGACCGTCACCCTCTTCCTGGAGGAGCCCCCCTTCCCGCCTGCCTGAGGCTCCCCCCTGCCCGGAAGTGGGGGCAGGGCACACCCGCAGCCTCCCGGTACAGACCGTCCAGGAACGCGCACACCAGGTCAGGCCCGCCCGCGGCCAGTGCCGCGACGCTTAAGGACCCCTCGTGGACCGGGGTGTCGGTCGTGAGGGTAGCCTCCCCCGCTTCCCCGTCCGGATGGGGGTCCAGGACCAGGCCCGCTACCCGGTCCGCCGTGAGGCCGGCCCGGACCGCCCCCTCGTAGCCCACCTGCCGGTAGAGCCAGGCGCAGAACGTGAAGAGGCCCATCGCCTCCAGGGCCACCCCGTGGCTTCCCAGGGCGAGATGGCCCGGGGTGAAGATGCGGGAGAGCCCACGGGTCGGGCCAGTTCTACCGCTCCCCCGGCCATGATGCGCGCCCAGAAGACCGGCCGGACCGGCCCCTCGGCCCTCCCCTGCTTCAGGACCTCCAGGCGGTAGCCCTCGGGGGTCTGGACGAAAAAGTCCCAGAAGAGGGGGTCGCCGTTCGGCTTCCGGTGGGGCCGGGGGTCCAGAGCAGCGAGCAGGGACGGTCCCAGGGGGATCCGGACTGGCTCCTCCGGGCAGGCCAGGTAGGTCACCCAGGGGCCCCGCTCCCCGAGAGCCCGCCGGCCGGCCTTCACGGCCTCAAAGCCCTCCGTCCTCCTCCCACTCACCCCCCGCCCTCCTCCTCCGGCCGGCGATGGCGGAAGCAGAGGTGCCGGAACTCCTCCCGTCCCCGGATGCCCTCCCAGAGGCCCCGCGCCAGGTACTCGTACGAGGTCTCGGCATTGGACAGGCCGAGCAAGCGGGCGAAGGGGGCCACCTCCCCGGGGGGAGGGCCGGAGGCCGGGTCCATGAGGAGACGGGCGAAGACGGCCGGGTCCAGGCGCGCCGGCTTCGTCGTGAAGTCTGCCCCACCGGGTGTCCGGGCGACGAGGAGGTCCGCCTCCTCCTCCTGTGGCGCCACCGACCCCTCCCAGGCCCGGATGCGGGCAGCCACGGCCGCCTCCCCGAGGCCCGGAGGAGGCTCGAGGATGGCTACCCGACGGCCCCCCAGGAGGGCAGGGGGGTAGATGGACTCTCGGAGACATGCCTCGAGGGCATCGCGCAGGCCAGGGTCCGGCAGGAGGGGGGCCAGGGCGGCCGGGCGCCCCCAGAGGCGGGAGGCCTCCTCGAGCGGGGCAGGGGCAAAATCCGGCACGGAACTCAGGCAGGATGAGAACGCGTCGAGCACCTCGCCGTTGCGGAAGGCGGTGTAGCCCCAGAAGTCCCCGTGGTGGCTCCAGAGGTAGCAGACACAGCAGGCCAGAGCGCCGCTCAGGGTGGCGCCCAGCCTCTCCGTCCCCGGGTGATCCTGGTCGTATAGACCGACCCACCCCTCGAGGGCGGGTCCCAGGAAGAAGCGCCGGTACTGTTCGCCGGTGACGTCCACCGTGACGAAGTCGTAGGGGGGCGCCTCCCCGGCGGGCGCCCACCCTGCCGGCGCCAGGGCAGAGGCCAGCGCCTCGCCCACGGCTGCCGGCTCCACCCCCCGCAGGAAAACACCTCGGTGGATCCCACCCATCCCGCCCCTCCCACGATCGCGGAGTAGACACCGGCTGCCGCGCCGGCGCCGCAGCCGACGGCGAAGGCGAGCGAGACCGGCAGGCTCACCAGGACGACGGTGATCCCGGCCTGGGCTCCCGGAGGCAGCAGCGGCCCATCAGGCCCCCTCCAGGTAGGGGCGCAGGTCAGCCGGCGGGGGGGCCTCCACCGCCACGCCGGCCCCGGTCCGCGGATGGGTGAAGGCGATGCGCCAGGCGTGCAGGAGCTGCCGCGGCGCCACCGGCCCCCCACCCCCCTCGCGCGCCCGCTGCTCCCGCCGCCCGCCGTAGAGGGCGTCCCCGACCACCGGGTGGCCCAGGTGCGCCAGGTGGACCCGGATCTGGTGCGTCCGGCCGGTCTCCAGGGTGACCTCCAGGAGGGTGGCCCCGGGCAGGTCCCGCAGGACCCGGAAGGCCGTGGCCGCCTCCCGACCCCGCGCCGTCCGGACCCCCATCTTCTTCCGGTGCCTGAGTTGCCGGCCGATGGGGACCGTGATCCGCCCGCTCCGCTCCCGGAGGCTCCCCCGGACGAGGGCCAAGTAGGTCTTCCGAACCTGCCGGGCACTGAACTGCCGGCTCAGCCCCTCGTGGGCGGCCGCGGTCTTCGCCACCACGAGGCAGCCGGAGGTATCCTTGTCCAGGCGGTGAACCAGGCCGGGGCGCTCGACTCCCCCGATCCCCCGGAGGTCGGGGCAGTGGTGCAGGAGCGCGTTCACGACCGTCCCGGTCCGGCGCCCGCCCGCCGGGTGCATGACGAGCCCCGCCGGCTTGTTGATGACGAGGAGGTCTGCGTCCTCGTAGAGGACGTCCAGGGGGATCAGCTCCGGCGTGAGATCGCTCGGCTCGAGCGGGGGGAGGGTGAGGGTAATCTGCTCCCCGCCGCGGAGGAGCGCGCTGGCCTTCCGGGGGGCCCCCCCCACCCGGACCTGTCCACCGGCGATCAGCGCCTGGATGCGGGTGCGCGTCAGGCCTGTCGATGCCGCCAGGAACCGGTCCAGGCGCTCGCCCGCGGCCTCCGCCGGCACCCGGAAGGTCCGGACCTCCCCTCCCTCAGGACCCGCCGGCTGCCCCCCGCCCATTCCCCCCCCGCTCCCGGAGCATCTCCACGAGGAGGAGACCCACCCCGACCGTGATCCCGCTGTCGGCCACGTTGAAGGCGGGCCAGTGGTACGCCCCCAGGTAGAAGTCCAGGAAGTCAATCACCATCCCGACCCGGAGGCGGTCAATCAGGTTCCCCAGGGCCCCCCCCAGGATGAGGGCGAGCCCGACGGTGGGGAGCGGGCGCCCCCGGGCGTACCGGGCGTGGTAGTAGCAGATGACCGCGATGGCCAGGACCGAGACGGCGATGAAGAAGGGGCCGCGGAAGGCGGCCGCCGCCCCCGCCAGGAGGCCGAAGGCGGCGCCCGGGTTCAGGACGTAGGTGAGGTTGAAGAAGCCCGGGAGGACCGGAAGGCTCTCCCCCAGGCGGAACGCCCGCTGGACGAGGAGCTTCGTGGCCTGGTCCAGGATGACGACGGCGCCGGCGAGCCCGTAGAACCACACAGGGAGGCCCCCTTCCTCAGGGGCGCCCCGCCAGAACCCCCACGCAGCGGTCGCAGAGGGTGGGGTGCCCGGGGTCCCTCCCTACCGTCTCCCGGTAGATCCAGCACCGCTCGCACTTCGGGCCCCGGGCGCGGCTCACCCGGACCGTGAGGGTGTCCCCGGACACCTCCTCGTCCGCGTGCAGGGTCACCGAGGAGACGATGAAGAAGGTGGGAAGGTCCGCCGCGTACGGGCGGAGGAAGGACAGGAGGGTGGCCCCGGCGTGCAGGTCCACGTGGGCCTCCAGCGAGTTCCCGATCGTCTTGGCCTGCCGGACCTCCTCCAGGGCCTTCAGCACCTGGTCGCGCACGGCGAGGAGGCGCTCCCACCGCTCCCCCAGGGCATCGTCGAGCCACGCCCCCTCCACCGCCGGGAAGGCCTCCAGATGGACCGACTCCGCCTCCCCCCCGGCCTTCGGGAGGGCGGCCCAGACCTCGTCCGCCGTGAAGGAGAGGACCGGAGCCATCAGCCGGACGAGGCCCGTGAGGAGGTGGTACAGGGCGGTCTGGGCGGCCCGCCGCGCCCGGGAGGTCCTCCCCGAGGTGTAGAGCCGGTCCTTCAGGACATCGAGGTAGAAGGCCGAGAGGTCCACTGCACAGAAGTTGTGGAGGCTGTGGTAGAAGACGTGGAACTCGTAGCCCTCGTAGACCCTGAGCAGCCGCTCCGTGAGGCGGGCCAGCCGGTGGAGGATGAACCGGTCAATCTCCTGCAGGTCCGCAAGCGGCAGCAGGTCGGTCCGGGGGTCGAAGTCCTTCAGGTTCCCCAGGAGGTAGCGGCAGGTGTTCCGGATCCGCCGGTACCCCTCGGCCAGGCGGCTCAGGATCTCGTCCGAGAGCCGGATGTCATCCCGGTAGTCCTCGGCCGCCACCCAGAGGCGGAGGATCTCGGCCCCGTACTTCTCCATGATCTCCTGGGGGGCGATGACGTTCCCGAGGGACTTGGACATCTTCCGCCCCTCACCGTCCACCACGAAGCCGTGGGTGAGGACCTCCCGGTAGGGGGCGCGCCCCCGGGTCCCCACCGCCGCCAGGAGCGAGGAGTGGAACCACCCCCGGTGCTGGTCGCTCCCCTCCAGGTACATCTCCGCGGGCCAGTGCAGATCCGGGCGCGTCCTGAGGACGGCGGCCTGGCTCACCCCGGAGTCGAACCAGACATCCAGGATGTCGTCCTCCTTCTCGAAGGCGGCCCCGCCGCACTTCGGGCAGGTGGTCCCGGGGGGCAGGAAGGCCTCCGCCGGCCGCTCGAACCAGACGTCGGCCCCCTCCCGGGCCACGACCTCGGCCACCCGCTCGATCAGCGTCTGCTCCGCCAGGACGAGCCGGCAGGCCGCGCAGTAGAAGACGGTGATCGGGACGCCCCAGGCCCGCTGGCGGGAGATGCACCAGTCGCTCCGGTGGGCGACCATGTTGGTGATCCGCTCCTCGCCCCAGGGGGGGATCCACTTCACCTGGCGGATGGCGTCCAGGGCTTTCTGACGCAGGTCACCCGCCTCCATGGAGATGAACCACTGCTCGGTCGCGCGAAAGAGGGTGGGGTTCTTGCACCGCCAGCAGTGGGGGTAGGTGTGCCGGATCTCCCCCGCGGCTACCAGCCTGTCCCGCTGTTTCAGTTCCGCGATGATCTTCGGATTGGCCTCCCAGACGCTCAGTCCACCGAAGAGCGGGACCTCGGGGACGAACCGGCCCTGGTCATCAACCGGGTTGTCAATGGGCAAGCCGTATTTGATGCCGGTCTCGTAGTCCTCGGCGCCGTGCCCCGGAGCCGTGTGCACCACGCCCGTCCCCTGGTCAAGGGTCACGTATTCACCAAGAACGATCGGCACGTCCCGCGGGGTCCACGGATGCTGGCAGATGACCCCCTCCAGCTCAGCCCCAGCCCACGCGCCTTGCGCGACTTCGTATTCGCCCTGCCCGAATCCGAACTCCCGCATGCAGCGGCTGATCAGGTCCTGGGCCAGGATCAGCTCGCCCGCAGGCGTCTTCACGAGGCGGTACACAAACCTGGGGTGAAGCGTGATGGCCCGATTCCCGGGCAGCGTCCAGGGGGTCGTGGTCCAGATGACGAAATGCGTCCCGCGCCCCGGGTCGAGGGCGAATTTCCCCTGGGGATTCTTGACGGGGAACTTGACGGAGATTGACGGGGAGCGGTGGTCCTCGTACTCCACCTCCGCCTCCGCGAGGGCCGTCACGCAGGTGGCGCACCAGTGGACCGGCTTCAGCCCCTTGTAGACGCTCCCGGCGCCGACGAAGCGCCCCAGCTCCCGGACGATGGTCGCCTCGTAGTCGTAGGACATGGTGGTGTAGGGGTTCTCCCAGTCCCCCAGGACCCCGAGGCGCTTGAACTCGTGCCGCTGGATGTCAATGTACTTGTCGGCGTAGGCGCGGCAGAGGCGCCGCTTCTCCGCCGTCCCCACCGCCCTGGCCCGCGCCCCCAGCTCCTTGTCCACCTGGTGCTCGATGGGGAGGCCGTGGCAGTCCCAGCCCGGGACATAGACGGCGTCGTAGCCGGCCATGGCCTTCGACTTCACCACGATGTCCTTCAGGATCTTGTTGAGGGCGTGGCCCATGTGGATGTGGCCGTTGGCGTAGGGGGGGCCGTCGTGAAGGATCCAGCGGGGCCGGCCGCGGTGGCGCTCCCGGAGCTGCTTGTAGAGGCCGCGCTGCTCCCACTCGGCCAGGACCTGGGGCTCCCGGACGGGGAGGTTGGCCCGCATGGGGAAGGCGGTCTCGGGCAGGTTCAGCGTGGCCTTGTAGTCGGTCGGCATCGGGCCCTATCCGGCGCCAGAAGAA
>JBOHQK010000133.1:0-7820 GCA_050732195.1 Methylomirabilales bacterium (SeqCode)
GCGAGTGCCGCCCCCGGCCCGTCGTGCCGGTGTCTGTGGGTCGCTTGGACGCCATGGGAACTCTCCGCCCGGTGGGTCCGCGTAGTATAGCGGGGCCGAGAGCGAAAGACAAGGCCGGTGGGGAGCCGGGCCTAGCGGGCCACCGGGGAGGGTAACAGCGCGGTGGGCGGGCGCAGCATGCCCAGCTGGACCAGCTCCACGAAGGTCTCCAGGATGCGCGGATCCCACCACCCCTTCGCCGTCTCCCCCCGCATGATCTGGAAGACGTGCTCCTGGGGGAAAGCCGGCTTGTAGGGGCGCTTCGTCGTGAGGGCGTCGTAGATGTCCACGACCTGCAGGATCCGGGCGGTGATGGGGATCTCCTCCCTCTTCAGGCCGTCCGGGTAGCCGCTCCCATCCCACTTCTCGTGGTGATGGCGGATGATGGGCAGGACCAGCTTCAGGGACTTCAAGGGCTTGCAGATCCGCTCCCCGATGAGAGGGTGCTCCCGCATGATCATCCACTCGTCGGGGGTGAGCTTCCCGGGCTTCAGGAGGATGGCGTCGGGGATCCCGATCTTGCCGATGTCGTGGAGTATCCCCCCCCGGCGCAGGGCGGTCAGCTCCTCCGCCGAGAGGCCCATGGCCGCCCCGACCTGGAAGGAGAAGGCCGACAGGCGCTCGCAGTGCCCCTCGGTGTAGGGATCCTTGGCCTCGACCCCCAGCGCCAGGCTGAAGAGCACCGTCTCGGCGTTCTCCAGCTCGTCGGTGAGCTGCTTGACCTTGAGCAGGGACCGGACCCGGGTGATGAGCTCGACGCTGTTGAAGGGCTTGGTTAAGAAGTCGTCGGCCCCCGCCTCGATCCCCTTGATCTTTTGCTCCAAGCGGGTGAGGGCCGTGACCATAATGATCGGAATGAAGACGGTGTCCTTGTTCTCCTTCAGCCGGCGGCAGACTTCGTAGCCGTCCACCTTGGGCATCATCACGTCCAGGAGGATGAGGTCGGGGGGGGCCTCCCGGACCCGCTCTAACGCCTGCTCTCCGTCCTGCGCCGTGCGGACCCCGTACCCCTGCGTGCGGAGGAGGTCCTCCAGCATCCGGAGGTTCAGCCTCTCGTCGTCCACGACCAGGATGTCAGCGACAGTGGCCAATGGCGTTGTGCGTCGACCAGAGTTTGGGACCCACGCCGGCTTCGGGACCCCCTCTCGGGACCCCGCGTACCGAAAACCGCGCCCGGGTGCGGCCCGGCCGGCCCGAGACGGGGTGGACGGTCTCCGGGCGGTCTCCTGGCCGGGACGGGCCCGCGGCCTTCAGCGGGTGCAAGAGGCTTGCCAGGGCCTTCAGTGACACGGGGTTGGGGAACCCTCGTGTACCCCCGTATCACCTCCGCCCGGTTCTCCCGGCCGCGCCTCCTCATCTTGACCCCGCCGAAAGGGGGAGAAGCGGTGGAATCGGCGATCTTCCCCCCGGCCCGTCAGTGCCGGCCCTTACGTCTTGAGCGCCGCCAGGATCCTGGCGGCAGTCTCGGCCAGGAGCGGGACGGGCCCTCGAGTCCTCACGATCCGCTGGACCCCCCCTCCCTCGCCGCCGTAGCGGGGGATCACGTGCACATGGACATGGGGGACCTCCTGCCCGGCGGCCCGGCCGTCGTTCACCCCCAGGTTGAAGCCGGGCGCCCCGAGTCCCTTCTGGATGGCGCCGGCCAGACGGACCGCAGCGAGAAAGAGAGCGGCCACAGTAGCGGGCGGGCACTCGGTGAGAGAGGCCGCGTGCCGTCGGGGGACGACCAGCGTGTGCCCCTCGGTGCAGGGGTAGATATCCAGGAAGGCGAGGACCTCATCGTCCTCGTAGAGGACGTGGGCGGAGAGAGCACCCTCCCGGATCCGGCAGAAAGGGCAGGACTCCATGCCGTGTGGGGCCGTCCCTGGGGGCGTCCGGGCCGGCACCGGAACTGAAAGCGCTGATCGGATGTGCAGGCAAGCCGGGCGCGGGGACCGCGATCGCGACGGCGGCATGCCTCACACCGCCACCGGTCGCGCGCGATCATTCCGTCATGGCGGCAGAGCGACGCCCTGTCTAAATTTTCGAGCGTACTCTAGCAGAAGGGGGGCGGCGGGCCAAGGGGCCGGGTTCCCGGCCAGGGACATTTTGCCTCACGAGACCCCGCTCCGCCCGACCTGGCCCGGCGGCTTGCAAGGCGTGGAGCAGCCCAGGACGGCGAGACGGACACCGGGTAGGGGTCTGCCGAAAAGGCCCCGATGGCGTATAATATGCCGACGCGTTGGCATAGTACTTGAACCCCGGGCGAGCATCCCGTCAACGGAGGGACCCATGGAAGAGGCCGGAGAGGCCACAACGCTCAGCGCCCGGGAGGGGGGCAAAGGTCCCTCCGGCCAACGCCTGGGGAACTACATCCTGCTGGAGGAGCTCGGGGGAGGCGGGATGGCGACAATCTACAAGGGCCACCACGCCTTCCTGGACCGCCCGGTGGCCATCAAGGAACTGAAGTCCCGCTTCCGCCGGGACAGTGAGCTCCAGGACCGGTTCCAGCGGGAGGCCAGGGCGGCTGCCAACCTCCCCCACCGGAACATCGTCCAGGTGTACGATTTCTGGCGCGACCGGGACCACCGCTACCTGGTCATGGAGCTGGTGGAGGGTCTTGACGCTGCCGCCATGCTGCGGCGGGTCGGGGCGCTCGCCCCTTACGTGGCGTTAGCCCTCGTGGGGCAGGTCTGCGGCGGGCTGGCCTTCGCCCACGCCCGGGGGATCATCCACCGGGACCTGAAACCCAGCAACCTCCTCATCACAAGGGAGGGGGTCGCAAAGGTGGGGGATTTCGGCATCGCCCACCTGATGGACACCCCCGGCCTCACCCAGCCCGGGCAGACTCTGGGCACCCTCGCCTACATGTCCCCGGAGCAGATCCGGGGGGAGCGCCTCACCCCCGCCTCGGATGTCTTCTCGCTCGGCATCGTCCTCTACGAGCTCTTGACGGGCCAGCGCCCCTTTGCGGAGGACGACGCGGAGAGCGTGACCGCCAAGATCATTGCCGACCGACCGACCTCCCCCCGTCGGGCGAAGCGGGGAATCCCCCGCGCCGCGCAGCGCATCGTCCTCAAGTGCCTGCGGAAGCGGCCGGATCGGCGGTTCCGGAGCTGCACCGCCCTGGAGCGGGCCATCGCCCGCGTGCTCGGCGGCAAACCGGCCGACTGGGAGGTCCTCCTCCGGCGTTACCTCGAGTTGCTCCCGGCGGACGGGGAGCCTTCCCCCGGCCTCGGACGCCGCCTCCGGATCCCCGGTCACCTCGCCCGGCGTCTCCGGCGCCTCACTCTCACGGCCGGCCTCATGGGGGCAGCCGCATGGGGGGGGCTTGCCCTGACCGGGACGCTCCCGACCCTCGGCCCGACTCTGAAGTGGGTCCAGACCCTCCTCCCCTCTCCGCCCGCTTCCAGCGACCCTGCAGCCAGCGGGCCGGAGCGCGGCCCGCGGGCTCCCCGGACCCGCACGATCCGCCCCGCGGGGCGATAGGCCATCACCGAACCACGCAACTAATACAAACGACATAAATTGTGTGACAGAGGGTCCGGGTGGCGCCGGGCGCGGCCCCCGGGCGGGCGGAGTGGGACCCCCTCGGCCTCCTGCCGCAATTCCGCGAATTGCGGAAGGGGCTGAGCGGGTGACGGCGCCCGGCCGCGAGTGGGGCACGCCGGCGACAGGACCCGCGGCAGCACGGTCTGTCAGGATTGCGCGGGATTACTTGCAGCGCGACTAGGCAGCCCGCACCAGGACCTTCCGCTCCCGTGGTCCGTCCAGTTCCACCAGCATGACGCTCTGCCAGCGCCCGAGCAGCAGTCGGCCGTCCCGGTACGGGATCGTCTCGCCCGGCCCCAGGATGGCCGCCTTGATGTGGGCGGCCGCGTTGTCGTCGATCCGGTCGTGCCGCCACTTCCCCTCGGGGACCAGGGCAGCCAGGGCATCCAGCAGGTCCAGCCCGATGTTGGGGTCGGCATTCTCGTTGATGACGATAGCCGCCGTGGCATGGGGGACGTAGACGCAGCAGATCCCCTCCCCCCCCTGTCTCTGGACAATGGTGGCGATCTTTTCCGTGATGTCCAGGACCTGCGTCTTCTCCTGCGTCCGGATCAGGATCTCGTGGGTCATTGCCCCCTCCCCGATGGCCCCCTCCCCCGTGGCCCCCTCCGATGGCACCACCGCCCCATCTCCATTGCCGCCCCCCCCGGGCACCCCACCGCCCAGCCCCTCTCCCATGGGCTCCGGGGGGGGTCAAGAACGGCGGAAAGCAAAACCCCCGGGCCCTCGCGGGACCCGGGGGTCAGGGACAGCCCTGGCGCCCCTACGGGCAGACCTGTTGCCAGCGACCCGGCACCCACTCCCGGTAGTAGGCGGTGAACCCGCCACCCTGATCCCGGGGGACCTCCCGCCAGGCGCCCTCGATCCAAGCGGACCGGCAGGGGGCCGGCGCGTAGTAGGCCGGCGGGGAGGAGTAGTAGTAGACCGTCGGGGGATAGTAGTAGACCGGGTAGTATGGCACGGCGTGGTAGAAGACGTGGGGGTGGCTGACGTGATGGAGGAAGAGGACCGTTGCCGCTCCCGCCGCAAAGCCGGTCCCGAACTTGTGGCCGGCTTCAGCCGGGGCGGTCAGCGGCCCCAGGACCATCACCGCGGCCAGGCAAAGCGCTATGAGTGTCCGCATCGTTCCCTCACCTCCCCTGGGGACCCAGCCCTGCACGGATCCTACCAGCCTTAGACCCCGCAAGGCAAGGGGGGTTGAATCGGCGCAGAGCCAACTCGGGCCACTCTATCCCCACTGACGGACCCATGCTCCTCTCTATTCGGCCCGGCCACGCCCGGGGGAGGCCGGGGCTTGATTTTTCCAGACCCCCGCCATAGATTGTAGGCGACTCCCAAGAGGTTTCGGGCCGCGGGCCTGCAGCGATCTCCCTCGGGAGGCCGGGCCTCCGAGGAACGCACGATCCCCGTACGGGATTCCAGGCGCCGGGGGACGGGGTCACTTGGGAGTCATTGGTTTTTCCCCGCTCCTCCCCTTCGTCCCTTCCCCCCTTCGTGGATCCCACAGGTAAAGCCCAACGGTAGCGGCTGCCAGCAGGACCGTGAGTCCCGTGATGGTTGCCTGCGAGAGGCCCGGGTAGACCAGGGGCTCGATGTATCGCGCAATGAAGGTGGGCTCCTCCCCGACCGACAACCGGCCGTGGCGGAGCCAGATCTCCAGGGCCGTGAGGGGGCAGAGGAAGGCGAACCCCTGGATGAAGACGGCTAGGCAGACGGTGGCGAGGTGGACCGTCCGTACCCGGCGCCAGCGCAGGAAGAGGATCGGCCCTGCGATGAGGAACACGATATAGAGGAGATGGACCAGAACCACCAGGTCGGCCGCCCAGGCGGTCATCGCCTTCCCCCCGGCCTGTCTTGTATTTTCCCCCCGCCGCGGCTATCCTGGGGGCCGCCGCGCCGGGCCCCGGTCCTGCTGTTCCCCGCGCACCAGGCCACAGGAGGTCACGGGTATGATTCGGTTCGAGCTGGAGCGTCTGCGGGACCCCCAAACCAAGGTCAGCGAGGGGGCCCGCGTCCTGATCAGCAAGTGGGACCAGCAGGGAGACCGGATCCTGGTCACTCCCGCCTGCCGGACGGCGCCCGAGCTCAACCGGCACCTGGACGACCTGATCAAGCAATTGCAGGAGATCCGGGAACGAGGCCTGGTCTACCTGGCCGGCATCTTCCGGGAGTAACCCACCTCACGACGCGCCGATGATGGCCTCCGCCATCTCGCGCGTCCCGGCCTGCCCGCCCCGATCAGGGGGCACCCCCCGGTCCTTCTCGAGAATTGCCCCGCCGATGCCATCCCCCAGGACCAGCACGACCCGGCGAGACGTCGGGTGCCTCGGGGTCACGGTAGCCCCCGGGAGAGGCGGTGTCAATGCCCCGGGAAAGGCCCGGGCGCGGCGGCACGCGGTGGCGGTGGCGGCTGACGAGGGTCGGATCGGGGAGACGGGACGCCCTCAGGCCGGCCGGCGCTGGACCTTTGTCAGCTCGGCCCGGACCGCTTGGAGCATGAAATTCAACTCGCTCCAGAGGGCCACGAACTGGAACCCCTCGGCGATCCGCTGGTTCAGGACCGCCGCGCTGCCGGTATGGATGCCTGCCGCCACGCCGTAGCGCTTGCAGGCCTCCCGGACCATCCGGAGCGCGTCTTCAAAGGCCGGGTCCTTCTGCTCGTAGCCCGGCTTGAGCCCCATGGAGGCCGACAGGTCGGTCGGGCCGATGAAGCAGGCGTCCAGGCCGGGGACCTTCAGGATGGCGTCGGCCCGGCGGACTGCCTCGATGTCCTCCAGCTGAATGACCAGAAGGATCTCGTCGTTGGCCCGCGCGAAGTAGGTCTGGGGGTCGGTGCCGAAGGCACGGGCGTGCCGGGGGCTGCCGGCCATGCTCCGCTTCCCCGCCGGCGGATACTTGCACCAGTCCACAGCGGCGGCTGCCTCCTCCGCCGTCCGCACCATGGGGACCACGACCCCCCACGCCCCCGCGTCCAGGACCCGCTTGAAGTTCTCCTCGGTGTTCGCCGGAATCCGGACCATCGGGACTCCCCCTATCCCCCCGATAGCCTGGAACATGGCGGTGGCGGTCTCGATGCCGATGGGGCTGTGCTCGGTGTCCACCACAAGCCAGTCGAAGCCCAGCGCGGCTACCGCCTCGGCGGTGATAGGGCTCCCGATGTTCAACCAGGTGCCGATGGCCGGCCGGCCGTCGCGCAGCAGGCGCTTCACGGGGTTCGGGCGCATCGCACCTCCTGCTGGACTAGGGGGATACGGATGACGCGGCGGGATAGATGGAGCGTACCGTGAGGTGGGGGGGATGTCAACCGGCGGAAAAAAGCCCAGGGGGGCGTTCCCCCCTGGGCTCACTCTCTGGACGCTCCCTCCCTCCCGAGGATGCATCCCGATACGTTATCTAATGTGCCATGGCTCCCTCGCTCCGCAATTCCATTTTTGCAATTCTTCATACCAAATCTGCAAATTCTTGCAGTCCCAGTGTGGTGGCCAGACCGCCCCGGCGGGCCGCTCAGACAGGTGGACAGCGGGGGAAGATGCGCTAACGAACTTTCTTTGTTGTGCTACCGCCCCGTGTCTCCGCGCGGGCCCTCCGCCCCCTGCCGATATCTCCCGGCTGCGCTTCCGGTCTGTGGCACCTCTCCCGCCTTCGCACGGCCCGGCAGGAGGCGCCACCCGTAGAAGCCCAACAGGACCAGCAAGCCGGCCAGGAGGAGGCCGACCGCCGAACCTTTCCGCCGTCCAGTCGAGCTGAAAAAGAAAGGGGGCCCGGCGATGCGCCGCGACCCCCGAATCTTCCCTGGTGGAGCTGACGGGATTCGAACCCGTGACCTCGTGACTGCCAGTCACGCGCGCTCCCAACTGCGCCACAGCCCCAGGATGTCGAAAGAGCGAGTGATATTTCTAGACCTGACCCCTTCGAAAGTCAAGCGGAAATAGGCTCCGGGGGGCCTTGACGCTTCGCCCACCGTGGGCTACGGTGACCCAACGGTATGGGGGGTGCCCGCCCGGGGAAACGCTGGCTCGGCGCGAACTCCGCGGGACCGTTTAGGGGACCCCTCGCCGCGGCGCGGCCCGGCGATGGGGCCGCACCCCGCCCCCCCCAGGTCAGCATCTGAAGGAAAGGATATCCCAGGCGCGAAGGGAGGTGACCCGGATGGCCAAAGCGGTCATCGTGTACAGCGCGACCGGCTGAGGGGCCTGCCACCAGGTGAAAGAGTTGCTTTCACAGAAAAAAATCCCCTTCACCGACAAGAA
>JBOHQK010000134.1:0-21390 GCA_050732195.1 Methylomirabilales bacterium (SeqCode)
ATGCCCGTCTCTACGAGAACCTCCGCCAGTCCCACGAGGACCTGCTGGTCGCCCAGGCGGAGCAGGTCCGCTCCGCCCGCCTGGCCGCCGTCGGCGAACTGGCCGCCGGCATCGCCCACGAGACGCGTAACCCGCTCGGGGCCATCAGCCACGCGACCGAGACGCTCCAGCGGAGCCTCCGCCTCCGGGGGGAGGACGCGGAGCTCCTGGAGATCATCCGGCGCGAGGCCGGGCGCCTCAACGAGATCGTCTCGGACTTCCTGGTCTTCGGCCGGCCGCGGCCGCTGGCCCTGCAGGAGACCGACCTGGCCGCTCTGATCAAGGATGTGCTGCTGGCTCTGGAGCAGGATGAGCGGTGTCACGGGGGCGTGCGCTTCGAGGCGGTTCTGGACCCCGCCCTCCCCCGCCTCGCGCTGGACCCCCACCAGATGAGCCAGGTGCTCTGGAACCTCTACCTGAACGCGGCTCAGGCGATGCCGGGGGGCGGGCGCCTCCTCACCCGCGCCGCCGTGCGGACGGGGCCCGATGGGGTGGGCTGGCTTTCCCTGGAGATCAGCGACACCGGGCCGGGCCTCCCCCGGGAGGCCGAGGGACGCCTGTTCGAGCCCTTCTTCACCACCAAGCCGGACGGGACCGGCCTCGGGCTGCCCATCGCCCGCCGCATCGCGGAGGAGCATGGTGGGACCTTAACCCTGGAGGGGGGGCCGGCGGGGGGCGCGCTCGCCCGCATCCGCCTGCCGGTTCGGGAGGGGGACGCCGATGCCACGGATCCTGGTCGTTGACGACGAGCCCGGGATGCGCCGGAGCCTGGCGATCAGCCTGAAGCGGGAGGGGTACGAGGTCGAGGAGGCTGCCGGGGGGACGGAGAGCCTGATCCGCCTGGAACGGGAGATCTACGATCTGGTCATGACGGATCTCAGGATGACCCCCGTGGGGGGCCTGGAGGTCCTGGCGGCGGCGAAGAAGGCCGCGCCCCAGACCGAGGTCATCGTCATGACGGCCTATGGCAGCATCGAGGCGGCGGTGGAGGCGATGCGCCTCGGGGCCTTCGACTTTGTCAGCAAGCCGTTCCAGGCCGAGGAGATCCTGGCGCGGGTCCGCAACGCCCTCGAGAAGGCGCGCCTCACGACCGAGGTCCGGCTCCTGCGGGAGGATCTGAAGACCCGGGCGGGGTTCGAGCAACTCCTGGGGCAGAGCCCGGCGATGCAGGCGGTCCTGGCGAAGGCCGCCCGGGTCGCGGTGACCGACAGCACGGTCCTCATCACGGGGGAGAGCGGGACGGGCAAAGAGCTCGTGGCCCGGGCCATCCACGCCCGGTCGCTCCGGGCCACCAAGCCCTTCGTCTCGGTCAACTGCGCGGCCTTCCCGGAGCAGCTCCTGGAGAGCGAACTGTTCGGGCACATCAAGGGCGCCTTCACTGGGGCCGTGGCCAGCCGGAAGGGGCTCCTGGAGGAGGCGCACGCCGGGACCTTCTTCTTCGACGAGGTCGGGGACACCCCGCCCGGCATCCAGGCCAAGCTCCTCCGGGTCCTGGAGGACCGGGTCATCCGCCGCCTCGGGGATAACCGGCCTATCCGCGTGGATGTCCGCATCCTGGCCGCCACCAACCGGGACCTGACCGGCGCGATCCGGGAGAAGGCCTTCCGGGAGGACCTCTACTACCGCCTGAACGTCGTGGCCCTGCATCTGCCCCCCTTGCGGGTCCGCCGGGAGGATGTCCCCCTCCTGGCGCACCACTTCCTCGGGGTCGCGAGCCGCCGGTCAGGCAAGCCGATGAAGGGCTTCAGCGGGGAGGCCCTGGCCCTGCTCCAGGCCTACGACTACCCCGGCAACATCCGGGAACTGGAGAACGCCGTCGAACAGGCGGTCGCCTTCACCACAGGCCCTGTGATCCGTCCGGAGGACCTCCCGGAGGTCCTGCGGAGCGGCCCCCGCTCCAAAGGGGACGGGCCCGCGCCCGCGGCGGGCACGCTGGAAGAGATGGAGCGGGAACTGATCCTGCGCCGGATCCACGAGCTCAACGGGAACTTGAGCCTGGCCGCCCGGGCCCTCGGGATCGGGCGGACCACCCTGTGGCGCAAGATGAAGGCGTACCGGATCGAGCCGTCCGGCCGCTAGGCGTGTTTCGTTTCGGAAACGCTCTGCTTCACCTCGGAACCCGTTCCCTTCTCCCACCACGCCGCGCTTCGCTCCTCCGCCGCTAAATCCTTTACCTCCGGCCTATTGCGTCATGGGTGCCAACGGGGGCACCCGGCGTGGCCCTTGCCTCTCCGTTTTCGCGTCGCGAGGGCGCGTGCGGGGCGGGAGGATAGGGATGGGACAGGCAGGGGGTCGGGGAGGGGCCGGGGTTGGGGCGTGGCTGGGCGTTCAGGGAGCGGTGCTGGCCATCCTTGTCACGGTTGCCGCGACGCTTTGGCTCGGTGTTCCCGGGGGAGCCCGCCTGAGCACGCGGTGCGCGCCGGGAGACTGGGAGGGCGCCCTGGCGGAGGCCAGCGTAGCGGCAACCCGGGGCCAGCCGGCGCGTGCCTTGCGCCGCGCCCACCAAGCCTTCCTCGACGCGGAAGCGGCGGGGGCCGGGGCTGCCCTGGTCCGGGTCGGCGACCTTCTCCAGAACCTCGGGGACAGTGCTACCAGAAGGTCAGTGTCCGGTCGGCCTATCTGCGGGCCGCCGACCACCCACGGCGTGCCCAGAAGTGGCCCGTCATGGCCGCGGTGGTGACCCGGCTACTCGCCCTGGGGGAGGTGGCTGAGGCGGGCGCCCTGCTGGCAGACGTCTCTTCCCCGACAGCCGCGGGGGGTCCGGGAGTCCCGCGCGACCCGGTCCGGCTGGCCGCGATTCCCACGCTTCACGGCGAAGAGTAGGGTTCAAAGGCGCGGGGGGGGAGGGAGCGCGTCCACCCCCGGGGGTGTTGGCTCCCCGGGGGTGGGGGCGGGCTGGGCGGGGTCGGAAGACAGCATGGCGGGCATCACAGGACGGGACGTGGTGCGGCAGCGCCTCCTGCGTGCCCAGCAAGCGCTCTTCGTCGAGCTGGGGCGGAGGATTTTTCGCCTCCGCCCGCGGGATCCCCGTGCAGCGCGGGAGGCGCTCGCGGCGATCGGACGCCGGGCCTTCGTCGCCGGCTGGTCCCGGCACCATCCGGACCTGCTCCCCCTTCACCAGCGCCTCCTCCGGCTGGAGGCAGCCCTCGCCCGGACCGGCGGGAACGGGAAGGGGGGCCGGAGGCAGCGGCGCGATCGCGCGTGAACAGGGGGTCAGTGTTGCAGCGCGCCTCCAGGCTGCAGGAGGCGGGGTTCCGGGAGGCCGGAGCCATCCCCCTCACGAAGCCGCTGGACCTCGCCCTGCTCCGTGCCCGCCGCCCTGCGGGTCTCTCCCTGCGTCAGGTCGGGCGCCGGCTCGGGACCTCCCCCGCCACCATCGCGTCCCGCCTCCGCCTCCCCCCGCCCCGGCTTATTTGACAGACCGGAGACCCTCATCTAAGATGCCACCTGGTCCCGGGACCGATGGCCGGGACGGGAGCGGGGATGGCTGCCGGCACGGTCACCATCAAGAAGTACAGCAACCGGAAACTCTACGACCCGAGTCAGAGTCGGTACGTCACCCTGGAGGAGATCGCCGAGATGGTCCGCCAGGGGAAAGCGATCCGGGTCGTGGACGCCGACACCGAGGAGGACCTGACGAGCGTTACGCTGGCCCAGATCCTTCTGGAGGGGGAGAAGCAGAAGCGTCATCCTCTCCCGGTCCAGTTCCTGCACCAACTCGTCCAGTATGGGGAGGCGATGCAGGCCGCCCTCCAGCAGGCCCTGGCTTCCAACCTGGATGCCTTCCTGAAGGCCCAGCGGGAGGGGGAGAAACAGCTCCAGGAACTGGCCAAAGCCGGAGGGAAGGTCGCCGAGGGCTGGCTGGCTCCCATGGAGGCCCTCTGGCGGGGCATGGCTCCACGGGCCACGGATGAGGGGGACCGGACCGCCGCCCTCAAGGCTGAGGTGGAGGCCCTGAAGGCGAAGCTCCGGGAGGTGGAGGAGAAGCTGGCCAGGGGCTGACCGTTCGGAGAACCGAGGGAAAAACAAACGGCCGGCAGGAAGATTCATGCCGGCCGTTCGGTTTCGCGGAGGGCTAGTTCTGGGGCATCGGGTGGTAGATGGCCTGCACCTTCGCCAGGTAGGCCGAGGTGGCCTCCGCGTTCTCCTTGGCTGCCTGCTCGGCGCGGATGACGAGGGTCTCGCCCAGACCCAGGAGGCCCCGGGCGGCCGCCACGTTCAGGTCCATCAACTTCTGGCTGCCGTCGAGGGTGAGGCCCAGGACCTTCTGGCCGAGGGTTACGGGATCCTTCGGTAGGTCGCGCAGGAGCTCATTCATCCCCTGGGCGAGGGCCTTCACGTCGCTGTCGGAGGCGAGCAGCCGGCTGCGGAGATCCTCGGAGAACTTGAGGGCTACCTCGCTGGTGGCAGTGGCGAAGTCCGCCGTCCGCCAGAGGAGACGCGTGATCTCCTCGCGGGCGAAGGTGGCGAATTCCAGATTCTTGTTCACGGCGTCGGCGATGGTCTCGGGGCTCATGAGGTAGGGGAACTGCTTCTCGGACATCTTCGGCCTCCTCCCTTGCGGGTGTTGCGGGCCGACTGCCCCGCCCCCCATGGGCAGAGACCCTATCGGCCCTGAGGCTTTGCAGTATGACGCATAGCATCATGGCTGTCAAGCATTTTTTATGCAGCGCGCTATTACATTGTAACATGATGGTTTATAATATGTTAGTCTATAATATCCATAAGTTACTTTAGAGAATATTTCACACGTACATCCCGCCGTTGACGTTCAGGGTCTGGCCAGTAATGTACGAGGCGTCGTCAGACAGCAGGAAGACGACGCCCTTGGCCACCTCCTGGGCCGTCCCAAGGCGTCCCATGGGAATCTGCTTCACGATTTTTCCCCGGATCTCCTCCGGAACCGCCGAAACCATCTCGGTCTCGATAAACCCAGGAGCGACTGCGTTGACCGTGATCCCCTTTGTGGCGAGTTCCTTCGCCAGGGTCTTGGTAAGCCCGAGGAGGGCCGCCTTGGCCGCGGCGTAGTTGGCCTGGCCGTAGTTGCCCGTCTGCCCCACGATCGAGGAGATCTGGACGATCCGCCCGTAGCGCCGCTCGAGCATCCCGTCCAGGAACGCCTTGGTGCAGTAGAACACGCCGTTCAGGTTGACCGACAGAACCGCGGCCCAGGCCTCCTCGTCCATCCGGACGAAGGTCCGGTCCCGCGTGATCCCCGCGTTGTTCACGAGCAGGTCCACGCGGCCAAAACGGGCCAGGACCTGCTTCTTCATTCGCTGGACCTCTTCCCGCTGGCTCACGTCGGCCTGGAAGATGTCGGCGACTCCGCCGGCCTCCGCGATCTCCCGCGCCACCTCCCGGGCCGCCCGCTCACTCCCCTGGTAGTTGATGGCGACGGCCGCGCCGGCGTCCGCCAGGGCCTCGCAGATGGCCCGCCCGATCCCGCGGGAGCCCCCCGTCACCAGGGCCACCCGTCCCGACAGGCGCATGCCCCCCTCCCCGCCAGCCCGAGTAGCCCAGGGCGAGCAGCTCGCACACCACCTGGTGTGCCCCGACCCCTCTGGTCCCCTCCGGTTGCCAGGAGCCTCAGGTCCTCACGGCTCCCCGGATGAACGTGACGATGTCCTGAAGCGGGGTGTCGGGGACGAAGACCTCCGCCACCCCCATCGCCTTGAGCGCCTGGATGTCTTCGGGGAGCATCGTCCCACCCCCCACGACCAGCATGTCCCCTGCCCCCCGCTCCCGGAGCAGCGCGAGGAGCTTCGGGAAGATGGTCATGTGGGCGCCCGAGAGGATGCTCAGCCCGATGACATCCACGTCCTCCTGGACCGCCGCGGCCACGACCTGCTCCGGCGTCTGGTGGAGCCCGGTGTAGATGACCTCCATCCCGGCGTCCCGGAGGGCCCGGGCGACGACCTTCACGCCCCGGTCATGGCCGTCGAGCCCACACTTCGCCACGAGCACCCGGATCTTCCGTTTCCCCATCGCTGCTCCACGGAACCCCCGGCGTCCGGGACCCACCGCCCGAGCCTCCCGGGCCGGGCCTACTCCTAGAAGACGGGGGCCTCCACGTACCGGCCAAACACTTCCTTGAGCGCCTGGACGATCTCCCCCATGCTGGCGTAGGCCTTGACGGCCGCAAGCGTGGGCGGCATCAGGTTTGCCCGCTCGTCTCGCGCGGCCTCCTGGAGGTCCCGGAGGCAGCGGGCGATGGCCGGGCCGTCCCGCCCGGCCTTCACCCGCTTCAGACGGGCGATCTGCCGCGCCTCGGTCTCCGGGTCCACCCGGTGGAGCCGGACGGGCAGGGGGTCCTCCTGGGGGTCGCGGTACCGGTTCACCCCGACGACCACCCGCTCCCCCCGCTCCTTGGCCAGCTGGAAGGCGTACGCGGCGTCGGCGATCTCCCGCTGCATGTAGTTCTTCTCCACCGCCGCCAGTGTCCCGCCGAGGGCGTCGATCTTCTCCAGGTACGCCCGGGCGGCGGCCTCGATCTGGTCGGTGAGGGTCTCGAGGTAGTAGGAGCCGCCCAGGGGATCAATGGTGCTGGGGACGCCAGTCTCCTCGGCGATGATTTGCTGGGTCCGCAGGGCCAGCTTCATCGCCTCCTCCGAGGGGATCGCGAGCGCCTCGTCCATCCCGTTCGTGTGGAGGGACTGGCAGCCCCCCAGGACGGCCGCGAGCGCCTGGAGGGCGGTCCGGACGACGTTGTTCATCGGCTGGACCGCCGTCAGCGACGAACCGGCCGTCTGGCAGTGGAAGCGCAGGCGCATGGAATCCGGCCGGGTCGCCCCGAAGCGCTCCCGCATGATCCGGGCCCACATCCGCCGGGCGGCCCGGAACTTGGCGATCTCCTCGAAGAGGTCGCTCTGGCTGATGAAGTAAAAGGAGAGGCGGGGGGCGAAGGTATCCACGGGCACCCCGGTCTTCAGGACCTCCTCCACGTAGGCGATCCCGGCGGCCAGCGTGAAGGCCAGCTCCTGGACCGCCGTGGCCCCGGCGTCCCGGATGTGGTAGCCGCTGATGTTGACCGGGTTGTAGCGGGGGAGGTGCTCCGCGCCGTAGGTGATGGTGTCCCGGACGATCCGCATCGAGGGCCGGATCGGGTAGATCCACTCCTTCTGCGCGGTGAACTCCTTGATGATGTCGTTCTGGATCGTCCCCGAGAGGTCGGCGAAGGGGGTCCCCCGCCGCTCGGCCAGGGCCACGTACATGGCCAGGAGGATCCAGGCGGTCGGGTTGATGGTCATGGAGACGCTGATCCGCCCGAGGTCGATCCCGCCCAGGAGCTCCTCGTAGTCGGCCAGCGTGTCCACCGCCACCCCTTCCCGGCCCACCTCTCCCTCGGCCATCCGGTCGTCCGAGTCGTAGCCCATCAGGGTCGGCATGTCGAAGTCGATGGAGAGGCCGGTCTGGCCCTGGGCCAGGAGGTACCGGAACCGCTGGTTGGTCTCGGGCGCCGTCCCGAAGCCGGCGATCTGGCGCATGGTCCAGAGCTGCCCCCGGTACATGGTGGGATAGGGACCCCGGGTGAAGGGGAACCGGCCCGGGAGGCCGAGCTTCGCCGTGGTGTCGAACCTCCCGCTGTCGAGGGGGGTATAGACCCGCTCCACCGGGAGGCCGGAGAGGGTCCGGAACGCCGCCTGTCGCTCGGGCCGCCGCCCGAGGAAGGCGGCCAGTTCGCCCTCTTCCCACGCGGCCCACTCCGCCCGGAGCCGGTCCCGGGCCTCGTCGGTTGCCATCGGCGCCTCCTCCCTTCAGGGCCGGTCCCGTCCGCCCGTCACCCGCCTCCACGCAGCGAGTGAAAGAGATCCCGGTTGTCAATGACCCGCCGGGCCTTGAACTCGGTCCGCGGGAACGCGTCCGGAGGCTGGAGCTGGACCGTCGGCCAGACGCCGATCACGGTCCGGAGGCGCTCCTCCATCTCCCGGCGGAGCCGCGCCAGGACCCCCTCGTCCCCCGCCGCCTGCGCGGCCACCTCGCGGGAGTATTCCGCCTGAACAACGAGGCGGTCCATGGCCTCCTCCCGCGAGATGATAATCCGGAACTCCGCGCCGAAGCCGGGCGTGGCCCGGAGCGTGTCCTCAATGGCGCTCGGGTAGATGTTCTCCCCCCGGACGATGAACATGTCGTCCACCCGGCCGGTGATCCCCTTCGGGAGGCGGGGGTACGTCCGCCCGCAGGGGCAGGGGGCGTCGGTCCAGGTTGCCAGGTCCCCGGACCAGAGCCGGATCATCGGCTGGGAGGTCCGCTCCAGGTGCGTGTAGACCGGGACCCCTTCGCCTCCCGGGGGGACCGCCTGCCGCGTCTCCGGGTGGAGGATCTCGGTGTAGACCAGGTCCTGCCAGAGGTGCATCCCGGTTCGATGCTGGCACTCGGCGCTGGTCATCCAGGGAGTCATCTCGGCCATCGAACCGGTGTCCACGCAGATCCCCCCGTAGGTCTCCTCGATCTGCCGCTTGGTGGCCGGGATCCCGGCCCCGGGCTCCCCCGAGAAGAAGAGCACCCGGAAGGCAAAGTCCCGGCGGGGGTCCAGCCCCTCCTCGCGGGCCTTCTCCGCGAGGTGGAGCCCGTAGGAGGGGGTCCCGTAAAAGGCCGTCGGCTTGAGGTCCCGGATCCAGCGGAGGGCGACCTTCGTCTGGCCCGGGACGCCGGCCCCGAAGGGGAAGGCGGTCATCCCGAGGCGCTCCGCCCCGGCGAGCGCGCCCCAAGAGCCCATGTACAGGCTGAAGAAGGAGCCGATGAAGAGCGTGTCCGCTGGTCGGACCCCAAAGGACCACATGATCCGGGCGTGGGCGTTCCGGATGCGCAGCCAGTCGTCCCGGCCGATGGCGAAGGCGGTCGGCTTGCCGGTCGTCCCGGAGGTCCCGTGGACCCGCACCACCTCCTCCCGGGGGACGCAGAGGTAGGAGCCGAAGGGCGGGTGCGCCTCCTGGTCCGCCCGGATCTCCTCTTTCGTCACGACCGGGACGCGGCGGAAGTCCTCGAGTGTTTTGACGTCCCCCGGCTCGAGCCCTGCCGCCCGCCACTTGAGGCGGTAGAAGGGAGCCCGCTCCCAGGCGTAGGCCAGCTGCGCCCGGAGCTTCCCCAGGATGACCGCTGCGCGCTCTTCCGGGTCCATCGTTTCGTGCTCCCGGAACCAGTACCGGTCAGCCGGGGCGGGAGAATAGGTCTCGTCGTAGGTGGGCGGCCAGGGTGTGTCGGTCACCGCTTTCCTTCCGGACGCGCGGCGCATTCTAGCACGGGCGTATCGCGAGCGACAATTGGCGGGGGCTCCGCAATCCAGAGGCTAGTGCCGGGCCAACGACTTGCACCGAGGATGGCAGCCGGGCCGCGGGTGGCGCCGGGCGCGGCCCCCGAGCGGCCGGGCCGAGTGGGACCCCCTCGGCCTCCTTTCGCCATTCCCTGAATGGCGGAAGGGGCAGAGCGGGTGACGACGGCCGGCCGCGCAGGGGGCCCGCCGGCGACAGGACCCGCGGTAGAACGGTCTGTCAGGCTTGGGCCGGAGCGCTTGGAGCGGCACTAGTCGGCGCTGCCCTCTCGCGCCGTGGCGGTGGCCGTCCGGTAGCCCTGCGCGAGGGCGGCGTAACGTTCGACGCGGCGCCGGTTCTCGGCCACCTCCTCCTCAGTAACTGCCCGCTTTGTGGTCGCCGGGTTCCCCAGGACGAGGGTGCGGGGCGGGACTCCTCCTCCGGGCGGGACGACCGCCCCGGCGCCGACGATCGCCTCCGCCCCCACCCTCGCCCCCTCCAGGACAGCGGCCCGGATCGCGATGAGGGCGCCCTCCTCGACCCGGCACCCGGAGAGGATGGCGGCATGGCCGACCGAGACGCCGGTGCCGACGGTCAGCGGCGTCTCCGCGGTGCCGGTCAGGACGGCCCCGTCCTGGACGTTCGTCCGGGGACCGATCCGCACCGGCCCCTGGCCTCCGTCGAGGACAGCCTGGTACCAGACCGAGGCCCCGTCCTCCAGGGTCACCTCCCCGATGAGGACAGCGGAGGTCGCCACGAACGCCCCCGGGGCGATCCGGGGCTCCTTCTCCCCCACGGCCAGGATCATGGCTCAAGCACCGTCAGGTCCCGCGGGACCTCCGTGAGGGCCTCGGCCTCCCTCGCGGTGACCAGGAACGTGTCCTCCAGGCCGATGACCCCGATCTCCGGGAGGGTGAGCTTCGGCTCTACGGCCAGGACCATCCCCTCCTCGAGGGGCATCTCGAAGCCCCGGGCGAGAAACGGGACCTCGTCAATCTCCAACCCGACCCCGTGCCCCACATAGGAGAGCTGCCCCTCGCCGGAGCGCATGAAGGCTTCCCCATACCCGAGGTCCTGAGCCGCCGCGGAGGCCGCGGCGAAGATCGCGTCCGCGCGAATGCCCGGGCGCAGGGCGTCCCGCGCCACCTCCCAGATCGCCCGGACGGCGGCGTAGGCCCGCAGGACTTCCCCCCGTGCCTCCCCCAGGACGAAGGTCCGGGTCATGTCGGCGTAGTACCCATGGCAGGCCCCCACCAGGTCGAGGAGGATCGGCTCGCCACGGTGGATCGGCCGGAAGGAAGCCCCGTGCCCCACCGCCGGGTAGGGCCCCCGGCCCCCGGTGGGGGAGTCGAGGAAGGCCGGGACCGCGCTGTGGGGGCCCGCGAGCAGGTGCCCGTAGAAGGACTCCTGGTTGAACCGCCGGAACCGGACCTGGCCCTGGTGCCCCGCCCGCCGGGCCTCCGCCTCCACCTCCGCCGCCAGTTCCACCTCGCTCATGCCCTCCCGCGCGACCGCGGCCAAGCGGGCCGCCATCCGCGCCGAGATGGCCGCGGCCGCCCGGATCGCTTCGACCTCCCAGGCGCTCTTGCGGGCGCGGAGCACCCGGACCTCCATGGAGAGGTCCGCCATCTCGGCCCCGGGGAAGGCCTTCTGGAGCCGCTGGTAGAGGGTCACCGGCAGGACATCCAGTTCCAGGCCCAGACGGCTCAGGCGCCGCCATCCCCGCTCCACGGCCAGGCGGGGGATCTCGCTATACACCCGGTACGGGATGACCTCCGCGATGCGACCCTCCTCGCGGGCCCGGCTCAGGCTCCGGCGGACGAAGAAGAGCGGGGGGGCCTCCGCGGGCACCAGGAGAACCCCATCCTGAACGGTCCCCGTGAAATAGTAGAGGTCCGCATTCTGGAGGATGAGGGCAGCGTCCAGGTCGAGGGCCTGGATGCGTTGCTGAAGGAGGGTGAGCCGGCGGGCGATCTCCGCCGGCGGGACAAGAGAAGGCTCGAGGGGACGAAGAGTCATTTTCCCGTGGATTCGGATACTGGATCTCGAAAGAGGTTTAGAAGTTTGCTCAGAGCTCGATGAAACCCGCCAAACGATACTGGAGCGCCGGAACCGCCGTCAAATGAATTCGCGGAACGGGCTGCAACTTCCTGTCAGTTCAGTGTCGCCAGCCTCCCCGGTACCCTTCAAGTCGCGTATGAGCCGGGCAACAACAGCGCGAGCCGCCCCATGCGCGTCCACATGCGAGCGGCCTGGTCCTGGCTCGCGCCGCTCGCCCCAGGACTGGCCCGGCTGCGGCGCTCCCGAAACCGGGTTGCGGGGCGAAGTAGCGCCCGGCGCGCCCTGGCCGAGACCGGCGCGCCTTGACATCGCCCCGGCCCCCTGTTACTGATAGCCGAGATATCTGTCCCGGTGATGTTCCCGCCTCTGCTGCTGGCCCGCCGCTCCGGAAGGAGGGCTCCCCGTGGTGGATCCCAAGAAGGCGAATGAGGAGTTGACCGAGTACCTCCGTCCGCAGACCTTTCCGGTCGCCGTCCGGATGCTGCGCCCCGGCGAGCCCATCCCCGAGAAGGCCCGCCGGCCGGCCCGCGACTTCAAGGCCCATTTCGCCAACTGCCAGACCATTGACATGGTCCGCCGCTACGGGTGGAGTATCGCGCTCACCCGGGAGGACTCGATCTGCTCCCTCGGGATCGTGGCCCTCGGGCTGGACAGGGAACTCAAGTTCTACAGCGACGGGAACCTCTGCGCCGGGATGTACACCGCGACCCCCGAGGCCGGCGCCCGCTCCGAGGCGGCCGTGGACAAGTTCGCCCACAGGCATTACGACGGGTTCGTGGCGGCGCCCCTCGAGCGGGCGAACTTCGAGCCGGACCTGGTGGTGATCTATGCGAACCCCGCCCAGGTGATGCGCCTGGTCCAGGGGGCCCTCTGGAAGCGGGGGGGCAAGCTCACCTCCTCCTTCGGCGGGCGGATTGACTGCGCCGAGATCATCGTGACCACCATGAAGACCCAGGAGTGCCAGGTCATCCTCCCCTGCTCCGGGGACCGGATCTTCGGCCAGACCCAGGACCACGAGATGGCCTTCAGCATCCCGTGGGGGAAGATGGAGGAGGTGCTGGAGGGACTGCGGGGGACCCACAAGGGGGGCATCCGCTACCCGGTGACCCAGTTCATGCAGTACGAGGGGAAGTTCCCCCCCCAATACCTGGCGGTCAACAAGCTCTGGGACGTCCAGGCCGGGAAAGACAGGTTCACGGGGAAGGAGCACGTGGTGGCCGCCTACAAGCGGACCTTCACCGACCGCATCCCCGTTTACCCCATCATCGCCGCCTACGCCGGGGTCCAGGACGGCCTGACCATCCGGGAGTACTGCAGCAACCCCCAGAAGGCGATCAAGGCCCAGCTCAACGCCTACGAGAGGCTGCAGCACGACGTGGTCCTGGCCTACACCGACCTGGCCAAGGAGGCGGAGGCGATGGGGTGCGAGGTGAAATACTCGGACACCATCGTCCCCTCCATCGGGACCCACGTCCTGGCGGAGGAGAAGGGGAAGCTGGCCCGGATGGAGATCCCGGATCCGAAGAAGGCGGGGCGGCTACCGGGCTTCCTTGAGCTCTGCGAGGGGCTCATGGCGGCCAAGGTCCCGGCCGCCGTCGGGGCGGTGGTCACGGGCCCCTGGACCGTGGCCATGCTGATGCGGGGCCCCGAGAACCTCCTCCTGGACACGGTGGATGAGCCGCAGTTCGTCCACGACCTGATGCGGTTCACCACCGAGTTCACCAAGCAGTTCGGCGACCTGGTGGCGGCGACGAAGATCGGCCTCTCCCTCTCGGAGCCTACCGGCTCCTGCAGCCTCATCTCCCCCGACGATTACCGCACCTTCGTCAAGCCCTACCACAAGGAGCTGATCGAGTACTACAAGCAGAAGAAGGTGAACCTGACCGTCCACATCTGCGGGATGACACACCCCCTCTACGAGGACCTGATTGACGCCGGGTTCGCTACCATCAGCATTGACATTGACCCGAGCGTGGACCAGCTCAAGCGCCTCATGGAGGTGAGCAGGAAGCGAGCCGTGGTCATCGGGAACGTGGACGCCACCATCTTCGAGCGGGCGACGGCAGCGCAGATGGAGGCGGAGGTCAAGCGCTGCGTGGCCACGGCCGCGCGCCATTCCGCCTACATCCTCTCCACCTCCTGCGAGATCCCCCCCATGTCCAGACCCGAACTGGTCCAGGCGTTCATGGACGCCGCCCGGGAGCACGGCCGGTACGAGCGCTTCATGGCGGAGGCTCCCACCGCCTGAGGCGCCAGCGCAGGGAGGGAAGGGCGACACCACCGTCGCCCTTTCTTTTTCTGCAGGGAGGCTCGGGTGCTCTGGCCCCTGTGCCGCCTCTTCCTCCGCCTCGGCGTGAGCGGCTTCGGCGGCCCGCTGGCCCACATCGCCATGATGGAGGCAGAGGCGGTCGAGCGGCGGGGCTGGCTCTCCAAGGCCCAGTTCATGGAGGGTCTGGCCCTGTGCCAGATGCTCCCGGGGCCGGCCTCCACGCAACTCGGGATCTACATCGGGTATCTCCGGGCCGGGCTTAAGGGCGCGATCCTGAGCGGCGTCGCCTTCATCCTCCCCGGCTTTGCCATCATCACTACCCTCACCTGGCTCTACAGCCGTTACGGGACCCTCCCCCGGGTCCAGGGGATGTTCACCGGGGTCAACCCGGCGGTGGTGGCCATCGTGGTCTTCACCTGCTGGCGTCTCGGACGGAGCGCAGTCACGACCCTCCCCCTGGGCCTGCTCGCCGGCGCAGCCTTCCTGGCGACCTGGCTGTGGCAGGCGGACGCCGTCCTGGTCCTGCTGGCCGCGGGGTGCCTGGGGGTTCTCCTCGAGCGGGCCCGGGGGGCGGGAGCCGGGTTTGCCCTCCTGGCCGCCGCCCCTGCCCTCCCGGCGGCGCCGGCTGCTCTCCCCGGGGCGGCCGCCCTGCCCGCCCTGGACCTGGCCTGGCTGTTTTTCAAGGCCGGGGCCTTCGTGTATGGCGGGGGCTACGTCATCCTTCCCTTCATCTACCGGGAGGCGGTGGAGCGCTACGGGTGGCTCGATCTGCGGACGTTTCTGGACGGGATCGCCCTGAGCCAGATCACCCCCGGGCCCATCGTGAACCTGTCGGCTTTCGTGGGCTACCAGGTGGGTGGCCTCACCGGGGCCGCCCTCGCCGCCGCCGCCGTCTTCCTCCCGGCCTTTGCCGCCATCCTGCTGGCCATCCCCCTCATGGACCGGATCCGGCGGGCCGAAGCCGTCCAGGCGTTCCTTCGGGCGGTGAACGCCGCCGTCGTGGGGGCGATTCTGGGGGCCACCGTCCCGCTGGCCCAGGGCGCACTCGTGAGCCTGGCCACCGGGACCATCGCGGTGGCCAGTGTCGTCCTCCTGTGGCGCTACCGCCTGGACGCCGTCTACCTGGTCCTGGGTGGGGCGGCCATCGGGATCTTCCTCTCGCGTTAGGAGCGCGTGTGCTACGGGCGGGGGCGCTCCTCCTCGTTCTTCTCCTCGCGGTCCCCCACCTCTGCCCGGCTGAGGAGAGAGCGGCCCCGCCCGGGGAGGAGGGCGCCGCTGGCGCCGCCGCTCGAACCGTCGAGGCCCTCGTGACCGATGGAATCTATCTGCTGACGGCCCCGCTCCGCCTGGACCGGGAGACGGCCGTGCTGGCGGGCGGTCTCACCCTCGGCCTCGCCGGGCTCATCCTGGCGGATCGGGAGATCCGGGAGCGGGTCCAGGCCGCCACGGGGCCGACGGGGCGGGACGTGGCGGAGGGCGCGACCAAGGCCGGGAATGGGTGGGTCGTGGTGAGCGTGAACGCCACCCTCCTCGCCCTGGGCCTGCTACAACAGCAGGCCACGGGCGAGACCCGGCTCCGGGATGCGAGCCTCGTCGCCATGGAGGCCCACGTCTTCACGGCCCTCTTGACGAGCGGCTTCAAGCGCCTCACAGGCCGGGCCCCGCCGGACGCCGGCCAGGGGGCGCACCACTTCGATCCTTTCACCCGGGATGACGCCTTCCCGTCGGGGCACGCCTCCGGGGTGTTTGCCGTCGCCGCCGTCTTCGCGGACCGCTACGCTGACCCCGTCCCCGCCCTGGCATACGGGGCGGCGGGCCTCGTGGCGGCCTCCCGGATGGTGCTGGACCGGCACTGGGCCTCGGATGTCGTGGCGGGGGCGGCGCCGGGGATCGCCGTGGGACGGGGCCTCAGCCGCCGCCACGCACAGAACCGCGGGGGTTCGACGTCTTCCCCTTTGAAACGGGCGAGGGGGACGTGGCGGTGGGGGCCGGGGTCCGGTTCTGACGGGAGGGGCCCCGGCGGGGCCTACGGGGCGGTGTTCGCGGAGGGCTTGGCCGGCTGGGGGAGGTGGGCGGTGATCAGAACGGCAATGGCGTCCCGGGCCTCGAGCGGCAAGTCCAGAAACTGGACCCCCATTCCGGCCGGGTACGGGTTGCCGAGGCGGGGCTCGCTCAACCAGGCCACCTGAGCCGTGGCTTCGAAGGGGGCATTCCCCCCGGGCAGGGTGAAGAGAACCCGGAGCCGATCCCCCACCGCCAGTGGCTGGGGGGTGCACAGGAAGAGCCCCCCGCCGCTCAGGTTGAAGGAGTAGGCCGAGAGGAAGGCCTCCCGAGTCTGGTAGTGCACCTCGAAGGAGATCAGGGCCCGGGGCTCCCGCAGGCTCTCCGGGCGGAGGTCGGTGGGACGGTACGTGTGGCTACTGTCCCGCCCCAGCCGCTCGATGGCCGTGATGATGGTGAGGACCGAGACCAGGCGGGGGTCCAGGGTTAGGAAGAACCGGTCCCGTCCCTTCTCATAGCCGACATCCAGGACACCGGCGATCCCGCCCACGGCGGCTCGGATCCGCTCGGGACAGGTGAGTCCCCCTTCGCCTGCCCGCTCCGCCATCCCTTCGACCTTGAGGCTGATGCTGAGCACCTGCCCTCCCTCAGGGCGAGCGGACCACTTCCAGCCGCACCCGTGCGACCCCGTCCCACAGGATTCCGAGGGCCTGGGCCGCCCGGCGCGACAGGTCGATGACGCGCCCCTCGACCCATGGCCCCCGGTCGTTGATCCGGACCATTACGGTGCGCCTGGTGGCAAGGTGGGTGACCCGGACCCAGGTCCCAAAGGGAAGCGACCGGTGCGCCGCCGTGAAGGCCTCCATGTCGAAGGGCTCGCCATTGGCCGTCCGCTTCCCGTGGTCCCCCCGCCCGTACCAGGAGGCGAGGCCCACTTCGGCCGCCTCGGGCCTGGCCACCGAGGGGAGGGCCGGCGGCGGTTCTCCACCCGGTGCGGGCGGCCGGCCCTCCGGCACCGGGGGCGTGGCACAGGCGCCGAAGATGAGCGTCCCGGCCAGGGCCGCCACCAGCCCCCGGGCGGCCCTGGAGCCCCCCCGGGGTAAATCGCGCCTGCCTGGGCAGTCCGCTACCCAACCTCGATGCCCGCGTCTGCCGTGCCGCTCCATGGCCGCTCCCCTGGAGTGCAAGGGGGAGGCCACCGGTTCAACGCCCTCGGGGGGCCGGGGTCTAAGGGACTGAAGCCTCGAGAAAGGAGGTCAAGAATATGTGGAGAAGGGTCAGTGCCCCCGGGGGGGCGGGATCTCAGAGACCCTCTGCCCTCGTCATGGCGTGCGCCACGCTCCTGTTGGTCAGTTCGGCGGCTGCCCAGGAGATCCAGGGCGACCGCCGGGAGATCCGCCACGATCTCCGCGGGATCCGCCAGGACCGCCGGGAGATCCGGGAGGACCTGCGCGAGATCCGGGATGACCGGCAGGAGATTGCCGGCGATCGGGCGCAGCTCCGGGAAGACCTTCGGGCAGGCGACCGAGAGGCGGTCCGACGGGATCTCCAGGAGCTGCGGGAGGACCGGGGAGAGCTGCGCGAGGACTGGGCTGAGGTCCGGGAGGACCGGCGGGAATTGCGGCGGGACAGGGCCGAACTTCGGGAGGATGTTCGTGACCTCCGGCGCGACCGGCCTCCGCACCAGCGCGACTTTCGCCACTACCGGCACGATCGCTAGCCGTCCCCTCCGGGCGGCGGGGCCCTCCCGCCGTCCGGGATCTCCCCCTCAGGACCGCCCCAGGAGTCGGTCCCAGGTCCCCTCTCGCGCGAGGAAGGTCTCGCTCGTGAGCGGCAGCGCCGCGCGGCGGGGGGCCAGCCGGAAGGCGCAGTCCCGCAGGTCGCACCGCTGGCACTTGTGAACCTGCTCCACCTTTGCCGCCGGGCCGATCCCCACCCCGAAGGAGAGGGACTTCCCGGGGACCATGACGCAGTAATCGTTGATCCGGACGCCGATGCTCTCGGCCGGCAGGAGTCGGAAGAGGACCTGCTGGTCCCAGATGTCCCAGCCGGCGTACCCGGGGCTGTGGCGGGGTGTCGCCTTGAGCCCCCGGGCGATGTGGACGTTGCAGATGGTGTTGGTGAGGGCGAGGGCTCCCTCCTCGATTGCCACCCAGCCTGCGGCGTCCAGCATGAAGGCCAGGGGGAACTCCCGCGCCTCGAGGAGCGCGTCCACCCGTTGCTCGAGGGCCTCCCCTATGGTCAGGATCCCCAGCCCCACCTGGGTGAAGGGGCCCCACCGGCGCTCCGTCCCGGCGAACCGTAGGGTCTCCCCGCCTGCCAATCGGATGCCCTCGGCGCTGACCGCGGCCACGTCGAAGACCCGGAAGGCGTGGCGGGGGGCGAGGAGGCACCGGGCCTCGCGGAGCGCTTCCTCCAGGATGGCCAGGACCTCGCGGGTGGGGGTGTCGCTGGGGCGCCTGTACCCCTGAAGCCGGAGGACTTCCCGGGGCGGGAGGGCGAGATCGTAGGCGACAGCCAGGTCCACCCTACCGCCCCGCCTTGACCAGGGCGCTGATCTTGGCGAGGTGGGCCGGACTGGTCCCGCAGCACCCGCCCACGATGTTGGCGCCGGCCTCGAGGATCGCCGGGTAGCCCTCCACCATTTCCTCAGGGGAGAGTTCATAGGTGGTCCGGCCGTCCTTGTGTACGATGGGCAGTCCGGCGTTCGGGTAGACGATCAGGGGCGCGTCGGTCACGCTCCGCATCGCCCGCACGATGGCCGCGGCCCGCTCCGGCCCCCCGTCCCCGCAGTTCATCCCGACCACGTCGGCTCCGGCCTCAAGGAGGATCTTCGCCGCCTCCTCCGGGCTCGTCCCCCACATCGTCCGGTCCCGCCCCTTGTCCCGCTCGAACTGGAAGAACATGGTGCACATGACCGGGAGTCCCGTCGCCCCCTTCGCGGCCCGGATGGCCAGAACCGCCTCCTCCGGGTACATCATGGTCTCGACGGCGAACAGGTCCACCCCTCCCTCGGCCAGCGCCTCGGCCTGCTCCCGGAAGTTGTAGGTGAGGGTCTCCTCGCTCACGTCCCCCAGGGGGGCGAACCAGTCGGGCAGGTGGCCCGTCGGACCGATGGACCCGGCCACGAGCCCCCCGGGCGGGCAGACCTCTCGGGCCAGCTTCGCCCCGAGGATGTTCAGTTCTCGGGTCCGGTCCTGGAGCCCGTAGGCGGTGAGCTTCAGGCGGGTCCCCCCGAAGGTGTTGGTCTCCACGAAGTCGCCCCCGGCGTCGAAGTACCCCCGGTGGATCCCCCGGACGACGTCGGGATGGGTTGCATTCCAGAGCTCGGGGCAGGCCCCGTCCTTGAGCCCGGCGGCGAAGAGCATCGTCCCCATGGCCCCGTCGAACACCAGGACCTCGCCCCGCTTGAGCCGCGCCAGGAACTCATCCCCCCGGGTCGCCATTGCCGCCGCCTCTCCCCTCACGCCTTGGCCATCAGGGCCTTGGCCTTCTCCACGGCGGCGGTCGAGTCCCGGGCGTAGCCGTCCGCCTCGATCTCGTCGCAGAAGGCCTGGCTGACGGGCGCTCCCCCGACCATGACCTTGACCTTTTCCCGGATCCCCGACGCCTCCAGGGCCTGGATGGTGCGGGGCATGGCCGGCATGGTGGTGGTCATGAGAGCCGAGATGCCGACGATGTGGGCGTCCTTCTCCTTGGCCGCCTCCACGAACTTCTCCGGAGCCACGTCCCGCCCCAGGTTGTGGACCTTAAACCCGGCCCCCTCCATCATCATCGCCACCAGGTTCTTGCCGATGTCGTGCAGGTCCCCCTGGGCTGTCCCGATCACGACCGTGCCCAGATAATCCGCGACCCCCGTCTGGGTCAGGAGCGGTTTCAATATATCGAGCCCGGCGTACATGGCCCGGGCCGAGAGGAGGACCTGGGGGACGTAGTACTCGTTCCGGCGGAACTTCTCCCCCACCACGTCCATCCCCGGGATGAGCCCCTTGAAGATGATGGATTTCGGATCAATGCCGGCGGCCAGGGCCTGCTGCGTGAATTCATACACCTTCTCCCGCTGCCCCATGATCAGGGCCTGGGCCATCAGGGGATAGTCGAAGGTCTCGTCCATCTGCCCTCCGGCCGCGGTTGGGAGGCTGAAGCGCCCCTCGGCTTCGGCGCTCCTTCGGAGCATGCCTGCCGACCGGGTGCATTCTATGGGGAAAGTGGGGCCCTGGCAAGCGGCCGGTCCCCGGGGGCGTCTCAGGCGAGGCGGGCGAGGTCTTCGGGGCTGTCCACGTCCTGGTGGATGCCCGGGTCGTCCACAACGACCTCCCGCAGGAGGGCTCGGTGCCGCCGGATGACAGCCCGGGCCCCCTCCTGCTCCGGGGCCTCCAGGAGGTCGCGATAGAGAGCGCGGGCGAAGCAGACCGGATGCCCGCGGCGGCCCTCGCGGAGCGGGAGGAGGAGGGGCGCCCCCGTCTCGCGGAAGGCCTGGATCAGCGCGGCGACCGTCTCGGGGCGGACGGCCGGCTGATCCACGAGGGCGACGAGGGTGGCCTCCGAGGCCGGCGAGAGGGCGTGCAGGCCCGTCCGGAGGGAGGCGAGCTGGCCGGCGGAGGCGAGGGGGGCGGCGACCCACCGGACCCGGGTGTCGGCCGGGAGCACCTCGGGGAGGCCCGGGACCTCCGGGTTCAGGACGGCGACCAGTTCCTCCACGCCCCCCGTAAGGAGGGCCGTCGCCACCGCCCGGAGGAACGGGACCCCCCGATACTCAAGGAGACCCTTGGGGCGTCCCATTCGGGTGGAGGCTCCGCCCGCCAGGAGGATGCCCGAGATCACGGAGCCCGATCCCCCGGCGAGAGCATTTGCCTCGGCGGAGGGGGGTCAGGCCTCTCCCCCACCGCCTAGGCCTCCCCTCCGCGGGGCGGCCGGGTCCCCTCCCATTCCGGCACCAGGCGCTGCTCGATCCCCAGGCGATCCAGGACCCGCCCCAGGGTGTGATTGATGATGTCGTCCAGCGTCTTCGGGCGATTGTAGAAGGCGGGCATCGGCGGAAGGATGACTGCACCGTTCTCTGCCAGGTGCGCCAGCATGCGGAGGTGGCCGAGGTGCAGCGGGGTCTCCCGCACCAGGAGGACGAGGGGGCGTCCCTCCTTCAGGGTGACGTCTCCCGCCCGGATGAGGAGCGTGTCGGCAAAGCCGTAGGCCAGGCCGGACGCCGTCTTGATGCTGCAGGGGGCGATCACCATCCCGGCGGTCCGGAAGGAGCCGCTGGCCAGGGTGGCGCCGATGTCCTTGTTGTCGTAGGCGACGTTGGCCAGCTCTTCCACCTGCCGGACGGTCATCTCGGTCTCCTGGACGATCGTCCGTTTGGCCGGGTTACTGATGACGAGGTGCGTTTCCACCCCGGGGACATCCCGCAGGATCTGGAGCAGCCGGATGCCGTAGATGGCCCCGGTGGACCCGGAGATGCCGACCACGATCCGCCGCACGGTCCCCTCCCGGGCCATCAGCCGGCCCGCCGCAGCGCCGCGACCAGGGCCTCCCACTGCTTCAGGAGCGCCGCCCCGCCCGGCCCGGCTCCGAAGCGGCCCCGAAGGTCGCGGCCCGAGGGCTGCTTCAGCACCTGCGGCGGCAACTCCTGCCCTACCAGGCGCGACATGCCGCTCCGGCTCCTGGATGCTAGTGCCGCTCCAACGAATTGCCCCAGGGATTGCCGCCGAGCCGCGGGTGGCGCCGGGCGCGGCCCCCGAGCGGCCGGGCCGAGTGGGACCCCCTCGGCCTCCT
>JBOHQK010000135.1:0-8947 GCA_050732195.1 Methylomirabilales bacterium (SeqCode)
GGTCCTGTCGCCGGCGTGCCCCACTCGCGGCCGGGCGTCGTCACCCGCTCAGCCCCTCCCGCAATGCGCTGCATTGCGGCAGGAGGCCGAGGGGGTCCCACTCGGCCCGGCCGCTCGGGGGCCGCGCTCGGCGCCACCCGCGGCTCGGCTGCAATCCTCGGTGGAATTCGTTGGACCGGCACTAGGTCTCGCACGTTCGCGCGACCGCCCCGGCCGCCTGCGCGGCTGCTGCCCCCCGACGCAGCCCTGTCTGGGTATCGGGCGGAGGAGGGGGGCGGCGGCCGGTGAGCAGGCGGCCAGTGGGTTGTGGCCCCGGGATGGACCGTCGGATGGCCAAGGACCGGACCGCGTTCGTCTGCCAGCAGTGCGGCTACCAGACCGTGCGCTGGATGGGGAAGTGCCCCGACTGCGGCGCCTGGGGGAGCCTGCTGGAGGAGCGGGCGGCGGCCCGCGCGGCTGCCGCGGCGCCCGCGCACGCCGGCGCGACGCCGGTCCCCATCACTGCCGTCCCGACCGAGGGCGCCGTCCGGACCCCCCTCGGCCTCGCGGAGATGGACCGAGCGCTCGGGGGTGGGCTGTTGCCGGGGTCGGTCCTCCTGCTCGGGGGGGAGCCGGGGATCGGGAAGTCCACCCTTCTGCTCCAGGCGGCCGCCGCCGCGGTGCGGGGCGGGCGGCGGGTCCTCTATGTCTCGGGGGAGGAGTCGGTGGCCCAGATCCGGGGCCGGGCGGAGCGGCTCACCGCGGTCGCCGAGGGCCTCCTCCTCCTGGCCGAGACCCGCCTGGAGGCGATCCTGGGCCAGGCGGAAGCGACCCGCCCGCACCTGCTCATCCTGGATTCCGTCCAGACGGTGACCGCGGAGGCGCTCCAGTCTGGGCCCGGGACCATCAGCCAGGTCCGGGAGGCGGCCGCGGCGCTGCACCGGGCCGCGAAGCAGACGGGGATGAGCGTCCTGCTCATCGGCCACGTCACCAAAGATGGCACCCTGGCCGGGCCGAAGGCCCTGGAGCACCTGGTGGACACGGTCTTGAGTTTCGAGGGGGAGCAGACGCAGCCCTACCGGGTCCTGCGAGTCCTCAAGCACCGCTTCGGCTCCACCGAGGAGGTGGGACTCTTCGAAATGACGGAGGCGGGCCTGGTGGAGGTGGACAACCCCTCCGCCCGGCTCCTCCGCGAGCGGCCGGAGCAGGCCCCGGGCTCGGCCGTCCTGGCCGCGCTGGAGGGGAAGCGCCCCATGCTCATGGAGGTCCAGGCGCTGGTGGCCCCGGCGGGCCTCGGCGCGGCGCGGCGGGTCGCGGGGGGCGTGGACCGGGAGCGCCTCGCCCTGCTCCTGGCGGTCCTGGAGCGGCACGTGGGTCTCGTCCTGGGCCCCTCCGATGTCTACGTGAACGTGGCCGGCGGGCTGCGGGTGACGGAGCCGGCCGCCGACCTGGCCGTCGTCGCCGCGGTCCTCAGCAGCGCCCGGAACCGCCCCGTGGACCCGCGCCTGGTCTGCTGCGGCGAAGTGGGGCTGGCGGGGGAGGTCCGGTCCGTCCGCCAGGTTCCCCGTCGCCTGGCGGAGGCGGCGCGCCTCGGCTTCACCCGCGCCCTCCTGCCCGCCGCCGACGCCGGGGCGCCCGCACCGCCGGGGATCACGCTGGAAGGCCTCCGGCGCGTCGCGGCGCTGCCCGAGGCCCTCTTCCCGGGGAAATAACCCTTTGACTGCCCCGAGACGCTCTGTTACGCTATCGGAACGGAGGGCCCCGGGTATGTCCCTGCTCTTTTCCATCGGCAAGAAGGTGGTCTATCCCACCCACGGGGTCGCCCGGGTGGAGGCCATCGAGGAGAAGGTGGTCTCCGGCGAGCGGCAACCCTTCTACGTCCTGCGTATTCTCGGCAACGGCATGACGGTGATGGTCCCGACCCGGAAGGCGCAGCAGGTCCGTCTCCGGGAGGTCATCCGCCGGGCCGAGGTGCCGAAGGTCATGGCCATCCTCCGCCGGAACGACCTGGAGATCTGCCCCAACTGGAACCGGCGGTACAAGGACAACCAGGAACGGATCCGGTCCGGGTCCCTGTACGAGGTCGCCCTGGTCCTCCGCAAGCTGGTGCTCCTCCAGAAGGACCGCAACCTCTCCTTCGGCGAGAAGAAGATGCTCGAGACCGTCCGGCAGCTCCTGGTGAGCGAGATCTCCCACGCGGCGGGGATCGATGAGGGGGCGGCGGGCCGGATGGTCGATCGCACCATCGCCACCGCATGAGGGCACGTTGAGGAGGTGGTGGCGCCGTCCGCAACGGAAGGAGGTCGGGCGGGATGAGCGAGTTGGTCGTCCGCGCGGTCTACGTGGTCCTGTGCGGCGCGGTGGGACTGGCCTCCGGCGCCCTGATGGGGCGGGGGGAGGCGGCGCCGTGGCAGGGGATCGTGCTGGGCCTGGCCTTCGGTGGGGCCTCTCTCCTCCTGGAGGTGGGGCTGCGGAAGGCGGCGCCCCGGGCCATCATCAGTGGCCTCCTCGGGTTCATCCTCGGCCTCATCGTCGCCCTCCTCCTCCTAGCCGCCCTGGACGGCCCGCTGGCCGCCCTGCCCCTCCCCATCGCCTCCAGCGTGCAGGTCCTGCTGGTCCTCCTCTGCGTCTACGTGGGGGCCAGCTTGGCGGTGGAGAAGGGCCAGGCCGTCCACCTCGTTTCCTTCCTCCGGGCCCTGAAGGAGCAGCCCCGGGCCGAGTCCTACAAAATCCTCGACACCTCCGTCATCATTGACGGTCGCATCGCCGATATCTGCGAGACCGGCTTCATCGAGGGAACGCTGGTCGTCCCCGAGTTCGTCCTCCGGGAGCTCCAGCACATCGCGGACTCCTCCGACCCCTTGAAGCGGAACCGGGGCCGGCGCGGCCTGGACATCCTCCAGAAGATGCAGAAGGACGCCGACGTGCAGGTGAAGCTCCACGAGATGGACTTTCCCGAGATCCGGGAGGTGGACGCCAAACTGGTGGCCCTGGCCAAAACCCTCAACGCCAAGGTCGTGACCAACGACTTCAACCTGAACAAGGTTTGCGAGCTGCAGGGCGTGGCCGTGCTGAACATCAACGCGCTGACCAATGCCCTCAAGCCCGTCGTCCTCCCCGGCGAGGACATGCGGGTCTACGTCCTGAAGGAGGGGAAGGAATACAACCAGGGCATCGCCTACCTGGACGACGGCACCATGGTGGTGGTCGACAACGGCCGGCGCCACATCGGCCAGACCATCGATGTCTGCGTCACCTCGGTCCTGCAGACCACGGCGGGCCGCATGATCTTCTCCCGGCTGAAGGAGGAGGCGGAGGCGGCCTGAGGTCGGTGCCCTTCCGCCGGGGCGCCCAGCGCCGATGCACGTGACGGCCGTAATCCCCGCCGCCGGGACGGGCGTCCGGATGGGGGGGACGGTCCCCAAGCCGTTCCTCCCCCTCGGGGGGATTCCCCTCCTGGCCCGCACCCTCCTCCGCCTCGCCTGCTCCCAGGTCATCGACGCCTACGTCCTGGTGGTCCCCCCCGGGACCGAGGAGACCTGCGCCCGGACCGTGGTGGCCGCGTACCGGCTCCCGGGGGTGGTCCGGATCGTCCCCGGCGGCTCCGTGCGGCAGGCGTCGGTCCGGGCGGGCCTGGAGGCCCTCCCGCCCGGGACCGACCTGGTGCTGGTGCACGATGCCGCCCGCCCGTGCGTGCCGGTTACCGTCGTACGGGCCACGGTGGAGGCGGCCGCCCGGGACGGCGCCGCGGTGGCGGCCGTGCCGGCGACGGAGACGGTGAAGGAGGCGAGGGCGGACGGCCGGGTCCTGCGGACGCTCCCCCGCGAGAGCCTCTGGATCGCCCAGACCCCCCAGGTCTTCGCCCGGGCCCTGCTCCTGGAGGCCCACGCCGCGGCGGCCGCGGACGGCTTCGTGGGGACGGACGATGCAGCGCTCGTGGAGCGGCTGGGGCGGCCGGTCACGCTGGTGCCGGGGAGCGCCGAGAACATCAAGGTGACCCATCCGGCCGACCTGGAGGTGGCGGCCCGTCTCCTGGCGGCGCAGGGGGAGGGTTGATGCGGGTGGGGGTTGGCTGGGACATGCACCGCCTGGTCCCGGGCCGGCCCCTCGTCCTGGGCGGCGTGACCGTCCCCTTTCCCCAGGGGCTGGAGGGCCACTCGGATGCCGACGCCCTCTGCCACGCCCTCATTGATGCCCTCCTGGGTGCCGCGGCGGGGGGAGACATCGGCCGCCGCTTCGGCGTGGACGACCCGGCGCGGGCCGGGGCGAGCAGCCTCGTCCTCCTCCAGGAGGCCTGGGGGACACTGAAGGCGCAGGGGTACCGTATCCTGAACGTGGATGCGACGCTCCTCGCCGAGGTCCCCCTCCTCACGCCCCACCTGCCGGGGATGGTGGCCAACCTGGCCGGCGTCCTGGAGGTGGGGATGGACCGGGTCAGCGTGAAGGCCACGACGGCGAAGGGGATGGGCTGGGTCGGGGCCGGGGAGGGGATTGCCTGCATCGCCGTGGCGGCGCTGACTGACCCGGCGGACCTGTCCTGAGGGGGATCCGGATGCCCCTGCGCCTCTACAGCACCCTCACCCAGCGCAAGGAGGAGCTCACCCCGCTCACGGCTGGCGAGGTCCGGATGTACGTCTGCGGCGTCACGGTCTACGATCTCTGCCACCTGGGTCACGCCCGCTCCCTCCTCACCTTCGAGGTCCTCCGCCGCTACCTGCGCTTCCGGGGATACCGGGTGCGGATGGTCCGCAACTTCACCGACGTGGACGACAAGATCATCCGGAGGGCCCAGGAGGCCGGGACGACCTGGGACGCCGTGGCCGACCACTATGTCCAGGAGTTCCAGACGGACATGGCCCGGTTCGAGCTGCCTCAGGCAGATGTCGAGCCGCGGGCCACCGTGCACATCCCTGCCATGGTGACCCTGATCGAGCGCCTCCTGGCGCGGGGACTGGCCTACGTGGTGGAGGGGGACGTCTACTTCCGGGTCCGGGCGTACCCGGGGTATGGCCGCCTCTCCCACCGGAACCTCGAAGACCTGCGGGCCGGGGCCCGGGTCGAGGCGGACGAGCGGAAGGCGGACCCGCTGGACTTCGCGCTCTGGAAGCGGGTCAAGCCCGGCGAGCCGGCCTGGGACAGCCCCTGGGGGCCGGGGCGGCCGGGCTGGCACATCGAGTGCTCGGCCATGGCCATGCACTACCTGGGGGATTCCTTCGATCTGCATGGCGGGGGGGAGGACCTGATCTTCCCCCACCACGAGAACGAGATCGCCCAGTCGGAGGGGGCGACCGGCAAGCCGTTCGCCCGCGTTTGGGTCCACAATGGGTTTGTGCGGATCCAGCAGGAGAAGATGTCCAAGTCGGTGGGGAACGTCTTCACCATCCGGGAGCTCCTGAGCAAGTTCTCCCCGGACGCCCTGAAGCTCTTCCTCCTGGGCACCCACTACCGGGGCCCCATTGACTACGCCCCCGAGAAGGTGGAGGAGGCTGGCCGGGCCCTGGATCGGATCCGCCTTCTCGCGGAGGCGGTGGAGACCCTGGAGGAAGGCCCCGCGGGGGCAATGCTCCCCGGCGGAGTCGAGCCCGCCCTTGCGGCCGCCCGGGAGGAGTTCGTGGCCGCCATGGACGACGACCTGAACACCGCCCGGGGCCTCTCGGCGATCTTCACCCTGGTCCGCCAGTTGAACGCCGCACTGGACACGCTCCCGGACCGGCGGGTCGCCAGCCCGGCCGCCGCCGCGGCCCTCCGAGAGGCAGTGGCAGAGGTCCGGCGGCTCGGGCAGGTGCTCGGGTTAGCCCTGGCAACCGGGGCGCCCATCTCGGCGGAGGCGGCTGCTGCTGCCCCGGCCGTTGCGGCCCTCCTGCGGGAGTACTGCCCGGATCGGGTCCCCGCCATCGCCGACCTAGCGGGCGGGGTGGAGGCGCTCCTGGCCCGCCGCGAGGGGGCGCGGCGGGCCCGGGACTTCGCCACCGCCGATGCCATCCGGCGGCGGCTGGCCGAGGCCGGGATTGAGGTGGCGGATCGGCCGCAGGGGAGCACATGGCGGATCCGGGCCAGGTGAGGGAGGCGGGGGATACCCTCCTGGGTCCCCATGCCGTCCGGGAGGCGCTCAGGGCCGGCTCCCGGCAGGTGGACAAGATCTTCCTGGCCCGCGATCTGCGGGGTGCCGTCGCCCGGGAGATCCTCGGGCTGGCCCGGCAGGCCGGCGTGCCGGTGAAGGCCCTGGACCGCCGGGCCCTGAGCGCGTTGGCCCCCGGGCTGAACCACCAGGGGGTGGTCGCGGCCGTGGCCGCCGTCCGGTACCGGGAACTCCCCGACCTCCTGGAGGCGGCGGGGCGGAGCGGCCGCCCCCCCCTGCTGCTGGTCCTGGATGCGGTGGTGGACCCCCGGAACGTGGGCGCGCTGGCCCGGACGGCCGAGGCGGCCGGGGCCCATGGCCTTGTCCTGCTCAGGCACCACGCGGCGGGGGTGACACCGGCGGCGGCCAAGGCGGCGGCCGGGGCCTTCGAGTACCTGCCCGTGGCCCGGGTGGGGAACCTAGACCAGGCCCTGGCGAGCCTCCAGGCAGCCAGCCTCTGGGTGGTGGGGGCCGACCCGGCTGCACCGCTCCTCTGCAACGCGGCTGATCTCACGGGGCCGCTCGCCCTGGTGGTGGGGGGGGAGGGGAGGGGGCTCCGGACTCTGACCCGGCAGCGGTGTGACCTCCTGGTCCGCATCCCAACGGTGGGGCGCCTCCCCTCCCTGAACGCCAGCGTGGCCGGGGGAATCCTCCTCTATGAGGTGGTACGGCAGCGGCTGCGGGAGGGGCAGGCGCGGGAGGCCGGGGAGGGGGAGGGGCCGGTCGCCGCGGGGGAGCCTGGGCACCGGGCTCACGAAGGGGGGGCGGGGGGAAAATCTCGGCAAAGGAAAAATTTGGCTTGATTTTGTTGGTGGGGTTCCGTAATTTAATGGTTTGTCTGCTGGCGTAGCTCAGTTGGTAGAGCAGCTGATTTGTAATCAGCCGGTCGGGGGTTCGAATCCCTTCGCCAGCTCCAGGCGGCTCAGGGGCGCGGGGAGTTGCAGCGGACCGCGATCGCAGGCGGCCGGCCCCGGCCCTCGTGGGGAGATACCCAAGCGGCCAAAGGGGGCAGACTGTAAATCTGTTGCCACTGTGCTTCGGAGGTTCGAATCCTCCTCTCCCCACCAGGGTCGCCAGGGGTGAGGGCAGCCGGCGGGATGGGTCGGTGCGGGAATAGCTCAGTGGCAGAGCGTCAGCCTTCCAAGCTGAGGGTCGCGGGTTCGAATCCCGTTTCCCGCTCCATGCTGTGTGGTTGGGATCGGGTCGGCAGCCGCCCGGACGGCGGCCGGTGGGCTGGGTGAAGGGAGGAGGGCACAGCCAGCGACGTCCCCGCAGCGGCGGGGGGGACGGGCGCCGGGTGGGAGTGCGGGCGGGAGCGCTGGCCCTGGCCGCGCTCGCCCTCCTGCTCTTGGCGCGGGCGGCCGCGGCGGCCGACCCGGCGGCCTTCCACACCCAGCTCGGACTTGCCCTGTCGGCCAGGGGACTGCACCGGGAGGCCTTGGCCGAATTCGAGCGGGCGTTCGCCCTCGACCCCACCAACCCGGTCCTGCGTCAGAACCTCGCCCGAGCCCACGCGAACTTGGGGGGCCACCTGCTGACGACCGGTGCGCCCGCCGAGGCAAAGGCGGCGTTCCGGGCCGCCCTGGAGGTGGGGGGGGAGGAGCCGAGCTACTACGTGGGGCTGGCAACGGCGGCCCTCCAGCAGCGGGAGACGGCGGAGGCGTTCGCGGCGCTCCAGGCGGCTTCCCGCCTTGCCCAGGGGCGGCCGGAGATCCTGATCCTCCTCGGGGAGGCGTACCACCAGGCCGGAGACGCGGGGCGCGCCATCGAGTTCTGGGGGGAGGCTCTCCGGCAGCGGCCGGAGGACAGCCGCCTCCGGGAGCGGCTGGAGCGGGCGGCCCGGGCCGCGCGGGTCGAGGAGCGGTACGAGGCTCGGGAGAGCCACCACTTCCGTCTGCGGGCCGAGGGGGCGATCCCACGGGAGATCCAGGAGGAGGTCCTGGCGCTCCTGGAGCAGGCGTACCAGGACATCGGGTTCGCCCTGGGGTATTCCCCGCCGGACTCGGTGGCGGTGGTTCTGCACTGGGACGGCGACTTCGCCACGGTTGTTGGCCTCCCCCACTGGGTCGCCGGGACCTACGACGCGGCCGACGGGCGGATCCGGATCCCGGCCCGGGGGTTAGCCCAGGGCGCCGCGGGCCTGCGGGGGGTGCTCGCCCACGAGTACACCCACGTGGTGGTGGTGCACCTCAGCTGGGGCCGCGCCCCCAGGTGGCTGAACGAGGGGCTCGCGTTGCACTTCCAGGGGGCCGGGCCCGCCGCGGAGGCGGAGGCCCGCCGGTTGGCGGCGGGGCGCCTCCTCCCGCTGGCCTCCCTGGAGGCGGTCTTCGCGCAGCTGCGGGATCGCGCCTTGGCCGAGATGGCCTACGCCCAGAGTGCGTCGGCCACCGCCTTCCTGCTGGAGCGGGCGGGGGCCCAGGAGGTGGGACGACTCCTGCAGCGCCTGGGGGAGGGGGTCTCCTGGGAGGGGGCCATCGAGGAGGCGGCCAGGATGGACCTGGCCACCTTCGAACGGGAGTGGCAGGAGCACCTTCGGCGGTAGCCGGGCGGGCTCCGGGCCGGACCCGTTGCGTTTGCGCGCACGGCCCACGTAGCTCAGTCGGCAGAGCGCGTCCTTGGTAAGGACGAGGTCACCAGTTCGATCCTGGTCGTGGGCTCCAGACCAGTGTGCGGGCCGGCCGGCGCTGGCCTGCTGAGGGGGGAAGGGGAACGGGAGGTTTGCCCCATGGCCAAAGCGAAGTTCGAGCGGACGAAAGAGCACATGAACATCGGGACCATCGGGCACATCGACCACGGGAAGACCACCCTGACCGCGGCCATCACCAAGGCGCTGCACACCGTGAACCCGAA
>JBOHQK010000136.1:0-11143 GCA_050732195.1 Methylomirabilales bacterium (SeqCode)
AAGGCCCCACCGTCGCCGAGACCCCGGCTTCGTACCAGTCAGGCGACATCGGGCGGTTAGCTCAGTCGGGAGAGCGCTGTCTTCACACGGCAGAGGTCACTGGTTCGATCCCAGTACCGCCCACCACCGTGATTTGTTTCAGCGGGCCGCAAGAGCCAGCAAGGGATTTCGGCAGGAACTCCGCCGGTTTTGCCCCGCCAGCAGGGAACGTGGCCCAGCAGTCAGAGAGGAGGGACGCCCATGGCGCTCGATGTGCAGGCGCTGCGTGCGGAGATCCAGAAGGTCTACACGGATGTCGCGCACGACCCGAAGAAGGGCTACCACTTCCACACCGGCAGGGAGTACGCCGAGAAGATGCTCGGCTACCCCGCCGAGTGGCTGGAGGCGGTCCCGGCGGAGGTGGTCGCTTCCTTTGCCGGCGTGGGCTGTCCCCTCTCCCTCGGCCCGGTCCACGTGGGGGAGACGGTGCTCGACATCGGCTCCGGCGCAGGGATGGATAGTTTCATTGCGGCGCATCTGGTCGGGCCGACAGGGCGGGTCATCGGCCTGGACATGACGGGGGCCATGCTCGCCAAGGCCATCCGGTGGCGGGAGGAGTGGGCCATTCCCCACCTGGACTTCCGCAAAGGCCTTGCCGAAGAGATCCCCCTGCCGGACGGGTGCGTGGGTGTGGTCGTCAGCAACGGGGTCATCAACCTGGCGCCGGACAAGGGGAAGGTCTTCCGCGAGATCCACCGGGTTCTGAAGCCGGGCGGGAGGCTCCAGATCGCGGACATCGTCGTCCACCAGGACATCCCCCCGGAGGCGCGGGAGCAGGTGGACATCTGGACCGCCTGAATTGGCGGGGCTCTCCTGGAGGGAGAGTACCTGGCCATCATCGGACAGGCGGGCTTCGTGGGGGCGGAGGTCGCGTGGCGCGGGCACGTCTTCGCCGGCGCCGCCGGGGAGCGGAAGGCGGTGAAGTTCGGGACCGAGGGGGTCACCATCCGGGCCCGCAAACCCTAGGGGGGCGGCGCACGACGGGCCGGGCCGGCCCTTGACCGACGGGCCGTCCATGGGGAAAGGAGGGGGCGATGGCGCGGTTGCTGTACGTGGGCTCACATGCCATGGAAGATCCGACTCGGGCAGGTCTCGTGTTCGTCTACGCCAATGGGGCGAAGGAGGCAGGCCATAACCCGGTCATCGCCCTCGCCGGCGATGCGGTTCTCCTGATGAAGGAAACCATCGCGGCGAATACGGTCCCGGTCGGGTGGCCTCCCGTCAAAGAACTCATGGCAGCCAGTGTCTCACACGGGATCCCCCTCCATGTCTGAACGGGGTGAGCGCGGGCCCGGGGGGTCACCGACCAGGATCTGGTCGGCAAGAACGCCAAGTTCATGGTGCCAAAGGACTTCGCGAACATCGTCGCCGAAGCGGATAACGTGATCTCCCTGTAGAGCATCCGCTGGTAGACGCCACACGGCGCGGGCCCACCCGGCCCGCGCCCAAGGAGAGAAGAGGGTCAACCATGAAGCGGAGATGGAGCAATGGGCGCGCGCTGTGGGGCGTGGGGGCGGGGCTCGTGGCCCTGGCCGTGCTGGTGGGGGCCGGCGCCTGGGCCTACGGGGCCGCGAAGATTGCCGTGAACGCCCTGGACGAGGTCCTGAAGGGGAACCCCCTCCCCGCGGACAAGACCGCCCAGGTGACCTGGAAGAGCCGGGCCGGGAACTCGGAGCTCCAGGTCATCGAGATGACCAAGATCAAGCTCCACCACCACAGTCAGGAGGATCACCTCGTCTACGTGGCGCGGGGCCAGGGGAGTGCTCGGCTCGGCGACGAGACCAGGCAGGTGAAGGCGGGGGATATCCTCAACCTCCCCAAGGGCGTCCCGCACAGCTTCACCAAGGAGGGGAAGGAGAACCTGGTCCTCCTGGTGGTCGCCACGGCCGGCTGGAAGCCCCTCGAGGACACCAAGTTCTACGAGTAGGCGACAGCGGATCGCAGAGCCGGCGGGCGCGCCCGGTCTCCTCCCGGAACCAGGCGCGCCTTCTTTTTTGAGTGCCGGAGGCTGGAACTTGCCCGCCGGAGGGGGCCTGCTGCATCCCGCGGACCCTCAGGGCGCCGACTTCCCCGCCCACCCTCCGGAGGATCACCCCGGCCTCAGGGGAAGACCCCCAGTTCCTGGTAAGCCCGCGCCACCTTCTTGATGGCGACGGCATAGGCGGCGGTGCGCAGGTCACCGAGGCGCGGGTCGGCCAGGAGGGCCTCGCGGATCTCCCGGTAGGCGTTCTGCATCGTCCCCTCGAGCCCGGAGTTGACCAGGTCAATCTCGTCGGCCCCCTTGATCAGGTCGCGGCGCAGGCGCTCCGGGACCTGCATCTTGGTGATCTCCTCGATGGCGGCGACCAGCTTCCCGCGGTAGATCTCGTCCAGCCGCTTCTCCATCCGGCCATACCGGATGTGCGACAGGTTCTTCGTCCACTCGAAGTAGGAGACGGTGACGCCGCCGGCGTTCAGGTAGATATCGGGGATCACCATGATGCCGCGCCGGTGCAGTCTCTCGTCGGCCCCCGGCGTCGTGGGGCCGTTGGCCGCCTCGGCGATCATCTTCGCCTTGACGCGATCCACGTTCTCCAGGGTGATCTGGCTCTCCAGGGCGGCCGGGATCAGGATGTCGCACTCGACCTCCAGAACGTCCTTCGGGCCGGGGAGTTTCGTGGCGCCGGGAAACCCGGCCACGGAGCCGGTCCGGACCGCGTGCTCCGCCAGGTGCGCGATGTTCAGCCCCGCGGGGTTCATGGCGCCGCCCGAGACGTCGCCCATCGCGATGACCCGGCAGCCGTCCTCCTCCGAGAGGAACTTGGCGACGTGGTACCCGACGTTGCCGAACCCTTGAATCGCGATCCGCTTCCCCTCCAGACCGCCGCTCAGCCCGCACTTCTTGAGGTCCTCCTTGTACCTGAAGGCCTCCCGGATGCCGTACTGCACGCCGCGCCCGGTTGCTTCCTTCCGGCCGCGGATGCCCCCCTGGGTGACCGGCTTGCCGGTGACGCAGGCCAGCGAGTCGATCTGGCCGGGTGTGAGGGCGTCGTAGGTGTCGGCGATCCAGGCCATCTCCTGTTCGCCGGTGCCGAGGTCGGGGGCCGGCACGTTGACGCCGGGGCCGATGAAGTTCTTGTGCACCAGTTCCGCGGTGTACCGGCGGGTGATCTTCTCCACCTGCTCGCGGGTGTACTTCTTGGGGTTGAAGCAGACCCCCCCCTTCGACCCGCCGAACGGCACATCCACGATGGCGCACTTGTAGGTCATCAGCGCCGCCAGGGCCATGATCTCGTCCTGGGCGACGAACTCGCTGTACCGGATCCCCCCCTTGGTCGGCTTGCGGTGCTGCGAGTGCTCGGCCCGCCAGCCCTGGAAGATCTCGTAGCGGTCGCCGAAGCGAACAGGGAACTCGACGTAGTACACGGCGTTGCAGACCTTGATCTGCTGAAGCAGCCCCTCCGGCACCTCAAGCGCCGCCGCGGCCTTGTCGAACTGCCGGCAGACGATATTCCAGAGGTTCAGATCCTCCCCACCCGCACCCGCCCTTGGCCGGCTCTGCATCGCTCCTCCATCCCCGGGGGCGTATCCTTGCACAGCCTCCCGTCCCGCCTCAAGCCGTGAAACCACCCGTGGCTCGACCGGACTCTCCTGGCCCCCCGCGCGTCCCTTGAGGACCCATCGCTCAGCCTGGCGAGAGCAACGCACCCATAATGAGCTGCTCTCCGGTTAAAGTCCAGGCGGACCCTTCATTACGGTCCTCCGAGCGGTGGGGACATGAGCGCCACATCGAGAGCCGGGGATGCATGCCCAATTCGCTCTGGGCTCACGAGTTTTTTTTCTTGACAGACGCACGGGGGAGGCGTAGGCTCCGTTTGGCTGATGGTTCTGACGGTACCGCCTGGTCGGGGTGACAACGCCGCGAGGACCCAAGGTCCCGCGGCGTTTTTGGTTCCCGAGCGGTCCGACGCGTTGGCCTCGGTGGGTGCTCCCCGAATGGTCGGGGTAGCGAAGCCCCCCGGTGGGCAGCATTCCGAAAGGAGCGAACCGCAATGGGAACCCGGATCTATGTTGGCAACCTGCCCTTTGACGCCACGGAGGAGCAGCTCCGCGCCCTCTTCACCGAGGGCGGGAGACAGGTCGAATCGGTGAAGATCGTGACCGACCGGGACACGGGCCGGCCGCGCGGCTTCGGCTTCGTGGAGATGGCGAATCAGGGCGACACCACGGCAGCCATCAATGCGCTGAACGGCAAGGAGATGGGGGGCCGGGCGCTCACCGTGAACGAGGCCCGGGAGCGGACGCCTGGGGGCGGCGGAGGGCGGCGCTACTAGACCCCGGACTTACGCAGACCACGGATTACCCGGGCCGGCACCGGCAACGGCTGCCGGCCCGATTCTTTTCACGGCAAAGGTCAGTCCACCTCGGTGATTTCGCCGTCCCACTCGATGGCGATCCCGCGCTGCACACTCTGCGAGGCGGGGCACCCCTTTTCGTGAATGGCGATGGCCCGTTCCGCCTCCTCCCGCTTGCCCCGGGGGACCTTGACGCGGTAGTGAACTTTGATCCGGGTGATCAGGGGGTGGCCATCCACGTTCTCGATGACCCCCTCGGCATCCGCCATCAGCCGCTCTCCGCTCGTCGGGATCTTGCGCGCTACCAGCGCGCCTGCGAGGGTGCCGGTCATTCAGCCGGCCACGGCCGCCACGACGTGGTCGAGGGTCGTCGGCAGCTCCTCCTCGGGCTCCACCCCGTAGAAGCGCTTGATCGCCCCGTGGACCCCGTAGTGAACCGGCTCGGGGAAGGGGGCGATGAAGGCCCGCCGGTGTGGCCCCTTGTCCTTCAGGATCTTCACCTGCGACGTGTAGATGTGCTCGCCCATGTTCTGCCTCCCTTCGTGGTTGCGGGGGCGGAGTTGCACGTTCGGCAAGCCCGGCCCCCTTTCTAGCACGGCGGCCGTCTTCCGGCAATTCGCCTTGACCGGCTCACGGACGGCCGATAGACTTCCGCCTCCTGCGGGGATATTCCTCCAAGTGGAAGTAAGGTGGCTCACGGTCCCCACACGAGGGAGGGCGTTTCCTGGCCATGATGGCAACGCTGCTGCGCGCCGTGGCGCGGCTCGTCATCCGCTTCCCCGTGCCGGTCCTGCTCGGGGCGCTCCTCAGCGCCGCCGCCTCCCTCTGGTACACCGCCGGCCACCTCCGCTTCGAGATGGCCCGGAGCACGCTGGCGGGCTCCGGGGAGCGATACGACCGGCTCTTCCAGGAGTACCGGGGGGAGTTCCCGGACCACGACCGCCTCGTGATCGTGGTGGAGGCGGGTAACGTAGCGGAGGCCAAGACCTACGCCGCCGCCCTGGCGGAGCGCCTGCGCGCGGATCCCGCCCACGTCCTGGACGTCTTCTACCGGGTCGCCCCTGAGGATTTCGAGGGTCGGGCGCTCCTGTACCTCAGCCCCGAAGAACTCCGCACGCTGCGGGCGAAGGTGGAGGAGCACCGCGAGTTCCTGGCCGCCTTCGCCGCCCGTCCGACCCTGCAGGAGTTCTTCGCTCTCACGAACCGGGACGTCACCCGGGGGCTGGTGCGCCACCTCTTCACGGACCTGGACCCGGAGGGGGCCGCCGGACAAGCCCTCGCTGTGGAGCTTCCTCTCCTGACCCGGGTGCTGGAGGGGATGCGGGAGGCCCTGGCTGGCGGCGCCGCGTACCGCTCCCCCTGGGCGGCCTTCCTGGCCCGGGCCGACGGGAAGGACAGCACCGACGGCTACCTCCTGTCGGAGGACGAGCGGCTTCTCTTCCTCCTGGTGGCGCCGGTCGAGGCCGAGACGACCTTTCTCGATTTGTGGCGGCCGGAGAGCACCGGGGACCCCGTGCAGGCCATCCGGGCGACCGCGGCGGCCCTCCGGCGCGACTTCCCCGGGGTGAACGTCGGGGTGACGGGGGCGCCCGCGCTCGCAGCCGACGAGATGCGGGCGGTCCGGCGGGATATCTTCCTGGCCTCGGTCTTCGGGTTCCTGGCGAACGCCCTGCTCCTGGTCATCCCCTTCCGGGCCGTGGTGAAGCCCGCCTTCGCCCTCCTGACCCTCCTGGTCGGCATCGCCTGGGCCTTCGGCTTCGCCACGCTCACCGTGGGCCACCTGAATCTCCTCTCCGCCGTCTTCTCCAGCATCCTTATCGGGATCGGGATCAATTTCCCGATCCACTTCCTGGCACGCTACGAGGAGGCGCGGCGGATCGGGAAGGATGCGCCCGCCGCCCTGGAGGAGAGCCTGGGGCAGACGGGGGTGGGAGTGCTGGGGGCTGCCCTGGTCACCGTGGCCGCCTTCTGGAGCGCCCTCCTGACCGACTTCCGCGGCATCGCCGAGCTGGGCTTCATCGCCGGAAGCGGGCTTTTCCTCTGCTTCCTGGCCAGCGTCACGGTCTTCCCGGCCTGCATCGCGCTCGAGGATGCGCGCCGGCCCGCCCCCACGCTCCTCGCGAGGGTCCCCGCCCCTGCCCCGGCCGGCAGGGAATGGGGTCGCCTCCTGAGGTGGCCCCGGCTCATCGTGCTCGCCGGCGCCCTCCTGGCCCTCCTTCCCCTGGCCTTCGTCTCCCGCATCGGCTTCGACTACAACCTCCTGCGCCTCCTGCCGGGGGGGAGCGAAGCAGTAGCGACCGAGGAGCGCCTGCAGGCCCGGGCCGGGCACTCCACCTGGTTCGCCGTGAGCCTGGCCCCCTCCCTGGCGGAGGCCGAGCGCCGCCACGCCGCCTTCGCCGCCCTGCCCGAGGTAGGCCGGGTCGAGAGCGTGTCCGACCTGCTACCCGCCCAGCAGGAGGAAAAGCGCCGGATCCTCCGGGCGCTCAGGCCGACCGTGGCCGGCCTGCGGGTTCGGCGGGCCCTCCGGGGGGAGGCCCAGGACCTGACCGCCCTGGGGGAGACCCTGAAGCGCATCCGGTTCAAGCTGGGCGAGGAGGGAGGGGAGGCCGAGGTGGCCGGCGCGCGCCACGCCCTGGGGGAGGTCCTGGCCGGCCTCGAGGCGTCGCCGACCCCGGGGGAGGCAGGCCGACGCCTCGCGGCCTTCGGGCGCAGGCTTGGGGCTGACTTCGCCGAGAAGGTCCGCCTCCTCAGGGGGAGCGCGGAGGCGCCCCCCCTCACGACCGCCACCCTGCCCGCCAGCCTGAGGAGCCGCTTCGTGGGGGAAAGCGGCCGCTTGCTCCTGCGCGTCTACCCCCGGGGCGACATCTGGGACCGGGAGGCCACGGCACGCTTCATCGAGGCGCTGCGTCGCGTGGACTCGGACGTGACCGGCCCGCCCATCCACACCTTCGAGGCCAGCCGGGCCCTCACGCGCGGGTACTGGCAGGCCGGCCTGTACGCCCTCCTGGCCATCTTCGCCCTCTCGGCGGTCCTGTTCCGGCACGCGGGCCACGCCCTCCTCAGCATGGTCCCCCTGCTCGCTGGGGTGGGCTGGACCCTCGGGCTCATGGCCACCCTCGGGATGGCCTTCAACCTCGCGAACCTGTTCGCCCTCCCCCTCATCCTGGGAATGGGGGTGGACAACGGGATGAACCTGGTGGCCCGGTTCCGGGAGGACGGAGGGCGCCGGTTCGTCCTGGCCACGGCCATGGGGAAGTCCATGGTCCTGGCCTCCCTCACGACCATCGCCGGCTTCGGCGTCCTGCTCCTGGCCCAGCACCGGGGCATCGCGAGTCTGGGCCTGCTCCTCACGCTCGGCGTCAGCAATATCCTCCTGGCCAGCCTCACCCTCCTCCCCGCCCTCCTCCTGCTCCTGCGCCGGGGTGGGAGGCCCTGAGGGCCCCCCGCCTTGACAGCCCCCCCGGGCGGGCGTATAGTCCCGCCCGGCCCGGCCGTGCCGCCGGGCGTTTGCCGCCGAATGCTCCTGCCGGAGCAGCGGGGGACCCACGGGGAGCGCATCTCCCCCGGGGCGAATCGCGGGCACACCGAAGCAGGGGGCGCCCGGACGGGGACTTTCAACCCCGAGCCCGCGGCGAACCCCGCAGGCTGGTTGGAAGGGTAGATCGCCCGCGGCTGGGCGCACGCCGCAGGGGCACGGTCTGCGGCGTGTTTGTGGTTGTGGGGGCGGCAAGGCGCCCCCGGCCATGTCCTCTTCCTTAAAGCGGCTCCTCCTGGGCGACCCCCTGGCAACGGCCCAGGCCAGGGAGGAGCGCCTCGGCAAGGTCACCGGCCTCGCCGTCTTCGCCTCGGACGCCCTCTCTTCCGTCGCCTACGCCACCGAGGAGATCCTCCTGGCTCTGGCCCTGGCCGGGGCCGCTGCCTTCGCCTGGACCCTCCCCATCGGGACCGCCATCGGCCTCCTCCTCGTCGTGGTGGCCACGTCCTACTGGCAGACGGTCCACGCCTACCCCTCCGGGGGCGGGGCCTATACCGTGGCCCTCCACAACCTGGGGAGGACGGCCGGCCTGACGGCGGCCGCCGCCCTCATGATTGATTACGTCCTGACGGTGGCGGTGAGCACCGCGGCCGGGGTGGCGGCCATCACGTCGGCCTTCCCCGGCCTCTACCCCTGGCGGGTGAGCCTGTCCGCCCTCTGCATCGTCGTCATCATGCTGGCCAACCTCCGGGGGGTGCGGGAGTCGGGGCGGCTCTTCGCCGTCCCCACGTACCTGTTCATCGCCGGTTTCCTCCTCCTGCTGGCCGGCGGGGCCATTCTGCTCGGGTCTGGCGGGGGTGCGGCGATTCTCCCGGGGAGGCCGCCCGCCGTGCTCGAAGGCTCCGGGGCGGCCGGCGCGGCTGCCGCCGTCCCCCTCTTCCTCCTCCTCCGGGCCTTCGCCTCGGGGTGCGCGGCCTTGACCGGCGTGGAGGCCATTGCCAACGGGGTCCAGGCCTTTCGGCCGCCCGAGTCCCGCAATGCGGCAATCACGTTGGCCTGGATGGCGGCCATCCTGCTCACCCTATTTATGGGAGTGACCTACCTGGCGACCGCCTTCGGCGTGACCCCCCGCGAGGGCGAGACCGTGGTCTCTCAGATCGCGCGGGCCGTCTTCGGGCGAACGCCTGTCTACTTTCTGGTCCAGGCCTCCACGGCGCTCATCCTGCTCCTGGCCGCCAACACCTCCTTCGCGGGCTTCCCACGCCTGGCCTCGATCCTGGCCCAGGACCGGTTCCTGCCCCGCCAGTTGGCCAACATGGGGGATCGGCTGGTCTACAGCAACGGGATCGTGATCCTGGGGGGAGTGGCGATCCTCCTGGTGGCCCTCTTCCGGGCCGATACCCACGCGCTGATTCCCCTCTATGCCGTCGGGGTGTTCCTCTCCTTCACCCTCTCCCAGGCCGGGATGGTCCGGCGGTGGCTGAGGCGGCGGCAGCCTGGCTGGCGGCGGGGGGTTCTCATCAACGGGGTGGGGGCGGCCACGACGGGGCTCGTCCTCGGGGTCATCGCCGGGACGAAGTTCGTGCACGGAGCCTGGATTGTCATCCTGCTCATCCCCTGTATCATTCTCCTGTTCGGCAAGGTCCGGCGCCACTACCTCCGCGTGGCCTCCCAGCTCACGATGGAGGGGTTCCGGGAGGAGGAGCCGACCGGGCACACGGTCCTCGTGCCCGTCTCCGGGATCCACAGGGGGGTGGTGACGGCGCTGCACTACGCCCAGGCCATCTCGAGCGACGTGGAGGCGGTGACCGTGAACCTGGACCCCGCCGGTACCGAACGGATGCGGGCCAATTGGGCGGAGTACGCGCCGGGTGTCCCCCTGATCATCCTGGAGTCCCCGTACCGGTCGGTGGTGGAGCCGATCCGGGAGTACCTGGAGAAGGTGAAGGGGCGCTCCGCCCGGCACCTGGTCACCGTGGTCCTGCCGGAGTTCGTCCCCGCCCACTGGTGGGAGCACCTGCTCCACAACCAGACGGCCCTGGCGCTCAAGGCCACCCTCCTGTTCTCCAAGCGGACCGTGGTCACCAGCGTTCCCCATCACCTGGCCCGGTAGGGCCGGTCCCCCCTCCGCCGAGTCGATCTACCACGCATCCCTCGTCTCCCCCGGGGCGCCCCTCCTGCCCCCCCGCCCGGGCATCCGCCCCGGTAGGGGCCCCGCCCCGCGCGCGGTCGGCCGGACCGCCGGGCGCATCTCCTGGCCGGCATCCCGGTGTCTCTCTGCCCCTCTTCCGCTTGGCGGCGGCGCCTTCATCCCGGGGCGATTGATGACCCCCGCGGCGGGTGGTGGTGTATCATGGGTGAGACGGGATCTGCCGGGGGCCGGGCGAGGCACTGGCCACGGCGCTGGAGGGGCGATGGGGCAGGAGCAGCAACCAATACAGCAGGTGCTCGGGACCGGGGCGGCGGCCCCGCTCCGGCGGCCGGCCCCCTGGTGGAAATGGGTCCTCTCCGTCGGGATCGCCGCCGGCCTGATCGCCCTGCTGGCCTACGGCTTCACCCGGAGCCCGAAGGACATCCCTTCCCCTCTTATCTACCGGCCCGCTCCGGACTTTACCCTGGCCCTCCTGGATGGAGGCCGCCTGTCCCTTCGGGAGCTTCGGGGGAAGGTCGTGGTGGTGAACTTCTGGGCCTCCTGGTGCTACCCCGCCTGCTGGAACGAGGCGCCGCGCCTGCAGGCCGCCTGGGAGCGGTACCGGGAGAAGGGCCTCGCCATGGTGGGGATCGTCTACCAGGACCGGGAGCAGGGCGCGCGGGACTTCATCCGGAAGCACGGGAAGACCTACCCGAACGGGATGGACCCGAAGAGCCGGATCGCCATTGACTACGGCGTGTACGGCGTTCCCGAGACCTTCTTCATTGATCGGGAGGGGAGGATCGCCCACAAGCACGTGGGGGAAATCCCCGTGGAGACGCTCACCACCGAGATCGAGAGGCTGCTCTGAAGGAGGGAGCCGTGCGGGAGGGGCGGGGCGGGACCCGGCTCAGAGGGCGCCGGCCATGAGAACCGGCCCGGCCGGGTGGCGGGGGGCCGGGTCCCGCTCCCGGGTGACCTTGAGGCCCCGGGCCGTGCTCAAGTCTGGCAGGCTGGTCAGGGTCAGACGCGCACTGCCGCGGGCGTCCGGAGTGAAAGCGGCCGCGGGGACCATGTCCGTGGCCGTCTTGATCCAGAGCCAGTAGGACTCCCCCTCGGCCAGTGGGGGGAGGTTCACGGCGAAGAGGCGCATGCCCCGCTGCG
>JBOHQK010000137.1:0-16061 GCA_050732195.1 Methylomirabilales bacterium (SeqCode)
TGGAGGCGGTGGGCCCTCGCCCTGCTCAGCGGGGCGCTCCTCGCGTCCGCCTTCCCCCCGCTGGATTGGTGGCCGGCCGCCTTTCTCGGGCTCCTCCCTCTCCTGCTGGCGGTGGCGGGGCAGCCCCCCGCCCGGTCGGCCTGGCTGGGGTTCGCGAGCGGGATGGCCTTCGCGCTCCTCAGCATCCCCTGGGTGGTGGTGACCATGGTCCGGTACGGGCAGATGCCGTGGTGGGGAGCGGTGGCCGTCCTGCTCGCCCTCTCGGCCTACCTGGCCTGCTACCCGGCGGCGTTCACCTTCGCTCTCAGCCGGTTCCCGCTCCCCCCGGCCGCCTTTCCGGTCGGGGCGGCGGCCCTCTGGACCGCCCTGGAGTACCTGCGAACCTATGCCTTGAGCGGCTTCCCCTGGAACCTCCTGGGCTACTCCCAGCTCCCCAACCTGGCGTTCGCCCAGGTGGCGTCGGTCACGGGGGTCTACGGGGTCTCGTTTCTCCTGGTCCTGGCCAGCGCGGCCCTGGCGGTTCCGTTCCTGCCGGGTGTCCCCCGGCGGAGGGCCTGGGCCATCGTCGGGGCCGCCGCGCTCCTCGTCGCGGCAGCTCACGGGGTAGGCGCGTGGGCGCTCCGGGGGACGGACGGGGCCGTCCCCCCCCTCCGAGTCGGGGTCGTCCAGGGAAACATCGAGCAGGCCCTCAAGTGGACGCCGGACGCCCTGGACCGCACCCTCGACACGTACGCCCGCCTCAGCACCCAGGCGGCGGCAGCGGGGGCGGACCTCATCGTCTGGCCGGAGACCGCGGCCCCGCTCCTCCTCCGCCACGACCCGGCCCGGCTTCACCAGGTGCGGGCCCTGGCCGAATCCCTCGGACGCCCCCTCCTGGTGGGGGCCCCGGACCGGGCGGCCGGGGAGCCGGTCCGCCTCCAGAACAGCGCGATGCTCCTCCGGCCCGACGGCCGGCTGCTGGTCAAGTATGATAAGATGCACCTCGTGCCGTTCGGCGAGTATGTCCCGCTGAGGTCCGTCCTGTTCTTCGTGGACAAGTTCGCGACCGGCATCGGGGACTTCGTCCCGGGCGAGTTCCGGACCCTCTTCCGGCTCCCCCGGGGGACATTCGCCGCGAGCATCTGCTTCGAGGTCATCTTCCCGGCCGAGGTCCGGGCCGCCGTGGCGGATGGGGCCGAGTTCCTGGTGAACATCACCAACGATGCCTGGTTCGGGCGGAGCGCGGCGCCGGCCCAGCATCTCCGCATGGCCGCCTTCCGGGCTCTGGAGACGCGGCGGTACCTGGCCCGGGCCGCCAACACGGGGATCTCGGCGCTGGTGGATCCGTACGGCCGGGTCCTGGCGTCCACGCACCTGTTCGAGGAGGCGGTCCTGGTCCGGGGCCTGACCCCCCGGCGGGACCTCACCCCGTACGTCCGCTTCGGGGACTGGTTCGCTGCCGCGGCCAGTCTGGCGGCGGGGGGATGGGTCGCGAGCGCGTGGGCCGCAGAGCGGCGGGCGGCCAGGTGGGGGCGGGTAGCATGGCGGAACTAGAGATCCGGCGGAGGGTAGAGGCCCTGCAGGCGAAGCTCAGCGGTCTGCGGGGCTACCTTTGACCTGGCGGGGAAGCAGGCGCGGGCCCGCACCATCCAGGAGCAGAGCCAGGCACCCGACTTCTGGAAGGACCCCGAGGCTGCCCAGCGCCTCCTGAAGGAGCTCCGGGAGCTGAACGAGCAGGTCGGCCTCTTCGAGGGCCTCGAGCGGTCCCTGGAGGAGCAGGTCGGCCTGTACGAGCTGGCCCGGGCGGAGGGGGAGGAGAGCCTCCTGGCGGAGATCGCGGCGGCGGTCGAAGCGCTGGAGGTGGAGGTCGGCCGCCTCGAGCTCACGACCGTCCTGTCGGGGAAGCACGACCGGGGCAACGCGATCCTCTCCATCAACCCGGGGGCGGGGGGGACCGAGTCGCAAGACTGGGCCCAGATGCTCCTCCGGATGTACCTCCGCTGGGCGGAGGGGCGGGGCTTCCGGAGCGAGGTCCTGGACCTGCAGCCGGGCGAGGAGGCGGGGATCAAGGGCGCGACCGTCACCGTGAGCGGGCCCAACGCCTACGGCTACCTGAAGGCGGAGACCGGGGTCCACCGCCTGGTCCGGATCTCCCCCTTCGATGCCTCGCGGCGCCGCCACACTTCCTTTGCCTCGGTGTACGTGTACCCCGAGCTGGAGGAGGACATCCAAGTGGTCATCGACGAGCGGGAGTTACGGATCGATACCTTCCGTTCGAGCGGCGCCGGCGGCCAGCACGTGAACGTGACCGACTCAGCGGTCCGCATCACCCACCTGCCGACCGGGATCGTGGTCTCGTGCCAGAACGAGCGCTCCCAGCACAAGAACAGGGCCGTGGCCATGAAGGTGCTGCGCGCTCGCCTGTACGAGCGGGCCCGGCAGGAGCAGGAACAGGAGCTGGAGCGGCTCGGCGGGGAGAAGAAGGAGATCGCCTGGGGGAGCCAGATCCGCTCCTTCGTCCTGGCTCCGTACCAGCTGGTGAAGGACCACCGCACCGGGGTCGAGACCGGGAACGTGGATGCGGTCCTGGACGGGCGGATCGATTCCTTCATCGAGGCATACCTGTTCCAGGCCCAGCGGAAGCCCGAGGCGACCCCCAGGATGTGAGCCCGCCTTGGGAGCTCGAAAATAACTCTTGTTGACAAACTTGAAGTATACAGCTATATTTACTTGTCTCTATTGATTTCTACGACTATGGCTGATGAGCCGAATGAACTGATCCGGGAGCGGCTGAAGAAACTGGAGGACCTCCGGGCGCGGGGGGTGAACCCCTACGTTTCCCGGTATCGGTCCGAGGACCGGACCGGCGACCTGCTCGCCCGCCACGGCGGCAAAACCGCCGAGACCCTGACCGCCGAGGAGATCCAGGTCCGGGCAGCCGGCCGCCTCATGGCCATCCGGACGCACGGGAAGATCACGTTTGCCCACCTCCGGGATGGCTCGGGCCAGATCCAGGTCTACCTGAAGCAGGATGCGGTGGGGCCGGCCCAGTACGACCTCGTACGCCGCCTGGACGTGGGAGACTTCGTCGGGGTGGAGGGGCACCTGTTCCGGACCCGGACCGGGGAGCTCACGGTCTGGGTCAAGACCCTCACCTTCCTGACAAAGGCCTTGCGCCCCCTCCCCGAGAAGTGGCACGGGCTGACCGATGTGGAGACCCGGTACCGCCAGCGCTACGTGGACCTCGTGGCCAACCCGGCGGTCCCCGAGCTCTTCCGGCGCCGGTCCCGAATCGTGGCCGCCCTCCGGGCTTTCCTCGACGCCCGGGGCTTTCTGGAGGTGGAGACCCCCATGATGCAGACCATCGCGGGGGGGGCCACCGCCAGGCCGTTCCGGACGCACCACAACGCCCTCGGGATGGACCTCTTCCTCCGGATCGCCCCCGAACTGTACCTGAAGCGCCTCGTGGTGGGGGGGCTGGATCGGGTCTACGAGATCAACCGGAACTTCCGGAACGAGGGGATCTCCACCCAGCACAACCCCGAGTTCACCATGCTGGAGTTCTACCAGGCGTACGCCGATTATCATGATTTAATGGCCTTCACCGAGGACCTCTTTAAGGCAGTGGCCCAGGATGTCCTGGGGGGCCTGGAGTTCACCTACCAGGGGCAGCCCATCTCGCTCAAGGCTCCCTGGCCCCGCCTGACCCTCCTGGAGGCTCTGGAGCGCCTGGGAGGGTGTACGCAAGCCGACCTCACGGACGCCGCCGCCGCCCGGGCAGCGGCCGAGCGGCTGCGGGTCCCCCTCAAGCCCCAGTGGGGATGGGGGAAGATCCTCGCGGAGCTGTTCGAGGCCGCCGTGGAGCCCAAGCTCATCCAGCCCACCTTCGTCCTGGACTTCCCGGTCGAGGTCTCCCCGCTGGCGAAGCAGAAGGAAGACGACCCCCGCTTCGTCCAGCGGTTCGAGCTCTTCGTGGGCGGGCTGGAGGTGGCCAACGCCTATACCGAGTTAAACGATCCGGCGGAGCAGCGGCGCCGGTTCGAGGAGCAGCTCCGGGCGCGGGAGCGGGGGGACGAGGAGGCCCACGCGATGGATGAGGACTTCGTCCGGGCCCTGGAGTACGGGATGCCCCCCACGGCCGGCGAGGGGATCGGGGTGGACCGCCTGGTCATGCTCTTCACCGACTCCCCGTCCATCCGGGATGTCATCCTCTTCCCACAGCTCCGCCCCGAACGGACCGAAGGGTCCGAGCGGTAAATGATGCCGTACGAGCTCTTCATCGGCCTCCGGCACCTGAAGTCCAGGCGGACCTCCACCCTGGTCTCCTTCATCACCGTCATCTCCACGGCGGGGGTGGCTCTCGGCGTCCTGGCCCTCATCGTGGTCATAGCCGTCATGAGCGGGTTCGAGCGGGAGCTGCGGGCCAAGATTCTTGGGACGAAGTCCCACGTCGTGGTGCTCAAGGCCGGGGATCGCCTCCTCGAGGAGCCAGCCCGGGCCCTGCAGGTGGTCCGCAGCGTGCCCGGGGTCGTGGGGGCCTCCCCCTTCACGGTCCACCAGGTCATGCTCGTTTCGGCGCGGGCTGTCTCGGGGGCGGTCCTCCAGGGGATCGATCCGGCCAGCAAGGGGCAGGTGGGGGATCTCGCCTCCGCCCTGCGTCAGGGCTCCCTGGCCGACCTGTCCCCCGCCCCCGTCGCGGCCCCCGACGGGGCCCTCCTGGACGGTCTCCTCCTGGGGCGCTCCCTGGCCTTCACCCTGGGCGTGACCGTGGGGGATGTGGTCACGGTCCTCTCTCCCCTGGGGGGGGGGATCAGTCCCCTCGGGGTCACGCCCCGCCTGAAGCGCTTCCGGGTGGCCGGGATCTTCTCGGTGGGGATGCACGAGTACGACAGCAGCCTCGCGTACGTCGCCATCCCGGCGGCCCAGCAGTTCTTCCGCCTGGGGGGGGCGGTGACCGGGATCGAGGTGAAGCTGGACGACTTCTGGCGGGCGGTCGAGGTGGCGGAGGCCATCCAGGAGCGCCTGGGGCCGCCCCACTACGCCCGCACCTGGATGCAGATGTACCAGCCCCTCTTCGCTGCCCTCCGGCTCGAGAAGATCACGATGTTTATTATCCTGGTCATGATCGTGGTGGTGGCCTCCTTCGGGATCGTCAGCACCCTGAGCATGGCCGTGGTGGAGAAGCGGAAGGAGATCGCCATCCTGAAGTCCATGGGGGCCACGGCCGGGAGCATCCTGAAAATTTTCCTGATCAAGGGGTTGGTGGTCGGGTTGGCCGGAACCGGCATGGGGGTGTTGGGGGGGCTGGCCATCACCTTCAATCTGGACCCGATCGTGGCATTCCTGGAGCGGCTGTTCGGGGTCCGGGCCTTCCCGGCGGAGGTCTACTTCCTGGACCGGCTCCCCCATCAGGTGAACCCCGGGGACCTGGCCGCCATCCTCATCTGCACCCTGGCGATCGCCTTCCTGGCCACCCTCTACCCGGCGTTGCAGGCCTCCCGGCTTGACCCGGTGGAGGCGATGCGGTATGAGTGACCTCATCCGCGCCCGGGACCTCCAGAAGCACTTCCACCGGGCCGGGGAGACCCTGCGGATCCTGAAGGGGGTCTCCCTGACGGTCTCGGCCGGCGAGTTCGTCGCCGTGGTCGGCCCGTCCGGGGCCGGCAAGAGCACCCTGCTGCACCTGCTTGGGGCGTTGGACCGGCCGACGGGGGGGGAGCTCTACTACGGGGACCGGGTCCTCTGGACCCTATCGGACGGGGAGTTAGCGGCTTTCCGAAACCAGACGGTCGGCTTCGTGTTCCAGTTCCACCACCTCCTGCCGGAGTTCACGGCCCTGGAGAACGCCATGATGCCGGCCTTGATTGCCCGCAGGCCGCAGGCGGAAGCGGCGGAAGCGGCACGGGCCTTGCTTGTCCAGGTGGGACTGGGGGAGCGCCTCCAGCATCGGCCAGGGGAGCTCTCGGGAGGCGAGCAGCAGCGGGTAGCGGTCGCCCGGGCCCTGGTGAGTTCCCCTCGGGTTCTCCTTGCGGACGAGCCGACGGGCAACCTTGACCGGAAGACGGGCGAGGAGGTGTTCGCCCTCCTCCGGCTGTTCAACCGGGAGCGGGGTGTGGCCCTGGTCCTGGTCACGCACAACGAGGCGCTGTCCCGGCAGGCCGATCGGGTGCTCCGGCTGGAGGATGGTCGCCTGGTGGCCGGGGCGCCGGGGGTCGAAAAAGGCTAGCCCCGGCCCCGGGCCGGTGCTATACTCTGGGGTGGTCGCGGGGGCCGTGGCGGCCGCGTGAGGCCACGAGGGGGAGAGAGGGCGAGGGACCGGACATGTTCGAACGGTTCACGGAGCGGGCCCGCAAGGTCATCATCCTGGCGCGCGAGGAGGCCATCCGGCTCGGCCACAACTTCGTGGGCACCGAGCACCTGCTGCTGGGGCTGATCCGCGAGGGGGACGGCCTGGCGGTCGCCATTCTGAAGAAGCTGAACGTGAACCTCTCGGCCGTCAAGGCCGATGTCGAGAAGATCGTTTCCATCGGCTCCGAGGTTGCCCCGGCCGGGGAGATCCCCTTCACCCCGCAGGCGAAAAAAGTCCTGGAGTACGCCATCTCCGAGGCCCGCTCCCTGGGGCACAACTACATCGGCACCGAGCACCTCCTGCTGGGGCTCATCCGGGAGGGGGAGGGGACCGCCTCGCTCGTCCTGCGGGACTATGGGGTGAACGTGACCTCCGCCAAGGCCCAGGCCCAGGAGCTCCTGGGGGAGCAGGCGACGAAGGCGACGGCCTCTACCCGCACGCCGGCCCTGGACGAGTTCGGCCTGGATCTCACCGCCATGGCCCGCCAGGGGAAGCTGGACCCGGTCATCGGCCGGGAGTCGGAGATCGAGCGGGTCATTCAGATCCTCAGCCGCCGGACGAAAAACAACCCGGTCCTGATTGGCGAGGCCGGGGTGGGGAAGACGGCCATCGTGGAGGGCCTGGCGCAGCGGATCGTGGCCAGCAACGTCCCCGAGACCCTCCTGCGCAAGCGGGTCATCATGCTGGACCTCCCCGGCATGGTGGCCGGGACGAAGTACCGCGGCCAGTTCGAGGAGCGGCTCAAGGCGGTCATCAGGGAGATCCAGCAGGCCCAGAGTGTCATGCTCTTCATTGACGAACTGCACACTCTGGTCGGGGCCGGCGCGGCCGAGGGGGCCATCGACGCCAGCAACATGCTGAAGCCGTCGCTGGCCCGGGGCGAGATCCAGTGCATCGGCGCCACCACCATGGACGAGTACCGGAAGTACATCGAGAAGGACCGGGCGCTGGAGCGCCGCTTCCAGACCATCCTGGTGGGGCCGCCCAGCGTGGACGAGACCATCCAGATCCTGCGGGAGATCAAGGACCGGTACGAAACGCACCACTCGGCCATCATCACCGACGAGGCGGTCCGGGCCGCCGCCCGCCTCTCGCAGCGCTACATTGCGGACCGGTTCCTCCCCGACAAGGCCATTGACGTCATCGACGAGGCCGGCTCCCGGGCTCGCCTGAAGAGCCTGATGCTCCCGCCGGAGCTGCGGGAGATGGAGAACGAGGTGGAGCGCCTCCGGATCCAGAAGGAGGACGCCATCCGGACCCAGGCCTTCGAGGTGGCGGCCCGCCTCCGGGACGGGGAGCGGAAGATGCGGGCCGAGCTGGAGGACCGGAAGGCCAAGTGGAAGGAGGCGAAGGCGAAGGAGAAGATCGTCGTCAACGACGAGGACATCGCCTACATCGTCTCCAAGTGGACCGGCATCCCCCTGTACCAGATCGAGGAGGAGGAGTCCTCCAAGCTCCTCCGGATGGAGACGGAGCTGCAGAAGCGGGTGGTGGGCCAGGTGGAGGCCATCCGGGCCGTGACCCGGGCCATCCGCCGCTCCCGGTCGGGCCTGAAAAACCCAAACCGGCCCGTCGGCTCGTTCATCTTCCTCGGACCGACGGGGGTCGGGAAGACCGAGCTGGCCAAGGCGCTGGCTGAGTTTCTCTTCGGCACCGAAGAGGCCATCGTCCGGGTGGACATGTCGGAGTATATGGAGCGCTTCTCCGTCTCCCGGCTCATCGGGGCGCCCCCCGGCTACATCGGGTACGACGACAGCGGCCAGCTGACGGAGAAGGTCCGTCGGCGGCCCTTCTCGGTGGTGTTGCTGGACGAGATCGAGAAGGCCCACCCCGAGGTGTTCAACCTCCTCCTCCAGATCCTGGAGGATGGCCACCTGACCGATTCCTACGGCCGGAAGGTGGACTTCAAGAACGCGATCCTGATCATGACCTCCAACATCGGTGCCCGGCAGATCGGCCACCAGACCCCCCTGGGGTTCACCAAGGGGGGGGAGGAGCAGAGCTACGAGCGGATGAAGGAAACGGTCCTCAGCGAGCTGAAGAAGGCCTTCAACCCCGAGCTGTTGAACCGGATCGACGAGGTCATCGTCTTCCACTCCCTCTCCAAGGACCACCTGAAGCAGATCGTGGACCTGATGCTGAAGCGTCTCCAGGGCCAGTTGGATGAGAAGAAGCTCACCCTGGCCGTGGCCGACAACGCCAAGGAGTTCCTCATCGAGAAGGGCTTCGACCCCACGTACGGCGCGCGCCCGCTCCGCCGGGCCATCCAGCGCCACGTGGAGGACCTTCTGGCGGAGGAGATGCTGAAGGGGAACTTCGCGGAGGGGAGCACCGTCCGCGTGCGGGCCGGCGAGGAAGGCCTCATCGTGGAGGAGGTGAACCTGCAGGAGCAGCAAGTCACATAAGCGGGCTCCCCGCCCCCGCCGCCTCCCAGCCCTTGCAAAAGGGCTGTTTTTTTCTCGCCCCCTCACAGCTGGAGGAGACCGCCGGTGGGCCTGCTCCCGCGACACGCTGCGTGCCTCGCCGTGTTCCTCGCCTGCCTCCTTCCTGCCCTCCTCTTCGCCCAGGAGGCTCCCCGCATCACCCAGATCGACGTCACCGGCCACCGCCTGGTGGAGGAGAGCGCCATTCGCCTCCGGTTGAAGACCCGGGTCGGCGATTCCTTCAGCGTGGAGCGCGTCCGGGAGGACGTGGAAGCCCTCTTCAAGACGGGGTTTTTCGACAACGTGGAGGTGGACGCGACTCCCTTCGAGGGGGGGGTCAGGCTCACCTACCGGGTCATCGAGAAGCCCACGGTCCGCCAGGTCCGGATCGAGGGGAACGAAGCCATCAAGGAAGACGTGCTCCGGGACAAGCTGGACCTGGCCCCCGGGGCGGTCTTCAACCCCCAGGCGGTGGCCAAGAACGCCGAGAAGGTGCGGGCCTTCTACGAGGAGGAGGGGTACTACCAGGCGGAGGTCACCGGGAGCCACCAGGCGGTCTCGGACCGGGAGGTGGAGGTGGTCTTCCGGATCCGGGAGGGGGAGGTGTACCGGATCCGCGAGGTCCGCATCGAGGGGAGCCAGGGGCTCAGCCCCCGGCAGGTGAAGAAGGTGATGGCGACCGAGGCGCGGTTCCTCTGGTGGTTTCCCCCCGGCATCCTGAAGAAGACCGATCTGGCCCAGGACGTGGAGCGGATCAAGGCGCTCTACCTGGACCACGGCTACCTCCAGATCCGGGTGGAGGAGCCCCAGGTCCTGCGGGACGATGTGAACCAACGCCTGGAGGTGGTCGTCCGGCTCCAGGAGGGCCCCCAGTACCAGGTGGGGGAGGTGCGGGTGACGGGAGCCACCGTCTTCCCCCCGGAGGAGATCGTGAAAGGCCTCCGGATCGCCCAGGCGAAGGTCTTCAGCCGGGACCTCCTCCGCCGGGACATCGCCCGGCTGACCGAGCGCTACGGGGAGGGGGGCTACGTCTTCGTGGACATCGCCCCCCTCACGAAGACCGACGAGGAGCGGAAGACCATTGACCTGACGCTGGAGGTGAACGAGGGCCGCCAGGCGGTCCTGGAGCGGATCGAGATCCGGGGGAACACCAAGACGCACGACAAGGTGATCCGGCGCCAGCTGGAGCTGGCGGAGGGGGACACCTTCGACGGCCGGGAGCTGCAGCGGGGGCGGCAACGGCTGTTGGCCCTGAACTACTTCGAGGAGGTGAAGGTCAACACGGAGACGGGCACTGCCCCCGAGAAGCTGGTCCTGAATCTGGACGTCAAGGAGAAGCCGACGGGCCGGGTCGGGTTCGGGGCGGGGTTCAGCACCGGTTCCGGGGTGGCCGGGCTCCTGTTCCTGAACGAGGACAACCTTTTCGGGCTGGGGCGGCGGCTCGGGATCAACCTTAGCGTGGGGACCCGCACCGAGCGCTACGAGCTCTTCTACGAGGACCCGGCCCTCTTCGACACCAACTACTCCCTGGGGCTGAGCCTGTTCAAGAGCACGCGGGACTTCACCGACTTCGACGAAGAGCGGACGGGCGGGAGCATCACCCTCGGCCGCCGGTTCCTCCGGGTGAACCGGGCCAGCCTCACCTACCGCCTCCAGGAGGTGACCATCAGCGGGGTAACGCCGACCGCCTCCACTCTCATCCAGCAGGAGGTGGGAACGACCACCACCAGCAGCCTGACGCTCGGTCTGACCCGGGACACCCGGAACAGCCCCCTGGACCCCACCCGGGGGTACCGGGTGCTGGCCTCGGCGGAGGGGGCGGGGGGTCCCTTGAACTTCGACAACAACTTCTACAAACTGGAACTGGACGGGAGCGTCTACCGTCTCCTGGTGGAGGACTGGAAGGTGGTGGGGCTGCTCCGGGGGGCCATCGGATACGTGGAGAGCTTCGGGGATACCTTGAGCGTCCCCATCCAGGAGCGCTACTTCCTGGGGGGCCCCTTCAGCCTGCGGGGGTTTGCCTTCCGGGACGTGAGCCCGAGAGACCCGGCCACGGGGGACCGAATCGGGGGGAACAAGTTTCTGCTCGGAACAGCCGAGATCCAGTTCCCCATCCTGGAGGAGGCGATCAGCCTGAAGGGGGCGGTCTTCTTCGACGCGGGCAACGTCTTCGCCGAGGGGGAGCCCTACGAGCTCAGCTTCCGGACCGACGCCGGCGTGGGCATTCGGATGATCACCCCCATTGGTCCCCTCCGGCTGGACTGGGGGTATAACCTGCAGCCGCGCGACGGGGAGGGACGGAGCAAGGTCCAGTTCACCGTGGGCAGGATCTTCTGAGGGGCGGAAGCCCCGGGGGCGGCGAATGGAGAGACGGTGGCGCGCAGGCGTGGCGGCGGGCCTGGTGGCCCTGGCGGTCTTGATGGCTGGCGGCCTGGTGGCGGCGCAGGAGAATACCCTCAAGATCGGCTTCGTGGACGTCCAGAAGGTCCTGAACGATTCCGCCAAGGGGAAGGAGGCCAAGGCGAAACTGGAGAAGGAGCGGGAGGCGAAGCAGAAGGAGGTCCGGGCAAAGGAGGAGGAGATCAAGAAGCTGGAGGCGGACCTGCAGAAGCAGGGAGCGGTCCTGAGCGAGGCGGCCCGGAGGGAGCGGCAGGAGGCGATCAATCGGAAGATCCGGGACCTGCGCCGGCTCTTCGAGGACTTCAACCGGGATCTGCAGAAGCGGGAGACGGAGTTGCTCAACGAGATACTCCGGGAGATCCGGAAGCTGGTCGTGGTCTACGGGAAGGAGCAGCAATACACGCTCATCCTGGAGGCGCAGTCGGGCATCATCTATGCGAGCCAGGGGGCTGACCTGACCGACGAGGTCCTGGCGGCCTATAACCGGCAGAAGTAAGGGACGCGTCATGCGGCTGGACGCCTTGGCCCGCGCCCTGGGGTGCACCCTGGAAGGGGACGGAAGCGCCGAGGTCACCGGGGTGGCTCCCATCGAGTCGGCCGGCCCCGGGGACCTCACGTTCCTCCACCATCCGAAGTACCTGCAGCATCTGGCCACGACCCGGGCCGCCGCCGTCATCATCCTCCCCGGGGCTGGTGGTCCCCCCCCGTGCGCCGTCCTGCGCCACGAGAACCCCTACCTCGCCTTCGCGGCGGCGTTGCGCCTCTTCTTCCCGGAGACGCCGAGGTGGACCGGCGTCCACCCCCAGGCCGCCGTGGCCGCCACGGCGTCTCTGGCCCCCGGGGTGGCGGTCGGGGCCTTCGCCGTCATCGAGGACCGTGCCGAGGTGGGGGAGGAGACCCAGATCGGCCCCCAGGTGTACATCGGCCCGGGGGCACGGATCGGCCGGTCCTGCCTCCTCTACCCCCAGGTGGTCATCCGGGAGGGGGTGACGGTGGGGGACCGGGTGATCATCCACAGCGGGACCGTGGTGGGAAGCGATGGGTTCGGCTACGCCCGGGATGCGCAGGGGAAATCCCACAAAGTTCTCCAGGTGGGGCGGGTGGTCATCGAAGATGACGTCGAGCTGGGCGCCAACGTCACGGTGGACCGGGCAACGCTGGGCGCCACGCGAATCGGACGGGGGACGAAGGTCGATAACCTGGTCCAGATCGCCCACAATGTGGTCATCGGGGAGCACTCGGTCATCGTGGCGCAGGTCGGGATCGCCGGGAGCACGGAGGTGGGCCGGCATGTGACCATCGCCGGCCAGGCCGGGATCGTCGGGCACGTGAAGATCGGGGACCGGAGCGTGATCGGCTCCCAGGCCGGGGTCGGGGAGGACCTCCCCGCCGGGGCCATGGTCCTGGGGAGCCCAGCGGTCCCCCACATGACGGCGAAGCGGATCTGGGCCGCCTGGGGGAAGCTGCCGGACCTGCTCCGCCGCGTCCGGGACCTGGAGCGGCGGCTTCGGGCAGGCACGGACCGGGCAGGTCAGGAGGAGCCACGGCGATGATGGACGTCAACGCGATCCAGAAGCTCATCCCGCACCGCCCCCCGTTCCTGCTGGTGGACCGGGTGCTGGAGATCACGCCGGGGCGCCGGATCGTGGGGGTGAAGAGCGTGACCATGAACGAGCCGTTCTTCGCCGGGCACTTCCCCGGCCATCCGATCATGCCCGGGGTCCTGATCGTGGAGGCCTTGGCCCAGCTAGGCGGGATCCTGTGGGTCAGCAGCATTGGGGGACGGGGGGCCAAGCACTTTTACCTCGCCGGGATTGACAAGTGCCGCTTCCGGAGGGCGGTCCACCCCGGGGATCAGCTCCGGTTGGAGGTGGAGTTCACCGTCATGAAGGGCCGGACCTGTCGGGCGCGGGGGACCGCGTCCGTGAACGGGGAGGTGGCGGCTGAGGGCGAACTGCTCTGCTTGATGGTGGACGTGGGGGAGGCGCCGGAGCCCGAGGCGGGCGCGCCGACCCAGACGGAGTGAGCCCGTGAGCATCCATCCCAGTGCGATTGTCGCGCCCACGGCCCGCCTGGGCAGCGGGGTCACCATCGGCCCCTACAGCACGATCGGGGATCAGGTCACCCTAGGGGACGGCACCACGGTCGGGGCCCACGTGGTCATCGAGGCGGGGGCCCAGGTCGGCCGGAACTGCCGTATCTTCTCCCACGCGGTCCTGGGGTCGGAGCCTCAGGACCTGAAGTTCCGGGGGGAGAAGAGCCTGCTCATCGTGGGGGACGGGACCGTCATCCGGGAGTTCGCGACGCTGAACCGGGCCACCAGCGGCGGGGGGGGGAAGACCGTGGTGGGCCGGGGCTGCCTCATCATGGCCTACGCCCACGTGGCCCACGACTGCCACCTGGGGGACGGGGTCATCCTGGCGAATGCCGCCACGCTGGGCGGACACGTCGTCATCGAGGAGCATGCCATCGTGGGCGGGCTGACCGGGGTGCATCAGTTCTGCCGGATCGGGGCGCACGCCATCATCGGAGGCTGCTCCGGGATCATGCTGGACATCCCCCCCTACGTGAAGGCGCAGGGGAACCGGGCCCGCCTCTTCGGCCTGAACACGGTCGGCCTGAAGCGTCGCAACTTTCCCCCCGAAACGATCCGCTCGCTGAAGCAGGCCTACCGCCTCCTTTTCCTCTCCGGCCTCACCACGACCCAGGCGCTCGAGCGGATCGCCACCGAACTCCCGGCCTGCGCCGAGATCCAGCACCTGGTCCACTTCATCAAGACCTCAGACCGGGGGATCACCCGGTGAACGGCGGGGCTCCCGCCCTGGGCCTCATCGCGGGCTCCGGTGCCCTTCCCCTGATCGCGGCGCGCGAGGCGAAGGCGCGGGGGCTCCGGGTGGTGGCCGTGGCCGTCCGGGAGGAGACCGACCCCGCCCTGGAAGGGGTGGCCGACCGGACCGTCTGGGTCAGCGTGGGCCAACTGGGAGCCCTCCTGCGGGCCTTCCGGCGCGAGGGGGTGACGGAGGCCGTCATGGTGGGGAAGGTCCAGATGACCCATCTTTTCGGTCGGGTCCGGCCGGACCTGCGGGGGGCGCGGCTCTTTGCCCGCCTGCGGGACCGCCGCGGGGACGCGATTCTGGAGGGGGTGGCGGAGGAGCTGGAGAAGGAGGGGGTCACCCTCCGACGGTGCACCGACTTCCTGGGGGGCATCCTGCTCGAGCCGGGAGTCCTGACGCGGCGGGCCCCCACGGCGGCGGAGCGGGAGGACATCCGGTTCGGCCGGGAGATCGCGCGGACCGTCGCGGCCCTGAAGATCGGGCAGACGGTGGTGGTCAAGCGGGGGACGGTGGTGGCGGTGGAGTCCGTCGAGGGGACCGATGCCGCCATCCGCCGGGGCGGGGCCCTGGGGAAGGACGGGGTGGTGGTGGTGAAGGCCTCCCGTCCGGACCACGACTTCCGCTTCGATGTTCCCGTCATCGGGCGGAGCACTGTGGAGGCCTTGCGGGAGGTGCGGGGCCGCGCGCTCGCCGTGGAGGCCGGCCGGACCCTCTGCCTGGACCGGGAGGAGATGGTGGTCCTGGCTGACGATGGCGGGATCGCCGTTATCGCGGAGTAGGACAGGGAAGGGGGCCGGTCCTCCTCGATCGGTAACTGAGGACCGCGTGGCGGAGGGGACGGTGGTGGCGCGGGAGAAACCCATCAAGGTGGCCGTCATCGGTGTGGGTCACGTGGGGGAACACCACGCGCGCCTGTACCGGGAACTGCCGGGTGCGGAACTGGTGGCGGTGTGCGACACGGACGCCGCCCGCGCGGCCACCGTCGCAGCCCGCGCGGGGGGGGAGGCAGCCACGGACTTCCGCGGCCTGCTGGGGAAGGTCGAGGCGGTCAGCGTAGCCGTCCCCACGGTCCACCACCACGCGGTGGCGCGGGCGTTCCTGGAAGCGGGCGCCGACGTGCTGGTGGAGAAGCCCATTGCCGGGAGCCTGGCAGAGGCGGAGGCGCTGGTGGCCGCGGCGCGCCGGATGGGCCGGATCCTCCAGGTGGGTCACGTGGAGCGCTTCAACGGAGGCGTCCGGGCGCTGCACAGTCTGGTCCGGGAGCCGGGGTTCATCGAGTGCCACCGCCTGGGGCCCTTTGCGGGTCGGGGAACCGATGTGGACGTGGTCCGCGACCTCATGATCCACGACATTGATATCATTTTGAGCCTGGTCCGCTCCCCCGTGGTCCAGGTGCAGGCGGTGGGGGTCCCGGTCATCTCGGACCGGGTGGACATTGCCAATGCCCGCCTCCAGTTCGCCTCCGGCTGCATCGCCAACGTGACGGCGAGCCGGGTAAGTGTCGAGCGCCTCCGCAAGCTCCGCATCTTCCAGCGGGAGACCTACCTGGCCCTGGACTATGCCACGCAGGAAGTCACCTGCTACCGTCGTCTCCTTCCCCCCGCCGATGCTCCGGTGACCGAGCTGCCCCGGATTATCCGGGAGGAGGTGGCCGTGGACAAGGCGGAGCCGCTCCGCCTGGAGCTGGAGAGCTTCCTGATTGCCGTTCGAACCCGGACCCGTCCGGTGGTCTCCGGGGAGGAGGCGCTGGAGGCGTTACGGGTGGCGGCCCAGATCCTGGCGAAGATCTAGTGCCGCTCCAAGTACTGCGGCCCAATCCTGACAGACGGTTCTGCCGCGGGTCCTGTCGCCGGCGTGCCCCACTCGCGGCCGGGCCGCGTCACCCGCTCAGCCCCTGCCACAATTCGCGGAATTGCGGAAGGAGGCCGAGGGGGTCCCACACGGCCCGCCCGCTCGGGGGCCGCGCCCGGCGCCACCCGCGGCTCGGCGGCAATCCTCGGTGCAATTCGTTGGACCGGCGCTACTACTAGATGACGCCACGTGCTCGGAGGCCAGCGATCTCCTCGGGACCGTAGC
>JBOHQK010000138.1:0-15757 GCA_050732195.1 Methylomirabilales bacterium (SeqCode)
GGGACAACGTCACCATGACGGTGGAGCTCATCACCCCCATCGCCATGGAGAAGGAGATCCGGTTCGCCATCCGGGAGGGGGGGAAGACCGTGGGGGCCGGGGTCATCAGCGAGATCCTGGGGTAGGGGGCGTCATGCGGGAGATCATTACCCTGGAGTGCCCGGACTGCAAGCGGCGCAATTACTCCAGCACCAAGAACAAGCGGAACACCCCGGACCGGCTCGAGGCGAAGAAGTACTGCCGCTGGTGCCGCAAGCACACGCTCCACAAGGAGACCAAATAGGCGCCACAGGCCCAACGCCGAGTGGATTCTGGCAGGGGCCCTTTGGCGATCGGCGAACCGCACTCAATTTCGCCCAGAGCACGGGGAAAACAACGGTTCGCAACTGCAAGACCTGTGAGAAATATGGATGAGATTCGTTGCGCCGAGTAGGCCGGCGGTCCTAGGGGGGATCCGGCCCGGCCAAGGCTTGCGGAGGGAGGTTTGCAAGGAGGGCCCGGACCCCCTCAGAGCTTCTAGGCGTGTAGCTCTAACGGCTAGAGCACCGGACTCCAAATCCGGGGGATGGGGGTTCGAATCCCTCCACGCCTGCCACTGACCGCCAGGGGCCCCCAAGTCTGGGGGGCTGAAGGGGGCTTATCCCCTTCAGTCTTGGGGGGAGGCAGCGACCGGAGGGAGCGTCGGAAGGGGGGCCTGCCCCCCTCCGAGGAGGGGATGGGGGTCCGAATCCCTCCACGCCTGCCAGCCGCGGGCGTGGGGTCCCGAGCCTCGGGCGGATTGAAGGGCCCTGCCTCCTTCAGGTTTGGGGGGAGGCAGCGACCGGAGGGAGCGTCGGAAGGGGGGCCTGCCCCCCTCCGAGGATGAGGGAGGGGATGCACGAGTACTGGGAACGGGTTGTCCGGTACCTGCGGGAGGTCCGGACGGAGATGGACAAGGTCGCCTGGCCCCAGAAGAAAGAGATCATCGGGTCCACCCTCGTCGTCATCGTCTCCGTCTTCCTGGTCTCCTTCTTCCTCGGGCTCGTGGACCTGGGCCTCCAGAAGCTGGTGGGCCTGTTCCTGCGGTAGCAGTCTCTGGCGAGGATCACACGATGAAATCCCCCAGCACCGAGCACGCGGCGGTCGAGACGGTTCCCCCGGAGGGCCAGGAGGGCGAGGCCCCGGCGGCCCCCCCGCCCAAGGTGGTCCCCCCCTCCCACCGGTGGTACGTCGTCCACACCTACTCGGGCTTCGAGGGAAAGGTGAAGGCCAGCATCGAGCAGCAGGTCGCGGCCAGGAACATGGCCGACTGGGTGAGCGAGGTCCTCATCCCGACCGAGAAGGTGGTGGAACTGAAGAAGGGGAAGCGGAAGGAGGCCCTCCGGAAGTTCTTCCCCGGTTACCTCCTCATCCGGATGGAGATCTCGGACGACCTCTGGTACCTCATCAAGAACACCCCCAAGGTGACGGGCTTCGTCGGCCCCGGGACCCGGCCCACCCCCATCCCGGACAGCGAGGTCGCCCAGGTCATGCAGCAGGTCGAGGAGGGGGTGGAGAAGCCCAAGCACCGGGTCCACTTCGTGAAGGGGGAGAGCGTCCGGATCATTGACGGCCCCTTCACCAACTTCACCGGCCTCGTGGACGAGGTCAAACCCGACAAGGGGCGCCTCAAGGTCATGGTCAGCATCTTCGGCCGCCCCACGCCGGTGGACCTCGAGTTCCTCCAGGTGGAGAAGGTCTAGGGGGGCCATGGCCAAGAAGGTGACCGCCGTCGTGAAGCTCCAGGTTCCGGCCGGGAAGGCCAACCCCTCGCCTCCGGTGGGGCCGGCCCTGGGGCAGCACGGCGTCAATATCATGGAGTTCTGCAAGACCTTCAACGCCAAGACGGCCGCGCAGGAGGGGCTGGTCATCCCGGTCGTCATCACCATCTACGGGGACCGGAGCTTCACCTTCGTCACCAAGACCCCGCCCGCCTCGGTTCTGCTCAAGCAGGCGGCGGGGATCGCCACCGCCTCCAAGGACCCGAAGCGGGTCAAGGTGGGGAAGGTGACCAAGAAGCAGCTTGAGGAGATTGCCCGGACCAAGCTCCCCGATCTGAACGCGCATTCCCTGGACGCCGCGGTCCGGATCGTAGAGGGGACGGCCCGGAGCATGGGGATCGAGGTGGTCTCCTAGCGGGAGGGCCCGGCACCGGTCCCCGGGGACCGCACCCGGGAGGAGAGGGGATGGCCAAGCACAAGCGGTACGCGGGGGCGGCGGCGGCCGTGCAGGCGGCGCTCGGGGAGCGCCGGGCCCTCAGCCTGGAGGAGGCGGTGGCCCTGGCCAAGGCGAACGCGAAGGCCAAGTTCGACGAGACGATGGAGATGGCGGTCCGACTCGGCGTGGACCCGCGCAAGGCGGACCAGATGGTGCGGGGGACCGTGGTCTTCCCCCACGGCGTCGGCAAGGCGGTTCGGATCCTGGTCTTCGCCAAGGGGGAGAAGGAGAAGGAGGCGCGGGAGGCCGGGGCGGATTACGTCGGGCTGGAAGAGTTCGTCGAGAAGATCAACGGGGGCTGGCTCGAGTTCGATCGGGCCATCGCCACCCCGGATGTCATGGGCCAGGTGGGGAGGCTGGGGAAGACCCTCGGGCCGCGGGGGCTGATGCCCAACCCCAAGACGGGCACCGTTACCTTCGACATCGCCCGGGCCGTCCGGGAGTTCAAGGCGGGCAAGATCGAGTACCGGGTCGAGAAGGCTGGGATCATCCACGCCCCCTTCGGGAAGGCCTCCTTCACCACGGAGCAGCTGGCCGAGAACGCCCGGAGTCTGCTGGAGGCCATCGCCCGGGCCAAGCCCCCGACCAGCAAGGGGAAGTACCTGAAGGGAATCACCATCTCCTCCACCATGGGCGCCGGCATCCCCGTGGACGCGGCCAGCGTGGCCGGGCTGGCAAAGGCCTCCTAGTGCTGGTCCAACGAATTGCACCTAGGATTGCCGCCGAGCCGCGGGTGGCGCCGGGCGCGGCCCCCGAGCGGCCGGGCGGAGTGGGACCCCCTCGGCCTCCTTCCGCACTGCAGCGCAGTGTGGAAGGGGCTGAGCGGGTGACGCGGCCCGGCCGCGAGTGGGGCACGCCGGCGACAGGACCCGCGGCACAACGGTCTGCCAGGAGTGGGCCGCAGTACTTGGAGCGGCACTAGGGGATCCAGGATGGCACACGCGACGAGCCCGAAAGGGCGCAGGGCAGCACGGGAAGCGACGGTGGCGGAGCTGGGGCGGGCCCTCCAGGCCGCCCACAGCGCCGTCCTGGCCGATTACCGCGGGCTCACGGTGGCCGACCTGACGGAGCTGCGGCGGCAGCTGCGACAGGGCCAGGTGGAGTTCCGCGTGGTGAAGAACACCCTTGCCCGCCGGGCGACCCAGGAAGTGGGACTGACGGGCCTGCACCCCCTCCTGGAGGGTCCCACGGCCATCGCCTTCGGCCTGGGGGACCCGCTGGCCCCGTCGCGGATCCTCTCGCAGGCCGCGCGGACCCTCCCCCGGCTCCAGATCAAGGGGGGGTACCTGGAGGGGAAGGTCGTCAGCCGGGACGAGGTGTTGGCCCTGGCTACCCTCCCCCCGCGGGGGGTGCTGCTGGCCCGGCTCGTGGGCGCGCTTCAGGCGCCGCTGCGGCGGCTGGCGGTCGTCCTGCAGGGGAACATGCGGGGGTTGGTGGTGGCCCTGGACCAGATGCGGGCACAGCGCGAGAAGGGGCAAGGGAAAGGATAAGGATAGGGAATGCGGTCCCCGGCGACCTCGGGCCGCCGGCGACGGGAGGAACCATGGGCAAGGTAAGCGTGCAGGACTTCGTGGAGGCGCTGGATTCCTGGACGGTTCTCGAGTTGAACGAGGCGGTGAAGAAGCTGGAGGAGAAGTACGGGGTGACGGCGGCGGTCGCGGCGCCGGTGGCCGCGGCCCCGGGCGCCTCGGCGGCGGCGGCTGCCGCGGTCGAGAAGACGGAGTTCACCGTCGTGCTGGCCGGCATCGGCGAAAAGAAGATCCAGGTCATCAAGGAGATCCGGGCCATCACCGGCCTGGGGCTGAAGGAGGCCAAGGACCTGGTGGACGGCGCCCCCAAGACGGTGAAGGAGGGGATTGCCAAGCAGGAGGCGGCGGACATCAAGGCCAAGCTGGAGGCCGCCGGGGCTACGGTCGAGGTGAAGTAGCCGCGGGGGCCGCCCGGGGTCGCGGGGTCCATGGTGCCCCGCCGCCGGCGCCTGGCCGGCAGGCGGGGGGGACGACCCCGGGCGGGCAGCCATGGACCCGGGACGTCCAGCGGCGCGCCCGGCGCGCGCCCGAGGGGAATCGCCAATGGCAGTGGTCAAGGCCAAGGGGGCGGGGGACCGGATCAGCTTCGCCAAGATCCCGGAGATTATCGCCATCCCCAACCTGATCGAGATCCAGCGCCGCTCCTTCGACCAGTTCCTGCAGCACCGGGTGCCGCCCGACCGCCGGGAGCAGATCGGCCTGCAGGGGGTTTTCACCAGCATCTTCCCGATCAACGACTACGACGACTCCGCCTCCCTGGAGTTCGTGAAGTACGAGTTCGGGCAGCCCAAGTACTCCCCCGTGGAGTGTCGGGAGAAGGGGATGACCTACTCGGCCCCCCTCAAGGTCACCCTCCGCCTGGTGGTCTGGGACAAGGGGGGGGCGGGGGAGGCCAAGAGCATCCGGGACATCAAGGAGCAGGAGGTCTACCTGGGCGAGATGCCCCTCATGACCGAGCACGGGACCTTCGTCATCAACGGGACCGAGCGGGTCGTGGTGAGCCAGCTTCACCGCTCCCCCGGGGTCTTCTTCGACCACGACGGGGGGAAGACCCACCCGAGCGGCAAGATCCTCTACAGCGCCCGGCTCATCCCCTACCGGGGCTCCTGGCTGGAGTTCGAGTTCGACGCCAGCGACATCCTGCACGTCCGCATTGACCGGCGGCGGAAGTTCGTGGCCACCATCCTGCTCCGGGCCATCGGCTACGGGTCCAACGAGGAGATCCTGCGGCTCTTCTACGAGCGGGACGTGGTCCAGATCGAGCGGGGGAAGGAGTTCGCCCTGGTGTTGCTGGACCGGGTGGACGGGAAGGAGGTCCGGCTCTCGCCGGGGGTGGGGTGGCGGGTGGCCAAGGACGCGGTGGACCCGCGGAGCAAGGAGGTCATCCTCCCTCGCACGAAGAAGCTCTCGCGGGCCTCGGTGAAGAAGGCCGTCGGCGCCCGCATCCGGCAGGTGCCGCTCTACAAGGAGGACCTGCTGGGGCGGATCACCGCCGTGGACGTGGTGGACGGGAAGACGGGGGAGGTCCTCCTGGAGTGCGCGCAGGAGCTGACCGCCGAGGCCCTGGAGCGGATCCTCGAGCGGGGGGTGGAGCGGTTGCTCCTCCTGCACGCCGGGGAGGGGCGGGAGCAGTTGGAGATCCGGGACACCCTGCTGCGCGATGCCAGCCGCTCCGAGGAGGAGGCGCTGGTGGAGATCTACCGGCGGATGCGCCCCGGCGACCCGCCCACGGTGGAGAGCGCCCGGGCCCTGCTGAACTCCACTTTCTTTAACCCCAAGCGGTACGACCTCTCCAAGGTGGGCCGCTTCAAGCTGAACAGCAAGCTGGGCATGGAGGTTCCGCTGGAGGTCCGCGTCCTCCGCCAGGAGGACGTTGTGGCCATCGTCCGCTACCTGCTCCGGCTGAATCACGGGGAGGGGATGATAGACGACATCGACCACCTGGGGAACCGCCGGGTCCGGTCGGCCGGGGAGCTGCTGGAGGACCAGTTCCGCATCGGGCTGGCCCGGATGGAGCGGGCGGTCCGGGAGCGGATGAGCACCCAGGAGTTGGAGACCCTCATGCCCCATGACCTGGTGAACGCCAAGCCGGTCTCGGCGGCCCTGAAGGAGTTCTTCGGCTCCTCCCAGCTCTCCCAGTTCATGGACCAGACCAACCCGCTGGCGGAGCTGACCCACAAGCGCCGCCTGAGCGCCCTGGGGCCGGGGGGCCTCTCCCGGGAGCGGGCCGGGTTCGAGGTCCGGGACGTCCATCCCACCCACTACGGCCGGATGTGCCCCATCGAGACCCCGGAAGGCCCGAACGTGGGTCTCATCTCCTCCCTCTCCACCTACGCCCGGGTGAACGACTTCGGGTTTATCGAGACCCCCTACCGGAAGGCGAAGGACGGGCGGGTGAGCGACGAGATCGAGTACCTGACGGCCGACGTGGAGGAACGGTTCACCATCGCCCAGGCGAACGCGCCTCTGGACGCCCGGGGGCGCTTCGCGACTGACCGGGTTTCCGCCCGCGCGGGGGGCAACTTCGTCATGGTCCCCCGGGAGAAGGTGGACTACATGGACGTCTCCCCCAAGCAGCTGGTGGGGATCTCCACCTCCCTGGTCCCCTTCCTGGAGCACGACGACGCCAACCGGGCCCTGATGGGGGCGAATATGCAGCGGCAGGCGGTTCCGCTGATGCGGCCCGAGGCGCCCATCGTGGGGACCGGCATGGAGTTCGTGGCGGCCAAGGACTCGGGGGCGGTAGTGGTGGCCCGGCGGGCCGGCGTGGTGGAGGCGGTCTCGGCGGAACGGATCATCGTCCGCGCCGACGAGAAGGCCGAGGATGGGGGGCTCGCCGACGGCAGCAGCGTGGATATCTGCACGCTGATGAAGTTCGAGCGCAGCAACCAGAACACCTGTATCAACCAGAAGCCGATCGTGGGCGTGGGGGAGCGGGTCCGGAAGGGGCAGGTGATCGCCGACGGCCCGGCGACCGCCGCCGGGGAGCTGGCCTTGGGCCAGAACGTCCTGGTGGCCTTTATGCCCTGGGGGGGCTACAACTTCGAGGATGCCATCCTCATCAGCGAGAAGCTGGTGAAGGATGACCGCTACACCTCCATCCACCTCGAGGAGTTCGAGATCGAGGCCCGGGACACCAAACTGGGGAAGGAGGACATCACCCGGGACATCCCCAACGTGGGGGAGGACGCCCTGAAGGACCTGGACGAGAGCGGGATCATCCGGATCGGGGCGGAGATCAAGCCCGGCGACATCCTGGTGGGCAAGGTCACCCCCAAGGGGGAGACGGTCCTGACCCCCGAGGAGCGGCTGCTGCGGGCCATCTTCGGAGAGAAGGCAGAGGACGTCCGGGACGCCTCCCTCTACGTTCCGCCGGGCATCACGGGCACCGTGGTCGACGTGAAGGTCTTCTCCCGCAAGGGGGTGGACAAGGACGAGCGGGCCAAGTCCATTGAGGACGAGGAGGTCAGCCGCCTCCGGAAGGACTACGAGGACGAGATCGCCATTATCGCCAAAGACCGGGACCGGCGGATCCGCGCCCTCATCGAGGGGAAGATCGCGGGGCGGGACCTCCGGGCGAAGCGGAGCGCGAAGGTCCTGGTGCCCAAGCGCAGGAAGCTGACGGCGGAGGTGCTGGATGCCCTGAAGCCCGAGGAGCTGGCGGAGGTGGCGCGGCAGCTCTCCGACGACGTCGCCCGGAAGGTGGACAAGCTCTACAGCGCGGCGGAGAGCCAGATCCACGTTCTGGAGACCATGCTGGAGGAACGGATTGCCCGCATCCAGAAGGGGGACGAGCTGGCCCCGGGCGTCTTCAAGACGGTCAAGGTTTTCGTCGCCGTGAAGCGGAAGCTCTCCGTGGGGGACAAGATGGCCGGGCGCCACGGCAACAAGGGGGTCATCGCCAAGATCCTCCCCGAGGAGGACATGCCCTACGTGCCCGATGGCACCCCGGTAGAGGTGGTCCTGAATCCCCTGGGGGTGCCCTCCCGGATGAACGTGGGGCAGATCCTAGAGACGCACCTGGGCTGGGCTGCCCGGGCCCTGGGGCTGCGGGTCTCCTCCCCGGTCTTCGACGGGGCCGCGGAGAAGGAGATCAAGGATATGCTGAAGAAGGCCGGTCTGCCCCTCGGGGGCAAGACGGTGCTGTGCGACGGGCGGACCGGGAAGCCGTTCCACCAGGAGGTGGCGGTGGGCTACATCTACCTGATGAAGCTGGCCCACCTGGTGGACGACAAGATCCACGCCCGTTCCATCGGGCCCTACTCCCTGGTCACCCAGCAGCCGCTGGGAGGGAAGGCCCAGTTCGGGGGCCAGCGGTTCGGGGAGATGGAGGTCTGGGCGCTGGAGGCCTACGGGGCGGCCTACACCCTGCAGGAGATCCTCACCGTCAAGTCGGACGATGTGGTGGGTCGCACCAAGATGTACGAGTCCATCGTCAAGGGGGAGTGCGCCCTGGAGCCGGGGCTCCCCGAGTCCTTCAACGTGCTGGTCAAGGAGCTCCAGAGCCTCGCCCTGGACGTGGAACTGATCAAGGAGTAACACCCGCGCGTCACGCCCACCGGTCGGCAGGCAGGGAGGAGCGCCACCGTGGATAAGTTCTTCGGGTTTTTCGATGAAAAGCCCATCGACCCCACCAGCTTCCGGGCCATCCGCATCGGCTTGGCCTCGCCCGAGAAGATCCGGGCCTGGTCGCACGGCGAGGTGAAGAAGCCGGAGACCATCAACTACCGGACCTTCAAGCCGGAGCGGGACGGCCTCTTCTGCGCCCGGATCTTCGGCCCGACCAAGGACTGGGAGTGCAACTGCGGGAAGTACAAGGGGGTCAAGCACAAGGGGGTGGTCTGCGACAAGTGCGGCGTGGAGGTCATCCGGAGCAAGGCCCGGCGCCAGCGGTTGGGCCACATCGAGCTGGCCTCCCCCGTGGTGCACATCTGGTTCTTCAAGTCCATCCCGAGCCGCATCGGCTACCTGCTGGACATGCCCCTGCGGGATCTGGAGAAGGTCCTCTATTTCGAGGAGTACGTCGTCCTGGATCCGGGGAGCACCGGGCTGAAGCAGCGGGAGCTCCTCACCGAGGATCGGTACCGGAAGCTCCAGGAGGAGCACGGACCCGACGCCTTCCGGGTGGGGCTGGGAGCCGAGGCTATCCGGGAACTGCTGCGGCAGGTGAGCGTGAAGGAGCTGGCGGACCAGCTGCGGGCCCAGATGCAGGTGGAGGCCTCCCAGCAGACCCGGAAGAAGATCACGAAGCGGCTCCGGATCGTGGAGGCCTTCGTCCACTCGGGGAACCGCCCGGAGTGGATGATCCTGGAGGTCGTCCCGGTCCTGCCCCCCGAGCTGCGCCCCCTGGTTCCCCTGGACGGGGGGCGCTTCGCCACGTCCGACCTGAATGACCTGTACCGCCGGGTCATCAACCGGAACAACCGGCTCAAACGCCTCATCGAGCTCCGGGCACCCGAGATCATCATCCGGAACGAGAAGCGGATGCTCCAAGAGGCGGTGGACGCCCTCTTCGACAACGGGCGTCGGGGACGGGCCCTGAAGGGCCAGAACAACCGGCCCCTGAAGTCCCTGAGCGACATGCTGAAGGGGAAGCAGGGACGCTTCCGGCAGAACCTGCTCGGGAAGCGGGTGGACTACTCCGGTCGCTCCGTGATCGTGGTGGGGCCGGAGCTGAAGCTGCACCAGTGCGGCCTCCCGAAGAAAATGGCCCTGGAGCTCTTCAAGCCCTTTATCTTCCGGAAGCTGCTGCAGCAGAGCGAGCACGCCCCCACCATAAAGAGCGTGAAGAAGATGGTGGAGAAGGGGCGGCCGGAGGTCTGGGACGCGCTGGAGGAGGTGATCAAGGAGCACCCGGTCCTCCTGAACCGGGCCCCGACGCTCCACCGCCTGGGTGTCCAGGCCTTCGAACCGATCCTGGTGGAGGGGGAGGCGATCAAGATCCACCCCCTGGTCTGTGCGGCCTTCAACGCGGACTTCGACGGGGACCAGATGGCGGTCCATGTGCCGCTCAGCCCCGAGGCCCAGCTGGAGGCGGCGGTGCTCATGATGGCCCCCCACAACATCCTCTCCCCCGCCAACGGGCAGCCGCTGGTGGCCCCGAGCCAGGACATCGTGCTGGGCTGCTACTACCTGACCAAGGCCCGGGCAGGGGAGAAGGGGGAGGGGCGGATCTTCGCCGACATGGAGGAGGTCCGCTGCGCCTACGACGCGGAGGAGGTCGGGCTGCTGGCCCGGATCAAGCTCCGGGTCGGCGGGGAGATCCTGGAGACCACCGCCGGCCGGGTCCTCTTCAACGAGATCCTCCCGCCCGAGCTCCGGTTCGTGAACCAGGAGATGAGCAAGCGGGAGCTGACCCGCCTCGTGGCCCAGTGCTACTACCTCCTGGGGAACACCCAGACAGTCCGCCTGCTGGACGCCCTGAAGGACCTGGGGTTCCGCTACGCGACGCTGGCCGGGATCTCCATCGGCATTGACGACATGCACATCCCCGCCGGGAAGGAGAAGCTCATCGAGGGGGCCCGGAGGGAGGTCATCAAGGTCGAGCAGGAATACCTGGACGGCCTGATCACCAAGGGCGAGCGGTACAACAAGATCATCGACATCTGGACCCAGGTCTCCGAGCGGGTGTCCGACGAGCTCTTCCGGGAGCTGGAGACCATGAAGGAGGGGGAGTTCAACCCCGTCTTCATGATGGCCGACTCGGGGGCCCGAGGGTCCCGCCAGCAGATCCGCCAGCTCGCCGGGATGCGGGGGCTGATGGCCAAGCCCTCGGGGGAAATCATCGAGACCCCCATCACCGCCAACTTCCGGGAGGGGCTGACGGTCCTCCAGTACTTCATCTCCACCCATGGCGCCCGGAAGGGGTTGGCCGACACCGCCCTCAAGACCGCCGACTCCGGCTACCTGACCCGCCGGCTGGTGGACGTGGCCCAGGATGTCATCGTCACCGAGGTGGACTGCGGCACCCCCAACGGCATCTGGGTCACCCCCCTCATCGAGGGGGGGGAGATCATCCAGTCGTTGCGGGACCGGATCCTGGGGCGGGTCGCCCTGGATGACGTCGCGGATCCGTTCACCGGTGAGTTGATCGTGCAGGCCAGCGAGGGGATCGTCGAGCCCATCGCCTCCCGCGTGGAGGAGGCCGGCATTGACCGGGTGAAGATCCGGTCGGTCCTCACCTGTGAGGCCAAGCGGGGGGTCTGTGTCCGCTGCTACGGCCGGAACCTGGCCACGGGGAAGATGGTGGAGCTGGGGGAGGCGGTCGGGGTGTTGGCCGCCCAGTCCATCGGCGAGCCGGGCACCCAGCTGACCATGCGGACCTTCCACATGGGTGGCACGGCGACCCGGCTGGCCGAGCAGACCACCGTGGAGTGCAAGGCCGCGGGGACGGTCCAGTTCACCCACCTGAAGACGGTCAAGACCGGCCCCGGCGACCTGGTGGTCATGAACCGGAACGGCGCCATCAGCATCGTGGACGACAAGGGGCGGAAGAAGGAGACCTACCCGGCCGTCTACGGGGCCAAGTTGAAGGTGGAGGACGGGCAGCGCGTGACCTCGGGGATCACCCTGATGGAGTGGGACCCCTTCACGCTCGCCATCCTGACGGAGCACTCCGGCAAGGTGATCATCCGGGACGTGGTCGAGGGGGTCACCATGAAGGAGGAGGTGGACGAGGTCACGGGGCTGGCCCAGAAGGTCATCGTGGAGCACGGCAAGGAGGAAGTCCAGCCCCGCGTGTCGATCAAGGACGACCACAACGTGACCCTCTTCAAGACCCTCCTCCCCGTGGGAGCCCATCTAATGCTGTCGGATGGCCAGGCGGTCTCCGCGGGGGACGTCATCGCCAAGATCCCGCGCGAGACCACCAAGACCAAGGACATCACCGGCGGTCTCCCCCGGGTGGCGGAGTTGTTCGAGGCCCGGCGGCCGAAGGAGGCGGCCGTCATCTCCGAGATCGACGGTCGGGTGGAGTTTGCCGGCATGGCCAAGGGGATGCGGAAGGTGGTGATCCGGAACGAGACGGGGGATCCGCGCGAGTACCTCATCCCGCGGGGGAAGCACGTCAACGTCCTGGAGGGGGACGAGGTGAAGGCCGGCGAGCCCCTCATGGACGGTCCCATCAACCCGCACGACATCCTGGATGTGCTGGGGGACCAGGAGTTGCAGCGGTACCTGGTCAACGAGGTGCAGGAGGTCTACCGGCTCCAGGGGGTGAGCATCAACGACAAGCACATCGAGGTCATTGTCCGCCAGATGCTGAAGCGGGTCCAGATCGAGATGGTGGGGGACACGGGCTTCCTGGTGGGGGAGCACGTGGACAAGATCCTCTTCAATGACGAGAACCAGCGGGTCATTAGGGCCGGCGGCACCCCGGCCACCGCCAAGCCGCTCCTCCTGGGGATCACCAAGGCCTCCCTCTCCACGGACTCCTTCATCTCCGCCGCCTCGTTCCAGGAGACCACCAAGGTCCTCACCGAGGCGGCCATCAACGGCGCCCGGGACGAGCTGCGGGGGCTGAAGGAGAACGTCATCATGGGGCGCCTCATCCCGGCCGGGACCGGGATGCGGTGGTACCGGGAAACCCAGCTGAACACCCCCGAGCCGCCCGAACCGGCGCCCGAACCGGCGCCGGCGGTCGCACCTGCCCCGCTCCCGGAGGGGATGGAGGCGCTGGAGATCTCGCTGGGGGATCCGCCGGCACCGCCCGCATAGGGATCCGGGCACAAAGGGCTTGACAAGAATTCCGCGCGCCTGGTAAGGTGTCGCGGTTTGGGCAGGGATTGCCCGCAGGGAGAGGCGTGCCCACGATCAACCAGTTGGTCCGGAAGGGCAGGGTCACGCTCCGCCGGAAGCAGAAGGCCCCGGCCCTGGAGGAGTCGCCCCAGAAGCGGGGGGTGTGCGTCCGGGTCTATACCACCACGCCGAAGAAGCCGAACTCGGCGCTGCGGAAGGTGGCCCGGGTCCGCCTGACCAACGGGATCGAGGTCACCACCTACATCCCGGGAGTCGGGCACAACCTCCAGGAGCACTCCATTGTGCTCATCCGGGGCGGGCGGGTGAAGGACCTCCCCGGGGTCCGCTACCATATCATCCGGGGGACCCTGGACACGGCGGGGGTGCAGGACCGCCGCCAGGGCCGGTCCCTGTACGGGGCGAAGCGCCCGAAGGCGAGCTAGGGCGAAGGCACCGGCACTTAGGGGCAGCGGCCCGCCCCGGCAGTTAAGTGCCGTTTTTCGTTTCTCTGGAGGGGCGGCCGTGCCGCGACGGCAGGTGATCTTGAAGCGGGAGACGCTGCCGGATCCGGTCTACAACAACCGGCTGGTGGCGAAGTTCATCAACACCATAATGGTGAAGGGGAAGAAGAGCCTGGCGGAGCAGATCTTCTACGGGGCCATGGGCCTGATAGAGTCCCGGATGAAGCAGGACCCCCTGAAGATGTTCAAGCAGGCGGTGGACAACGTGAAACCGGTCCTGGAGGTGAAGTCCCGGCGCGTCGGCGGGGCCACCTATCAGGTCCCGGTGGAGGTCCGGTCCGAGCGGCGCACCTCGCTGGCCCTGCGCTGGATCATCGGGTTCGCTCGCCAGCGGAACGAGAAGACGATGGCGGACCGGCTGGCCGCCGAACTGATCGAGGCGGCGAACAACCGGGGAACGGCGGTCAAGAAGCGCGAGGACACGCACAAGATGGCGGAGGCCAACAAGGCCTTCGCCCATTACCGCTGGTAGCCGGGGCGGCGGGAGGATCGGGGTTGTCGCAGGAGAACGGGAAGAACCGGATCCGGAACATCGGCATCATGGCCCACATCGATGCCGGCAAGACCACTACTACCGAGCGCATCCTCTATTATACGGGGAAGACTCACAAGCTCGGGGAGGTGGACGCCGGATCCACCGAAATGGACTGGATGGCCCAGGAGAAGGAGCGGGGGATCACCATCACCTCCGCCGCCACCACCTGCTTCTGGCGGGACCACCAGGTGAACATCATTGACACCCCGGGCCACGTGGACTTCACGGTGGAGGTGGAGCGCTCCTTGCGGGTCCTGGACGGGGGCATCGTCCTCTTCGACGCGGTCAGCGGGGTGGAGCCCCAGACGGAGACCGTCTGGCGGCAGGCGGACAAGTACGGGGTGCCCCGGCTCGCCTTCGTCAACAAAATGGACCGGACCGGCGCCGCCTTCTACCGGACCATGCTCATGATGGCGGAGCGCCTGGGGGCCAACCCGGTGGCCATCCAGATCCCGGTCGGGGTGGAGGCCAAGTTCCAGGGGGTCGTGGACCTGATCCGGATGCAGGCCATCCTCTGGGACGAAGAGACGCTGGGGGCCCGCTTCCGCCTGGAGCCGGTCCCCGCGGAGCTCAAGGCGGAAGTGGTGAAGGCGCGGGAGAAGCTGCTGGAGGCTGTGGCGGAGCAGGACGAGCGGCTCCTCCAGCGCTACGTGGAGGGGGAGGGGATCGCTGCCGAGGACATCCTCGCGGCCCTCCGGAAGGCGACGCTGGCCATGCGGGTGATCCCGGTCCTGTGCGGCGCGGCCTTTAAGAACAAGGGGGTCCAGCCCCTCCTGGATGCCGTGGTGGACCTCCTCCCCTCCCCCGTGGACCTCCCCCCCGTGGTCGGGACCCACCCCAAGACCGGGGAGCGCGTGACCCGGAGCCCCGCCGACGCCGAGCCCTTCGCCGCCCTCGCCTTCAAGATCATGGCGGACCCCTACGTGGGGCAGCTGGCCTTCTTCCGGGTCTACTCGGGGGTGCTGGAGGCCGGCTCCTACGTCACCAACTCCACCCGGGGGACCAAGGAGCGGATCGGCCGCCTCTTACGAATGCACGCGAACAAGCGGGAGGATATCAAGATCATCCGGGCCGGGGACATCGGGGCCGCCGTCGGCCTGAAGGGCACCAAGACCGGTGACACCCTTTGCACCGATGCCCACCCCATCCTCCTGGAGGCGATCGAGTTCCCCCAGCCGGTCATCGCGGTGGCCATCGAGCCCAAGACCAAGGAGGGCCAGGAGAAGCTCTCGCTCGCCCTCACCGCCCTGGCCAATGAGGACCCCACCTTCAAGGCCCACACGGACGAGGAGACGGGGCAGACCATCATCGCCGGGATGGGGGAGCTGCACCTGGAGATCATCGTGGACCGCCTCCTGCGGGAGTTCAAGGTGGAGGCCAACGTGGGGAAGCCCCAGGTGGCCTACCGGGAGACCCTCACGAATCCCGTGGAGGCGGAGGGGCGCTTCATCCGGCAGACCGGCGGGCGGGGCCAGTACGGCCATGTCTGGCTCCGGCTGGAGCCCCGGCCGCCGGGCAACGGGTCCGAGTTCATCAACAAAATCGTTGGGGGGGTCATCCCGCGGGAGTACATCCCGGCGGTGGAGAAGGGGGTCCGGGAGGCGATGGAGACCGGCTTGCTCGCCGGGTATCCGGTGGTGGACATGCGCGTGACCCTCTTCGACGGCTCCTACCACGAGGTGGACTCCTCGGAGCTGGCCTTCAAGATCGCGGGCTCCCTGGCCTTCAAGGACGGGGCGCGGCGCGCCAAGCCGATTCTCCTGGAGCCCATCATGCAGGTGGACGTGGTGGTCCCGGACGAGTTCATGGGCGACGTCATCGGGGATCTGAGCGCCCGGCGGGGGCGGGTCCAGCGGATCGAATCCCGGGCCGCCGCGCAGATGATCCGGGCGGAGGTCCCCCTGGCCGAGATGTTCGGCTATGCCACGACCCTCCGGTCGTTAAGCCAGGGCCGGGCGACCCACACCATGCAGTTCGCCCGCTACGAGCCGGTTCCGACGACCATCGCGGAGGAGATCGTGAGCCGGGTGGCGGGGCGGCCGACGGCGCGGTAGGCGGCAGGGGAGGAGCCTTTCCATGGCCAAAGCGAAGTTCGAGCGGACGAAAGAGCACATGAACATCGGGACCATCGGGCACATCGACCACGGGAAGACCACCCTGACCGCGGCCATCACCAAGGCGCTGCACACCGTGAACCCGAA
>JBOHQK010000139.1:0-7973 GCA_050732195.1 Methylomirabilales bacterium (SeqCode)
GGTCTCCGCCAGCCTCGCCTTCAACTCCTGATTCTCCACCCCGAGCTTCGACTTCACATCCGCAACTTCTCTCTCCAGGGCCGCGATCCGGTCCCCGCTCCGCTGGCTGCTGAAGAAGTACCCGGCGAGGAGGCCGAGGAGGAGGGCGACGACGATGCCTCCGATGGCGGCGTTGCGGCTCATGGCGATCCTCCATCAGGCGGGGAGATCCCCCGCCGGGCGGGCCCCTCCCTGCCGCGCCAGCAGCGCGTGCAGGAAGCTGGTCTTGGCAGTGCTCTCCAGGAGATCCGCCCACAGGTAGGCTGCCCGCGGATCTCTTCCCACGGTCAGCACGCCGTGCCGGCGCATGAGGAAGGCCCAGCGCTCCGGGAACTTCGCGACCCCGCGGGCCACGATGGCGGCCAGTTCCTCGCTTCCCGGGAAGGCGTAGTCCAGCATGGGGACCTCGTGAAACATCTCCTCCGCCGTGATGGTCACCAGCGGCAGGGCAGGCTCGGCGCAGGCGTAGGCGGTGGCGAAGGGTGGGTGGGCATGCAGCACCGCCCCCGCTGCGCCCCGGGTCCGGTAGACCGCCAGGTGCGTGGTGAGTTCCATGGAGGGGGCGAGTCCCCGGGGAACCCGCAGGACCCGGCCCGACGGGATGTCCACGACCACGAGCCGGGCTGCCGTCACCTCCTCCAGGGCGAGCCCCGTGGGCGTGATGAGCATCCGGGTGGTCCCGGGGACCCGGGCGCTCATGTTCCCGCCGGCCCCCCCCACCAGATCGCGCGCCTGGGCCCTGCGGCAGTAGGCCGCTACCGCCGCGGCCGGCTTCGACTCCGCTCCCCTTCCCGGTCTGACTCTAGCCATGCCATCACCTTTGCCGCGCCGCATCCCCCTGTCAAGGGAATTATCCCCCGATGAGGCGCGCCGCCCGCCACAGGAGGCCCAGCCCCGAGACGAACAGAAACCCGAGGACCGCCCGGTTGAAGGCCCGCTGCGGGATGGCGTCCTGGACCTTCACCCCGCCCCACATGCCCAGGAGGGCGAGCCCGGTCAGGAGCACCGATCGCGTCAGAACCGGTCCGTGCAGGAGGTTCCAGTTGAGGACGGCGGTGAGCTGGGTCACCTTCAGGATGAGAAACGCCAGGGCGATGGAGCGGACGAACTCCGCCTTCTCCATCCGGAGGCTGTAAAAGTACATGACCATGGGGGGGCCGAAGGCGTTGGTCATCCCCCCGAGGATGCCCGAGGCCAGCCCCACGACCGGCCCGACCAGCACCTCCCGCTCGGGGGGCGTCCGCCAGGAGACGCGCAAGAGGTCCAGGCCCACGTAGACGAGGACCATCGCCCCCAGGGCCAGGTAGAGGGTCCAGGCCGGGACGGTGACCAGGAGGCGCGTCCCGATGAAGGTCCCCACGATGGCGGCCAGGAGCAGGAGGGCGATCCGCCGGAGCGTCCCGAGCCCGGTCCACCGGCGCGAGAGCAGGACCAAGTCCATGGCGATGTTCGGGAGCAGCAGGAGGACGATGGCCGTCTTCACGTCGGTGGCCAGGGCCAGGAGCGGCGTCGCCACGGCCGGGAAGCCCATGCCGATGGTCCCCTTGATGAAGGCGGCCACCAGGACGCCCCCCACGATGAGCCAGAGCGTCGCGTCCACCATCCCCTCCGCCGGGCCCCCCCGCGCGCCCAGCGCATCTTCCGCGGGACCCTAGTGTGAGTTCAGCGAATTACGCCTGGGATTGCAGCCGAGCCGCGGGTGGCGCCGGGCGCGGCCCCCGAGCGGCCGGGCGAAGTGGGACCCCCTCGGCCTCCTGCCGCAATTCAAGGAATTGCAGAAGGGGCGGAGCGGGTGACGGAGCCCGGCCGCGAGTGGGGCACGCCGGCGACAGGACCCGCGGCAGAACGGTCTGTCAGGAGCGGGCCGGAGTACTCGGAGCAGCGCTAGATGACCTTCGGGTTTCTCCTGACCACCTCACCCGAGCGGGCGGATGCACGGACGGTGGTGCGGCTCGCGCGGGCGGCGCTTCAGGCTGGCCACCGGGTGGAGATGTTCCTGATGGACGACGGGGTTTACAACGTGCTGGCGGCCCCCAACCACCCGGTGAGCGGGGAGTTCGCCCGCCTGATGGAGGCCGGGGCTGCCATCACCCTGTGCGCGACGAACACGGGCCCCCGGGGGGTGACGAAGGAGCGCGCGCTCCCCGGGGTCCGCTTCGGGAGCCAGTACGACCACGCCCAGATGGTGGCGCGGGCCGACCGGGTCCTGACCTTCTGTTGAGGGCGGCATGGGCAAGCAGGTGACGGTCCTCATTCGGCGGCCGCCGTTTCACTCGGAGAAGACGGCCGAGGCGTTGCGCGTTGCGGTGGGCTATACGCTGGCCGCAGGGAATCGGGTGACCGCCTGCTTCGTTGGGGACGGGGTCTACGCCGCCTCCGCCCTGCGGCCGGCGCTGGCCGGGGCCCCCGAGATGGAGAAGCACCTCACGAGCCTGAAGGCCCTCGGCCACCGCCTCGTGGCCGACGGGGCCGCGGTTCGGGAGCGGCCCGGCCTCACCCTCCGGCCGGAGATCGAGCCCCTGGAGCCGGAGGGGATTCTGGAGCTCCTGACCGACTCGGACCTGGTGGTCCCGTTCTAGGGAGCGTTGATGCGGATCCTGCACCTCATCCGGCACCCGGGCGAAGAGATCGGCTGGCAGGTGGCCGAGGCCCAGGCTGCGCGCCACGAGGTGGCAGTCCTGCTCCTGCAGGACGGCGTGCTCTCCCGGCGGGAGACGGCCCTGCCCCTGTACGCGGCCGCGCTGGACCTGGACGCCCGCGGCCTCCCGGCAGACCGGATGAAGCCCTTAACCGACTCCGAGATCGTGGAGGTCCTCGCGGCCCACGACCGGCTCGTCACCTGGTAGGAGAAGGTTCGTGCTCAAGGCGCTGCTCCTGGGACTCCCGGTGGGGGTGGCCTTCGGCTACGCCCTGCAGCGGGGCCGCTTCTGCATGAACACCGCCTTCCGGGATGTGTTCCTGATCCGGGACGGGACCCTCCTCCGGGCCTGGGCCCTCGCCCTGCTCATCCAGATGGCCGGCGTGCACGCCCTGGCAGGGCTTGGGTGGTTCCAGATGGGGATGGCCCCCTTCTGGTGGCAGGCCGCGCTGCTGGGCGGCTTCGTCTTCGGCTGGGGCATGGCCCTCTCGGGCGGGTGAACGACGGGCGTCTCCTACCGGTCTGGTGAGGGGATGGTGGCATCGTGGATCAGTTTCGTGGGCTTCGGCCTGGGGATCATGATGACGAACCGCGGGCTCCTGGAGCCCATGCAGGAGTGGCTCCGGGCCACCGTCATCGGCGAGGGCCAGCCGGCCACCCTGGCAAGCCTCCTGGGGCTCAGCCCATGGGTCCTCATCGCCGCCTTCGCCCTCCTGGTCGGCCTCTGGTTTCTCCGGACCCCCTCCAGGGCGGCGTACCAGGGTGGGTGGAGTTGGCCGGTGACGGGGCTGGTCATCGGCGTCATCGGTGTGGTCGCCTGGCCGCTCTCGGCCCTGACGGGGCGGCAGTTCGGGCTGTCCGTGACGGAGCCCGCGTACTCCTACATGCGCTTCTTCCTTCTGGGTCAGGGCGAGGCCCTCTCCTGGGCGAGCTTCATGTGGATCGGCATCCCGCTTGGCTCGTACGTGTCAGCCCGGTCGCACGGCGAGTTCAAGTGGCGGAGCCCGGGCCCCCAGCGTCTCCTGCAAGCCCTCGGGGGCGGGGTCGTGATGGGGATCGGGGCGGCCATCGGCGGGGGCTGTACCGTGGGGCACAGCCTGACCGGGTTTTCCACCTTAGCGATGTCCAGCATCTCGGCGACGGCCGGCATTGTGGCCGGCGTCTGGACGGCGAGCTTCATCCTTTTCGGAGACGTGCGGGTAGAGAGGAGCGTGCGGCATGCGGAGCGGGCGTAGCGGAAGGGCCGGGCTGGCCCTGGTAGCGGTGGCCCTCCTACTGGCCTGGCCGGCGGGGGTCTTCGCGCAGTGCTGGGGGCAGCAGGCGGCGCAGGAGAAGTTCGCCAATCCCCAGTTGCTGGCGGGGACCCAGGAGGTGGCTGATCACCTGGGGGATGCGCAGCAGCGGCTGGTGGACCTCAGGTTCGCGGCGGATCCCCAGGGCCGGGAGGCGTACGGGAAGGGCCACATCCCCGGGGCGGTCTACCTGGCCTGGCGGGAGCTGGACGACGTGGCGGCAAACCGGCAGGGCTTCCCCATCCCTCCGGCGAAGGCCGAGGCCCTCTTCGGCAAACTGGGGATTGACGAGACGGTGCAGGTGGTGGCCTACGATGACGTGGGTGGGCTCTTCGCGGCCCGGCTCGTCTATGTGCTGCACTTCTTCGGCCACACGAAGGCCTCCGTCCTGAACGGCGGCCTCACCAAGTGGACGAAGGAGGGGCGGACCCTCACGACCGATGAGCCGAAGGTGCCCTCGCGGAAGTTCGTGGCCAAGCCGAACCCGGACCTGATCGTGACCGCTGACTGGGTGAAGCAGAACCTGACCGGGAAGTCCTGCGTTTTGGTGGATGCCCGGAGCCCCGAGGAGTACGCCGGGACTAACCAGGACCCCGACATCAAGGCGAAGGGGCACATCCCGGGGGCGGCGAACCTGAACTGGGCGGATACGATCACCGAGGAGAAGACGTTCAAGACGCCGGAGGAACTGAAGAAACTCTTCGCCGCGACCGGAGCCAAGCCGGGGGTGCCTCTTATCACGTACTGCCGCACCGGGGTCCGGGCGGCCCATAACTGGCTGGTGGCCAAGCTCCTGGGCTACGACGACGTGCGGAACTACGACGGGTCCTGGATTGACTGGGGGAACGACCCCGCGGCGCCCGTGGAGCGGTAGGGGGAACGGCATGACGGAGAAAGCCGAGACGGCCGCTGCCACGGTATTGGATACCCGGGGAGAGATTTGCCCGTACCCCCTCATCATGACCCAGCGGGCCATGACGGCGCGGGCCCCGGGGGAGCGGCTAAGGGTCCTGGTGGACTACCCGATGTCGGTGGAGGACATCCCCCGCTGGGCGGAGGGGGCCGGCCACGTGGTGTTGCGGGTCGAGAAGACGGGCAACGCGCTGTGGGAGATCGAGATCGAGAAGGGGTGAACAACTCTGTGGCACGGGGAGGGGCTATGCGCGCGACGATGAACACACCGGGATGGGCTACGATCTTCCTCGGAGGGCTCCTGGTGGCGGCCGGCTTCGGGACGCTGGGCTGGGCTGCCGGGTCCGCGTACGAGGTCTGGGTCACCAACCAGGGGATCAACAAGGTGCAGATCCTGGATGGGAAGACCCTCGAAGTCATCGCCGAGGTGGCGGCCGGGACGAAGCCGCACAACGTGACCTTTACCGCCGATGGGAAGTACGCCTGGGTGGCCAACGTCGCCTCCAGTAACGTGAGCGTCATCGACACGGCGACCCGGAAGGCCGTGGCGACCATCCCGGCCGGCAAGACCGCCCATGCCGTCACCTTCTCCCCGGACGGGAAGCGGGCCTTCGTGGCCAATCCGGGGGATGGGACGGTCAGTGTCATTGATGCCCTCAAGCACGATCTGGTCAAGACTGTTCCGGTCGGCAAGGCCCCGGCCCTGGTCACCTTCTCCCAGGACGGGAAGAAGGCGTATGTCTCCAACGGCGGGGACGCAACCCTCTCCGTCATTGATACGGTGACCCTCGAGGTCACCAAGACGATCCCCAACGTCGGCAAGGGGGCTATGGGGATGGTTCGCAGCACGGACGGCAAGCGCCTCATCGTCACCGGCGGGGGAGAGAACAAGGTGTCTGTCGTGGACACAGAGCGGGATGTCGTCGTCAAGGAGCTGGTGCACGGCAAGGACGCGCACGGGGTGGCCCTGACGGCCGATGGCAAGCAGGCGTGGGTGCCCAACCGTCTGTCCGGGGATGTCTCCATCTTTGACGTGGCCAGCGGCGACCTCCTCGCCACGATTCCGAACGTGGGGGACAAGACGGACATCATCGCGTTCTCCCCGGATGGGACGCGGGCCTTTGTGACGACCCGGGGCGAGGCGCAGACCGGGGACCCCAAGGTGGTCTCGGGGAAGGAGCCCGGCCTCTCCGTCATTGACGTCGCGTCGCGCACCGTCGCCAAGAAGGTGAGCCTGGGCGGCGATCCGCACGGGGTGGCAGTGCGGGCCGTGGGCGGCGGGGCCCCGGCCGGCGCGTCGGGGTACTGAGGAGTGCTGGATGAGTGAATCCGTGCAGGTGGACGAGGAGCTGAACCTCCGGGGGGAGGTTTGCCCCTACACCTTTGTCAAGTCCAAGCTGGCCCTGGAGGACCTGGAGCCGGGCAAGGTCCTGCGGGTCATCGTGGACAACCCCGAGTCGGCGGAGAGCGTCCCGCGGAGCCTGGTGAGCGAGGGGAACGAGGTGTTAGCCGTGGGCCCGCTCGAGGGGGAGGCCTGGAGCATCCTGGTCAAGAAGTGTTGAGGCCGGGAAACGGGAGTCTGGTTGACTGTTGGCATTCGTTGCGTGAAGCGTCAGCGTCGCGCCCTTCTGGGGGCGCGCCGGGATGATGGGGAGCGGCAGGATGGCGACCATTGAGGTGCACGTCCCCCAGATTTTGCGGAAGCACACGGGCGGCGCCAAGACCCTGAAGGCGTCCGGGCAGACCGTCCGGGAGGTGCTGGAGGACCTGGAGCGGCAGCATCCGGGCTTCCGGGAGCGGGTGCTGGAGGACGGCGGCCGTCTGCACCGCTTCGTGAACATCTACGTAAACGACGAGGACGTCCGCTTCATCCAGACCCTGGACACGCCGCTGAAGGACGGGGACGTCCTCTCCATCCTCCCGGCCGTGGCTGGAGGACAGGCCTGAGCAGCGCTGGCCGGCCGGGCGGGAGCCCATCCGGCGCGGGGGAATAATGTCCGAGCGGGACATCGTCAGTGCCATCGGGAACACGCCTCTGGTGGAACTTCCGCGGATGACCCCGAAGCCATCCGTCCGGATTTTCGCCAAGCTCGAGGGGCACAACCCCACCGGGAGCCTGAAGGACCGGATCGCCAAGTACATGATCGAGGAAGCAGAGCGGACGGAGGGTCTGACGCCGGCGAAGACGCTCCTCGAGCCGACCAGCGGCAACACTGGGATCGCCCTGGCGATGATCGGGCGGCTGAAGGGCTACAAGGTCAAGGTGGTCATCCCCGAGAACATCACCGAGGAGCGGAAGCAGCTCCTGGCCCTCTACGGGGCCGAGATGGTCTTCTCGGAGGCGAAGCGGGGGACGAACGGCTCGATCGAGCTGGCCAAGACGCTGGCCGCCGCGGACCCGACCAACCATCTCCTCTACCAGTACGGCAACGAGGCGAACCCGAAGGCCCACTACGAGACCACCGGCGGGGAGATCCTCCGGGACCTCCCGGAGGTGGACGTGCTGGTCGCGGGCCTGGGCACCGGCGGGACCCTGATGGGGGTCGGCCGGCGACTCCGGGAGGCGAACCCGCGGGTGAAGATCATCGCCGCGGAGCCGCACCCCGGGGACACGGTCCAGGGGTTGCGGAGCCTGGAGGAAGGGTTCATCCCGCCGATCCTCGACCAGAGCCTGCTCGACGGAAAGATCATGGTGGACTCCCGGACGGCCTTTGTCATGACCAAGGAACTGACACGGCAAGAGGCGATCTTCGCCGGTGTCTCCTCAGGGGCCGTGCTGTACTGCGCGATCCGCACTGCCATGAAGATGGACCGGGGGACCATCGTGTGCGTGTTCTGCGATGGGGGCTGGAAGTACATGAGCCTCGGCATCTGGCAGAAGGAGGTCCAGGAGTACGAGGAAGGGATCCAAGCCCATGTGTGGTGGTAGGCGACCGACTCCTAGTGCCGGGCCAATACTGGCCAACCGTGCTGCCGCGGGTCCTGTCGCCGGCGTGCCCCACTCGCGGCCGGGCTGCGTCACCCGCTCAGCCCCTCCCGCAATGCGCTGCATTGCGGCAGGAGGCCGAGGGGGTCCCACGCGGCCCGGCCGC
>JBOHQK010000140.1:0-6640 GCA_050732195.1 Methylomirabilales bacterium (SeqCode)
GACCGGACCCCGCGGGCGATCACCCTCACGGGCCCGCTCGAGGCCGCGCAGCGCGCCCGCCTCATGGAGATCGCCCGGCGCTGCCCCGTCCACCAGACCCTGGAGGGCCGCCCCGTCATCGTGGACCGGGAGGGCCCATGAGGGCCGTCGCCCCAGGCGGCGCGCGGGCGGGGACGCGTTTGACAGGCCGCGGGAGGGCGTGCTACGGTGCGACCGGCTGAGCGGCCGGGACACCTACGGGGAGGCGGCGATGGCGGAGCCGGGCGAGCGGCGGGGAAAGCCCAAGACCTTCCCCCGCCGCATCGCGCTGAAGGACGGCCGGGTGGCGACCATCCGGCTGATGGTGAAGAAGGACAAGGACAAGCTCCTCCGGTTCTTCCGCGGCATCCCGGAGGAGGAGCGGATGTTCCTCCGGGATGATGTGACCAAGCCCGAGACCATCGAGGCCTGGGCGCGCGATCTGGACTACAGCGCCATCCTCCCCATCGTCGCCGAGATCGAGGGCCGGATCGTGGCCGACGCGACGCTGCACCGCCGGCCCTACGGCTGGATGCAGCACGTGGCCGAGGTTCGGATCGTGGTGGACCCGGCCTTCCGGGGGAAGGGCCTGGGGCACGCCCTGCTGGCGGAGATCCTGGACATCGCCGGGACCTGGGGGATGGAGATCCTGGTCTCGGAGCTGACCCCGGAACAGAAGCCGGCCATCAAACTGGTGAAGAGCGTCGGGTTCAAGCGAGAGGCCACGCTGCGCCGGCACGTGAAGGACCTCTCCGGGACCCCCCGCGACCTGCTCGTCCTCACCCGGCGCCTGACGCAGGAGTAGCCCGGGCCTTCAGGAGCGCCCGGAGACGCGCCAGGGCCGCCTCCAGCCGGGCCGCTACCGCCCCCGCCTCCCGCTCCGCTCGCCGTGACCGTGAGCCGGACCTCCTGCCCGAACGAAACGGGCCGCAGCTTCAAATACAGGTCGGGGAACTCCTCCCGCGCCACCTCCAGGAGGGGGGCCAGGGCCGATTCGTCCCCGCAGTCTGTGGTCGCCTCGCGCTCGAGCAGGACGGGGCGCCCCGCGGCCGACGGCCCGCTTCCTGCGGCATCTGGCGGGGAGGCGAAGGCTGCGGCGTCAGCGGAGGGCGGAGCCGGACAGGCGGTAGAGCGCCGACGTGCTGGTGATGAGGCAATCCCCCGCGGGGGCGAAGGCCAGCCCCACCAGGTTCGCGCCGGCCACGACGCGCCGTGCCCGGGCGGGCCCCTCCACGAGGAAGACCCCCCGCCGTCCCCCCTGCCCGGCTGCGACAAAGAGGCGGCCGGCCGCGTTGAAGGCAAGCCCCTGGGGCCGCTCGAAGGGCCCGGCGTGCGGGACGGCGGCTCCCCCCGAGTCCACCCGGTAGATCGGATCCTCGTTGGAGAGGGTGGGGGCGGAGACGTAAAGGGCGTTATCGGGACCCCACGCCAGGTGAAAGGCGGCCACGCTGGGCGGGATCCGGCAGAAGGGTCGGACGGTCCCCGAGGGGGCGACCCGGAAGACGGTTCCACTCCGGTCCCCCACGTAGAGCATCCCTTCGTGGTCCGCCGCGAGTCCCGTCGCGGTTCCCAGGTCCGTCGCCACCGGCTCCGCCGGGCCTGTCCCCCGGAAGCGGTAGAGAGTCCCGTCGTGCCGGCTGGTAAAGAGGAGGCTGCCGTCGGGCGTCAGGGAGAGGCCCGTGGGGTTGAGGGCGCCCGGGCCGAACCCCTCGAGGCGCCCGTCGGGGCTGATTCGGACTAAGGGGGCGGGGACCTGCTGCCCCCGGCTTCCGCTCACGGTCGTCCAGATGGTGCCGTCGGCCGCCACGGCCGGGCCCGTGACTGGGTGCAGGTCCGCCGCCAGCCGGACGCCGATCGTGAGGGCTCCCCCCGTCGCCGTCCCGGCGTCGGTATCAACCGTCACGGGGCCGCTCTTCGCGTCGAGTGGAACGGGGACCAGGAGGCGGGTCCCGGTCGCGATGGTCGGACGGGCCGGGACCCCCCCGATCCGGACCTGCGGGAGCCCGCTCCCGGTCAGGCGCTCCCCGAGGAGGGCGACCTCCCCCCCCTCGACCGCCGCCGCCGGCTCCACCGTGAGGATCACCGGGCCCGCTCCCGTCATCCTCTCCCTCCCCGCCCGCCCGCGCCCGCGAGGGCTCGCAGGAGGCGCAAGTTCCGGCGGTCGGCCCTGAGGAAGTCATCATCCTTAGGCGTCTCCAGGATCATGGGGATCCCCCTGAGGCGCCGGTCCCGCACGAAGCAGCGGAAGCCCTCCCGGCCGATCCGTCCCGCCCCGATGTGGCTGTGGCGGTCCACGCGGCTGCCCCGCTCCCCCTTGGAGTCATTGAGGTGGATCGCCTTCAGCAGGTCCAGGCCCACCGTGGCGTCGAAGGTCCGGAGCGTCTCCCGAAAGCCCGCGGCCGTCCGGACCTCGTAGCCGGCCGCGAAGATGTGGCAGGAGTCCAGGCAGACCCCGAGCCGCTCCGGGTGCGCCACGCGGGCGAGGAGGGCGGCCAGCTCCTCGAAGCGGGCGCCGAGGGCCGTCCCCTGGCCCGCCGTACTCTCCAGGAGGATGTGGACCTTCGCACCCGGCGTCCGCGCGTGGACGGTGTCCAGGGCCTCGGCCGCCCGCTTCACCCCCTCCTCCACGCCCCGCCCCCGGTGGGCGCCGGGGTGCAGGACCAGGTACGGGATCCCGAGACGCTCTGCCCGCTCCGCCTCCAGAGAGAGGCCCTCCACCGACTTCCGGAAGAGCCCGCGCTCGGGGCAGGCGATGTTGATGAGATAACTCGTGTGGGCGAGGACGGGGGCGACGCCGCTTGACCGCTGCGCGGCCCGGAAGGCCTCCACCTCCTTTTCGGAGAGCGGCCTGGCGCGCCACTGGTTGTTGTTCTTCGTGAAGATCTGGATGGTGTCGCAGCCGACCGCCCGGCCTCGCGCAAAGGCCTCGGGCAGGCCTCCCGCGATGGACATGTGTGCCCCGAGCAGGAGGGGCCGACGTCTCACGCGCGGCCCGCCGCTGCCCGCTTGAGGGCGGCCCGGGGGTCCTTCCCCACCCCCTCGAGGATGCCGAAGCGGCAGAGGGCGTAGTCGTAGCGGACCGGATCGGCCGGGTCGAAGGCCTTGAGGGCCTCCGTGATGGCCTTGGCCATCCGCCAGCCGGGGCTCTTGAGCCGCGTGAGCCCGAACGCCCGCGCCACCCGGGCCACGTGCGTATCGAGCGGGATGATGAGTTTGGCCGGCGAGACCTCCGGCCAGATCCCGAGGTCCAGGCCGTCGTCGGGCCGGACCATCCAGCGGAGGAAGAGGTTCAGGCGCTTGCAGGCACCGCCGGTCCGGGGGTTGGGGAAGAGGTGCCTGAAGCCCCGGGAGGGGGTCCCGGCGGGGAAGACGGCGGTGAGGTCCGCGCGATAGATGCGGTCCACGAAGGCCGTGAGGGCCGGCCGGATGTCCTCGTCCTCCTGGCGGTAGCCGGCCAGGAAGCAGGCCTTCAGGGACCCGGAGTCCTCCAGGAGCTGCCGGAGGGCCCAGAGGGTGGCGGCGATGTCGGCCGGGCGGTTCAGGCGGTATCGGAAGCCCGCGAGGGCTTTCCCGTCCCGCCGGGGGAAGAAGCGGCGGACCGCGGCCGCCGGGTGCTCCCCCAGGACCGTGAGCACGTGCTCCACGGCCTGGGCGAAGAGGTCCACGCGGCCGTAGGCCAGCGAGGCCGCGAGAAGCCCGACGACCTCCCGGTCTCCCGGCTCCCGGTACCGCCGGGGGAACATGAGAGCCGAGGTCCGGAGGTAGGCAGCGCCGTACTTTCGGGTGAGCGCTTCCAGCGTCGCCCGGAGGGCTCGACGGGAAAGGCGCCTCATCCGGCCCGGGGGGCGGCCCGCCGCTTCCCCATGAAGCCCACGGCGTACGGGCAGACGATGGGGGCCTTGTCAATCTGGCCGTTCCGCTTCGCGTAGGCCGCGATCCGGATGCTGTAGCCGTTGACGGCGCCGGAGATGATCCCCCCCGGGCTGTAGGACCAGCGCTTGGGCCGCCGGATGTCGTTGATGGCCACCACGATCCCCACCGTCCTGTCCGTGAAGTACTCCTGGTCCTCCGCCGAGAGCTCGGTGCTGGCCCGGGCTGGCCCGTACATGGCGTGGGAGTGGTAGTCCCCCACCAGCTCCCAGCGGGAGGTTCCCCGGACCGCCTCCTCCACCCGGGCGCTCCGCTTCCAGTCAATGTGGACCTCCCGGAACTTCCGGGTCGCCGTCTGGTAGGGGACGACGAAGTCCACGAAGACCCGGTCGGGCGTGCTGTGGCCCAGGAGGATGCCGAAGCACTCCCGGCGGTAGACCTCGATGGTGGAGACCAGGAGGCCGATAAAGGCGTTTTCGCTCAGGTAGACTTCGACAGCCATGACGCTCAGGGGCTCCCGTTCGTCCGGGAGCGGCGGCGGGCTCGGGGCGGCCCGAGCCAGCCGTAGGTGGTGAGGTCTAATGTCCCGTCCAGGCAAAAGCGCACCCCCTCAGTCTCCAGGCGGGCGCGCTGCCGCTCGGGGTGGCCGCTCCCGTAGCCGGAGGAGCACCCGCCGCGGCCATTGACCACCCGGTGGCACGGAATTGCCCGAGAGCCGCAGGCCCCGAGGGCCCAGCCGACTGCCCTGGCCCACCTGGGGTCTCCCAGGAGCGCCGCCACCTGCCCGTAGGTGAGAACCTGTCCCCGGGGGATCCTCCTGACCATGGCGTAGACCCGGGCGAAGAAACCGTCCTCCCTTCGCTCCTCCCCACGGCGTCCCGGGTGGGGGGGAGAGCCGGGGCCACTGCGTGAGAGCCGGGAGCCGTGGTTGCGGAGGCCCATTGGGGTGCAGAGGAACGCCGGGTTGGAGGGTACTTCCGCGGGTACTGGGTTCCTGAGGAGCCGCGGCTAGCCGCCTATTCAGCAGAACTAGGATAGCCAGCGACCGGTGGGGTGACAAGACCAAAAACCTGTCCCCGGAGAAAAATATTTCCAAGATTCTCAGAAAATAGGATAGCATGAAAATCATCTAGGAGGGACTATGTCCAGGGTCATTCTCAAGGGACGTGGGCAAATCACGATCCCAATTAAGATTCGAAAAACATTGGGTCTTGACATCGGGGACCTGCTCGAGATCGAGGTCAGCAGGGGGAGGATCGTTCTGATCCCATTGCAGGTTGTGCAGCGTCCCCGGGAGGCAGAAGAGGCACGGAATCCCCAGGAGGTGCAGAAAGGGTGAGGCCGGTCCTGCTCGTCCATGGAGGCGCGGGTCGGGTGCCGGAGGATGACGGCGCGGGCGCCCGTGAGGGGCTGGAGGCAGCGGCGAGGGCGGCCTGGCGTTTTCTGGAGGAGGGCGGGCCGGCCATGGAGGCGGTGATTGCGGCGGTGCAGGCTCTGGAGGAGGACCCTCGCTTCAACGCCGGATACGGATCGGTCCTGACCGAGGACGGGGACGTGGAGATGGATGCGGCCGTCATGGACGGGAGCACGCTGCGTGCGGGGGCGGTGGCGGTTGTCCGGTTGGTGCGGCATCCCGTCGCCCTCGCCCGGGCCGTCCTGGAGGAGGGGCGGCACGTCCTGCTGGTCGGCGAGGGGGCGGAGCGGCTGGCGGCCGCGCATGGCCTCGCCCGGTGCCGACCTGGCGAACTGGTCACGGCGGCCCGACGGGCGCAGTGGGAGCGGGGGCGGGCCGACCGGGGAGGCGGGACCGTGGGGGCGGTGGCCCTGGATCGGGCCGGGCGCCTCGCCGCGGCGACTTCCACCGGCGGGACGGCAGGGAAGCGCGCGGGGCGGGTGGGAGATTCCCCCCTCATCGGCTGCGGGACCTACGCCGATGCCCGCGGGGCCGCCTCGGCGACGGGGGACGGAGAGGCCATCATCCGGGTGGTCCTGGCGGCCCGGGCCGTGGATGCCCTCGAGCCGGGGACTGACCCCGCGGCCGTGGCCGCCGCTGCCCTCGCCAGGATGCAGGCTCTGACCGGCGGGACAGGGGGACTCATCCTGCTCGATGCGGCCGGGCGGGCCGGGGCTGCCCACACCACCCCCTTCATGGCGGTGGCCCGCCGCGGCGGGGAGGCGTGATGGCCGGGCTGCTCACCGGGCGCGTGGCCCTCATCACCGGCGCGAGCCAGGGGATCGGGCAGGCGGTGGCGGCAGCCTTCGGGCGCGAGGGGGCGGCCCTCGTGCTCTGCGCCCGGCAGCCGGGACCCCTGGAGCATGTGGCGGCGGCGCTCACGGGGCAGGGTGTGGATGTCCTGGCCCTCCCGGCCGGCCTCGGCCGCGCCGCCGATATCGTCGCCCTGGCGGAGGCGGCGCGCCGCCGCTTCGCGCGGCTGCACGTTCTGGTGAACAACGCGAGCGCCCTCGGCCCGATGGTGCCCCTGGCGGAGTACCCGCCCGAGGCCTGGGAGACGGTCCTGGCCGTCAACCTGACCGGGCCGTTCCTCCTCACCCGGGCGTGCCTCCCCCTCCTGCGGGCGGCGGGGGGCGGGTCCGTCATTAATGTGAGTTCGGGGGTGGGCCGGGCGGGACGGAAGGGCTGGGGCGCGTACGCCGTCTCCAAGTTCGGCCTGGAGGGACTCACCCAGGTCCTGGCCGACGAGCTCAGGGAGGAGGGGATCCGGGTCAACGCCGTCAACCCGGGCGGGACCCG
>JBOHQK010000141.1:0-6924 GCA_050732195.1 Methylomirabilales bacterium (SeqCode)
CCTGGTCAAGATCCTGGTGGGCTCCGAGGGCACGCTGGCCGCCACGGTCGAGGCGAAGGTGAACCTGGTCCCCCGGCCGAAGATGACCGCGCTGGCCGTCGTCCACTTCCGCACCCTCCTGGAGGCGCTGGAGGCCACGACCGAGATCCTCCCCTGCGGTCCGTCGGCGGTCGAACTGGTGGACAAGACCATCCTGGACCTGACCAAGGGGTCGCTGGAGTACTCCCGCCGGATGACCTTCGTGGAGGGGGACCCCGCGGCCCTGCTCCTGGTCGAGTTCTACGGCCTCTCCCCGGAGGAGCTTCGGGGGAAGATCGAGGCGCTGGAGGCCCGACTCCGCCGGACGGGCCTCGGGGGTGCCATCGTGCGGGCCACGGAGGCCGAGGCCCAGCTGAACATCTGGCGGGTCCGGAAGGCGGGGCTGGGTCTCCTCCTGGGCATGAAGGGGGACAAGAAGCCCATCGCCTTCGTCGAGGACACGGCGGTCCCCCCGGAGCGCCTCGCCGAGTATGTCCGCCGCTTCGATTCCATCGTCCGGGAGTACGACACCACGGCCGCCTACTACGCCCACGCCTCGGTGGGCTGCCTCCACATCCGGCCGATCATTGACCTGAAGGAGGCGCCGGAGGTGGAGAAGATGCGCTCCATCGCCGAGCAGGTCTGCGACCTGGTCCTGGAGTTCGGCGGGGCGATGAGCGCGGAGCACGGGGACGGGCTCGCCCGGAGCTGCTGGAACGAGAAGATGTTCGGCCCGAACCTCTACAAGGCCTTCCAGGAGGTCAAGGCGGCCTTCGATCCCCAGGGGATCATGAACCCGGGGAAGATCGTGAACGCCCCGCCGATGACCGAGAACCTCCGCTACGGGCCGGGCTACCGGGCGCGGCAGGTGAAGACCTATTTCAGTTTCGCCCGGGAGGGGGGGTTCGACCGGGCCGTGGAGCTGTGCAACGGGGCCGGGGTCTGCAAGAAGAAGCTCGAGGGGACCATGTGCCCCTCCTACATGGTCACCCGGGAGGAGGAGCACTCGACCCGGGGCCGGGCGAACGCGCTCCGGGCCGCCATCAGCGGCCACCTGACCGCCGAGGCCCTGACCAGCCACCGGATGTACGAGGTCCTGGATCTCTGTCTCGAGTGCAAGGGGTGCAAGGCCGAGTGCCCCTCCAACGTGGACATGGCGAAGCTGAAGTACGAGTTCCTGGCCCACTACTACGCCGCCCACGGGACCCCCCTCCGAGCCCGCCTCTTCGGCCACATCGCCCTCCTGAGCCGGCTCGGCTGCGCCCTGGCGCCGCTCTCCAACTGGGTGCTGGGCAGCGCGCCCGCCCGCTTCGCGCTGGAGAAGATCGCGGGGGTGGACCGCCGCCGCCGGCTCCCGCCCTTCGCCCGCCCGACCTTCGAGGAGTGGTTTGCCGGGCGGAACGGGGCTGCGCCGAAGGGGGAGCGGGATCTGGTCGTTCTCTTCAACGACACCTTCATGACCTACAACTACCCGGAGATCGGCCGCGCCGCTGTCGCGGTCCTGGAAGCCGCCGGCTTCCACGTGATCCTGGCGGAGAAGCGGTGCTGCGGCCGGCCGATGATCTCCAAGGGGATGGTGGAGCGGGCCCGGGAACACGCCCGGTACAACGTCGAGCAGCTCTCCCCGTACGCCGAGGCGGGGGTCCCCATCGTCGGCTGCGAGCCGAGCTGCATCCTCACGTTCCGGGACGAGTATCCCGACCTGGTGGAGGACCCCCGGACGGAGCGCCTGGCCCGCCACGTCTTCATGATGGAGGAGTTCCTCCTGGGCCTGCACGAGCGGGGCGCGCTCCCGCTCTCCTTCCGGCCGACGGCCAGGGACATCCTGTTGCACGGGCACTGCCACCAGAAGGCCCTCATCGGCTCCGCCCCCTCCCTCAAGGTCCTGCGCCTCCTCCCGGGGGTCCGGGTGGCGGAGGTGGATTCCGGTTGCTGCGGGATGGCCGGCTCCTTCGGCTACGAGCGGGAGCATTACGACATCTCCCTGGCCATCGGGGCCCGGTGCCTCTTCCCCGCGGTCCAGGCGGCCGGCCCGGAGACGGAGATCGTGGCCGCCGGCATCTCCTGCCGCCAGCAGATCGCGCACGCCACCGGCCGCCGCGCCAAGCACCTGGTCGAGATCCTGGCCGCGGCTCTCTGAGCCGCCTCCGCTTCGCCGATGTCGCCGTTTCGTACAGCGGCACCTTCGCGGCGAGCCTGGACACGTCCTCGGGGCGCTGCGGAGCGGGACGCGTCCCGAGACCGCCGTCGAGGACAACCTCAAGTCGTTCGCCATCGTCTGCGCCGCCCCGGAGTCGTGCCGGACGGGGCTTCCCGTGGCTGTCCCCCCCTCCTGGCCTCGCTCGCCCTGTGACGGAGCACTCCCCTCGCCGCTTTCTTGCCCCGGGGCCATACCGAAGCGGTGGTCAGGGCGTGTCACCGGCAGTCCCCCTTCCCCGTTTAACCCGGCCCCCGCCGCCGTCTAACCCCTTCCCCCCCCAGGAATTGCCCCATTCTGCATCTTGGCACGCCGCTTGCTCCTCCGAATAGGCAGAGGTTTTGACCCGTCTGACCCTGGCAGAAAAGGGGGCAGGGGCCGGGACGGGGAAGGAGGGGCCGTGGAGGCCATGGGGGACATCGAGAAAGCGGCGCTCGACACCCTCGCCCTGCAGGTGGGGCAGCTCCGGGAGGAGGTCCGCCGCATGGCGAAGGAGCTGGACGCGATGCTGGTCTGGGAGCGCTACTGCCCCATGTGCGGCCGGGGGCTGCGGCGGGAACGCGTCAGCGAGGTGACCCGGTGCGCCTGCGGGTGGGTCTGGGAGTAGGGGCGCCGATGTACGAGATCCGCTGCATCTTCTGCAAACGGATTCATCGCTCGGAATTCTTCGACGAGATCGAGGAGGAGATCCTGGCCTGCCGGGACCGGGCCCCGGAGTGGCAGAAGGGCCGCCTCGACACCTACGAGGACCCGCACCTGAAGCCCATCAGCCCGGAATCCACCGCCTACGCCGCGGAATCCACGGCCCACGCCGCGAGCTACGTCTAGTGTGACTCCAAGTCATCCGGCCCAATCCTGACAGACCGTGCTGCCGCGGGTCCTGTCGCCGGCGTGCCCCACTCGCGGCCGGGCTCCTTCACCCGCCCAGCCGCTCGGGGGCCGCGCCCGGCGCCACCCGCGGCTCGGCGGCAATTCCAGGTGCAATTCGTTGGCCCGGCACTAGCCCTGCCTCGCTACCCCAGCAGATCCAGCATCTCCGCCGCGGAGACCGCGATGCCGGTCAGGATCGGGGTGTCCCGCGAGGTGTAGCGGCTGGCCTCGGTCTCCCGCAGCTCCATCACCAGGTCCAGGAAATCGGCTGGGACATCGGACTCGAAGGCGACGATGAACTCCTGATCGTCCAGGCCGAAGGAGTAGGTGGTGTTCAGTTTCACCGTGGGGTACCGGTGCCCGACGGCGATGTGCTCGTCCATCATCCCCTGCCGCGCCGAGCGGGTCAGCCGGTACCAGTCACGGGTCTTCACGAAGGGGTAGACGAAGAGGTACTTGGCCTCCCCGGGCTTGACCGCCAGGCGGACCCCCTCCTGCCCCTCGTGGATGTGCTTATCCACGTAGATGGACCGCTTGGTCATCCCCAGGTAGGAGTGGGGGACGGTCAGGTACTTCCCCAACCCGGTCCTTAGGAGGCGCGCCTGGAGCTCCTGGAACGCCTCGAGGCGGTCACTGATCGTCCAGAGGAGGAAGTCGCAATCCCCCCGGGTGCCCAGGCAGGAGTAGGTCCGGATCAGGATGCTCGCCGTGGACTCCTCCAGGGCCGCCAGGAACTCCTTCCGGGACGCGTCCCGCTCCTCCTGGGGGAGGCGGCGCCAGACCGGGTCCACCCGGTGGGCCGCGTAGCGCACGAACTGGCCCTTCTGCCTCTCCTTCGGTTGCTTCTCCGCCATCGCCCTCTCCCTGCTGCCGCCGTCCCCGCTCCGGGCCCCCGCTACTGGCCCCGGAAGCGGGGCGGCCGCTTCTCCAGGAACGCCCGCATCCCCTCCGCCCGGTCGGCCGTCGTGAACAGGAAGGCCTGCGCCATCTTCTCGAAGGCCAGGCCGGGGAGGATGCCGTCCGCCATCCCCACGGTGATGGCCGCCTTTGCCAGTCGAACCGCCAGCGGCCCCTTGCTCAAGATGAGACGGGCCAGCTCCCTCGCCCGCGGCAAGAGCTCCGCGTGGGGGACCACCTGGTTGACGAGGCCGATGCTCTTGGCCTCCGTGGCGTCAATGATCTCCCCGGTGAAGATGAGTTCCTTGGCCTTCCCGATTCCCACCAGGCGGGCCAGGCGCTGCGTCCCCCCGGCGCCCGGCAGGATCCCCAGGTTCACCTCCGGCTGGCCAAAGCGGGCCCGCTCGCTGGCGATCCGCAGGTCGCACGCGAGGGCCAGCTCGCAGCCGCCCCCCAGGGCGAAGCCGTTCACGGCGGCGATGGTCGGCTTGGGGAGGTGCTCCAGGGCCCAGAATGTCTCGGCGAGGCCGTGGGCCAGTCGGTCCTGGGGACCCTTCGCCGCGAGCGCCCGGATGTCGGCCCCGCTCACGAAGGCCCGGTCCCCCGCCCCCGTGAGGATGACGGCCCCGACCGCTCCGTCCCGCTCGATCGCGGCGAGCGCCTCGTCCAGACGGCCCCGGACCGCGTCGTCGAGGGCGTTCAGGACCTCGGGGCGGTTGATGGTGAGGGTGGCGATGCCCTCCGCCACCTCCACGAGGAGCACATCGGCGGCCATGGGCCCTCCCGCGCTGGCGCAACGGCGAATGTATTGTAAGGATGGACACCCCCCTTTTCAATCAAAAAGCCCTCCCTGGGGCACTTGCGGCCCCTGGCGCGTTTCTTGCTGCCCCCGGCGGGTGTAGGAATGGGCCTGGCGCATTTCCTCACACCGGCGAGGCGATGAGCGGGACGGTGCGCAAGGAGTCGAGGCAGGAGCTGCAGGCCGTGGTGGCCGAGCTCACGCGGCTGGAGGGGGAGGTGGTGCGCTTCCTCACCACCTTCGGCCAGGCCCTGGACCAGCTCCGCGACCAGGTCCAGTCCCTCTTGGCGCCCCCGGGGTCTGCAGAGGCGCAGGCCCCCGCCACGGCAGCGCGCGCCCGGGTCCGGCCCCCCGCCCCCGTCGCCGCCGCGGAGCCCTCGCTTCCTGCCGCCTTCCCGTCCGCGCCTCCGGCCCCGGCGCGCGACGTCGGGGAAGCGGCCACGGCTCCAGCCGCCGAGGAGGGGCCGCGGGGGCGCGTGCTGATCATTGACGACGAGGCCTTCATCCTCACGTTGACCCGGGACATCCTGCAGGCCAGCGGCTTCGAGGTCCTCACGGCGAAGAACGGGCTCGAGGGGATCGAGCAGGCCCAGCGGGAGCACCCCGATGTGATCATCCTCGACGTCATGATGTCCGGCATGGACGGCTACGAGACCTGTCGCCGGCTGAAGAAGGACGAGGGGACCCGGGGCATCGCCGTCATCATGCTGACGGCCTTGGAGAACGAGAAGTTCAACAGCAAGGCCTTCCAGGCCGGGGCCGAGTGGACCATCACCAAGTCCCTGGACCCGGCCAAGCTCATCAGCACTGTCGGTCTCGCGATGAGCAGCCACTGCCGGAAAGGCGATTGAGTCCTGGCTCGCCCCGGGAGGAGCAGTCGCCGCGGCCCAGGGGGGGGAACAGGCCTGGTGTCCCTGTTACATTTCTCCCCCTGGTGGCGCGGGGGAGGCGTATGGCCCCGTCTGACCATAAGCAGGCCTTCCGCTTCTGTCCCTCGTGCAACGAGGAGGTCTACACCTATTCCGTCCCGGCCGAGGTGGGGGCCGAGGTCCGCTGCTCTGCCTGCGGCCTGCCGCTGGCCACAGCCGCCACGCTGGCCCCGGAGCGGCTGGAGTGCGTCCTGGTGGCCGACGACAATCGGTTCTACCGGACGCTCCTCCGGGATGTCCTCCTGGAGCGGAAGCTGGCGGCGACCGTGGAGGTCTGCGCCGGTGGCACCGAGCTGCTCTCCCGGGCCGCGACCCGGTTCCGCGACCACCTCCCCGTGAAGCTGGTCATCCTGGACGTGATGATGACCCCCCTGAACGGGCCGGCCACCGGGATGGCCTTTCGGGCGCTGGAGAAGGGGCTGGGGATCTCCCCGCCCGCCCCCATCCTCTTCGTCTCGGGGAGTCCGGTGGATGAGGCGATGAAGGCGCTCCTGGGCAAGTGCGCCCCGGCCCTCTTCCTGCACAAGGGGGCGGACAAGGGTCCGGCCGCGCTGGGGCAGCGCCTGGAGCAGGTCATGGCGACCCTGCTCCGGGGGACGGGCACGGAAGGGGGGAAGCAATGAAGCGCCTGCGGGTCCTGATCGTGGACAATGACCGGTTCGTCGTGGAGGCGGTGGGGGATGTCCTCGCCGAGGCCGGGTACCTGGTTCGAAAGGCCTACGACGGCCTGGAGGGTCTCCGGGCGTTACGCCGCGAGCCGCCCGATGCGCTCATCCTCGATCTCATCATGCCCAAGGTGGACGGCGGCCGCCTGTGCCGCTACCTGCGCCAGGACGCCCGCCTCAAGCACATCCCGGTCATCATCTTCTCGGGCCTGGCGGCGCGGGACCTGGGGGAGATCGGCGCCCTGGACGCCCAGGCCTACGTGGCCAAGGGGCCGTTGCCGGTGGTGACCGAGAACCTCCTCAAGGCTCTGAAGGCCCTCGCGGCCCCGCGCCAGGATGCGGAGCGGGCGGACGTGGTCTTCGGCTACGAGGGGTTCCGGCCCCGGCAGGTGGTCACAGAGCTCATGGCCGTCAAGCGGCACCACGAGCATCTCCTCCGACACCTGGAAGAGGGTGTGGTGGAGGCGGATGCGGCCGGCGCGGTCACCTTTCTCAACCCGTCGGCGGAGACGTTCCTGGGGATCGCGGAGGCGGGGGCGGTGGGGAAGG
>JBOHQK010000142.1:0-11978 GCA_050732195.1 Methylomirabilales bacterium (SeqCode)
GCGCCCGGCGCCTCCGGGAAGGGATGGAGGCCCTGGGGTTCCAGATCCTTGTTCCGCCGCAGTACCGATCCAGCACCCTGACCACCTTCCGGCTGCCGAAGGGCCTCACCTACCCGGAGCTGCACGACGCCCTCAAGGCCCGGGGGTTTATCATCTATGCCGGCCAGGGAGGCCTCCGGGAGGACGCCTTCCGGGTCGCCAACATAGGCACCCTCACCCCCGCGGACATGGACCGGGTCCTGGTCGCGTTCCGGGAGGTCCTGGCCGAGCGGGGGATCGAGCGGCTGACTGTCTGAGAGGGATGGGGTGGCTTCCTCCCGGTTCTGTCCGATCCGACTCGGGGCCGTGGGCCTCGCGGCCGCCTGGGTGCTTGCGGGGGCGGCGCTGGCCGTGGCCTCCCCCTCGCCGGTGGCGGTGGTGCGCGGCCTCGTGGAGGAGGTCCGGGGGGTCCTGGACGACCCGGCTCTCCAGGGGCCGGAGCAGGCCGAGGCCCGGGAGGGGAAGATCCGGGAGCTGCTCACGGCCCGGTTCAACCTCGGCGCCATGGCGGCCGAGGCCCTGGGGGAGCACCTGGCCGCCCGGACGGGAGCAGAGCGGCAGGAGTTCGTCCGGCTCTTCGGCGAGTTGTTCACCCGGGCCTACACCCGCCTGGTCGTCACCTTCCTGTCCCAGGCAGCGATGGAGTACGGGGCGGAGCAGATCGGGGACGGGACGGCCAGCGTGCAGACCAACGTGGTCAACCGGCGAGGGGAGCGCCTCCCTGTGGCCTACCGGCTAGAGCGGGCGGGGGAGGCCTGGGAGTTGCGGGACGTGGTCATTGACGGCGTCAGCATCGTGGAGAACTACCGGGTCCAGTTCCACAAGATCATCGCGGCCTCGTCCTACGAGAATCTGGTCAAGCGGCTGCGCGTGAAGCGGGAGGAGGTGAGCGCCGGCAGCGCGCCCCCGCGCTAGTGTGGCTCCAACGAATTGCGCCTCACGCTCACGCGGCGGCAGGGGTGCCGGGCCAAATGGCGAGCATCACGAGGCTCGAGGGAGGAGGCGGCCGGAGGCGTACGCAGTTTGTACGTTGAGGACCGCCGACGACCGAGAACGAAGTGAGGCGACGTCAGTTGGCCCGGCACTAGGCGGCACCCCGGCCGCGGGAACTGCCGCCTCCCCCTCCCGCCAGGCGCCGGGAGGGAACCGATGGTACCGATGCGAGGGCTCGATCCGCGGGGGATCCTCCCCGCCGCCGGCCTCTGCCTCCTCCTGCTGGTCGTCCCCGCGGCAGGGCCCGCGGCAGGGGAAGAATCGGTTCGACTGACCCTGGACGACGCGGTCCAGCGGGCGCTGGTGAGGAGCGGCGAGGTCCGGGGCGCCACCTTCGGCCTCGAGGCGGCCCGGAGCCGGGTGGCCCAGGCGGATGCGGGCCGCTACCCGCAGCTCGAACTCACAGCGCTCACCGGCCCCTCCCCCCGAGCGCGGGGGGATCAGGTCTCCTCCCCCGACACCACCAGCAGTCCGGACATCACCGGCATCTTCGGCCGGGCCGACTTCACCATCACCCAGCCCCTCTACACCTTCGGGCGCCTGACGGCGCTCAGGGCGGCGGCGCGGGAAGGGGTGGCGGCGACCGAGGCGGAGGTCCGGGAGCGGGGGGCCGCGACGGCCCTCCGGGTGAAGACGACCTACTACGGCCTCCTCCTGGCCCGCGACCTGAGAGAGCTCCTCGGGGACCTGCAGGGGCAACTGCGGAGCGCCCGGGAGAAGGTGGAGCGACAGCTCCGCGCCCGGAGGGCCGGCGTGGACCAGATTGACCTCTTCAAGCTCCAGACCTTCGAGGCGGAAGTCATCCGGGCCCTCCTGGAACTGGAGCGGCAGGAAGCAGTGGCTGCGGATGCGCTGGCCGTCCTTGCCGGCCTGCCTCCGGGGCAGCGGGCCGAGCCGGCCGAGGAGCGCCTCCTGCCCGAGCCGGACCCCCCGTCCCCCCTGGACCGGTACCTGGAGACGGCGCGTGAGGCCCGGCCCGAGTTGCGGCGCCTGGCGGCCGGGCTCGCCGCCCGGGAGCACCAGATCGAGGCGGAGCGGGCCACCTTCTACCCGCAGTTCTTCGTGGCGGTGATCGGCTCGATCGCCGGCAGCACGAACCGGGATCGGGTGAACAACCCCTTCATCCGCGATGAGTTCGAGCACACCGAGCTGGGGGTGGTGGCGGGGCTCCGGTGGTCCTTCGACTTCGGGGTGACGGCGGGGCGGGTCCGGGAGGCCCGGGCGGAGCGGGACCGGCTGGAGGCCTTGAAGGAGACGGCGGAGGACGGGGTCCCGTTGGAAATCCGACGCCTGTACCGGGAGCTCACGGAGGCGCGGGGAGCCATCGCCGCGACCGAGGCCTCCTCCCGGGCGGCGCGCCGCTGGCTGGTGGCGGCGGTGGCGAACTTCGACCTGGGGGTCGGAGAGGCGAAGGACGTGGCCGATGCCCTTGGGGCCTACGCGAAGGCCCGGAGCGATCACCTCCGGGGGCTGTACAATGAGAAGGCGGCCCTCGCGCATCTGGAGGCGGCCGCCGGCCGGGCCGCGCCGGGGCGGCTGTAGGGAAGCGGCGTGACGGCACTGGTGACGGGCGGGACCGGGTTCCTGGGCGCCCACTTGGTCCGGGCGCTCCTCCGCGAGGGGGAGAGCGTTCGCTGCCTCGTCCGCCCCGGGAGCGACCGCCGGAACCTGGCGGGCCTGCACGTCGAGGTGGTGGAGGGGGACATCACCGATCCCTTCGCTGCCGCCCGCGCAGTCCGGGGCTGCGACACGGTCTTCCACGCGGCCGCCCTATATCAGCTCTGGGTCCCGGACCCCGCGCCCATGTACCGGGTGAACGTGGGAGGAACCCGGACCCTCCTCGCGGCCGCGGGGGAGGCGGGTGCCAAGCGGATCGTCTACACCAGCACCGTGGGGGCCCTGGGGAACCCGGGGGACGGGCGGCCCGGGACGGAGACGACCCCCGTGACCCTGGCCGACATGGTGGGGCACTACAAGCGCTCCAAGTTCCTGGCGGAGCAGGAGGCGCTGCGCCTGGCCCGCGCCGGCCTGCCGGTGGTGATCGTGAATCCGTCGGCCCCCGTGGGGGCCTACGACGTGAAGCCCACCCCCACCGGGCAGATGATGGTGGACTTCCTGCGCGGGCGGATGCGAGGGGTGCTGCGCACTGGGCTCAACCTGGTGGCGGCCTCCGACGTGGCGGCCGGGCACCTGCGGGCCGCGGAGCGGGGGAAGGCGGGGGAGCGGTACATCCTGGGCCACGCGAACCTGATGCTCGAGGAGATCTTCGCCCTCCTGGCCCGCCTCACTGGGATCCCGGCCCCGCGCCTCCGGGTTCCCTACGCCGTCGCGTTCGCCGCCGCGGTTGCTGCGGAGGGCCTCTCCCGCCTGACGGGGCGCCCGCCACGGATCCCGCTGACGGGGGTCCGGATGGCGCGGAAGATCATGTTCTTCGATCCGGGCAAGGCGGTCCGGGAGCTGGGCCTCCCCCAGACGCCGGTGGAGGAGGCCCTCCGGGAAGCGGTGGCCTGGTTTACCGCCCACGGCTATGCGGGGCGCTGAGATGGAGACGGCCGAGTACCTGGAGGCGCGGCGGCTCCTGGTGGAGGAGGCGCTCCGCCGGTTCCTGCCGCCCGAGACGGCGGAGCCGGCGGTCATTCACCGGGCGATGCACTATAGCGTCTTCGGCGGGGGGAAGCGGCTTCGCCCGGTTCTGGTCCTGGCCGCGGCCGAGGCGGTGGGCGGGGCCCCCGAGCCGCTCCTGCCCGTGGCGGCCGCCCTGGAGTTCATCCACACCTACTCCCTGATCCACGATGACCTCCCAGCCATGGACGACGACGACTTCCGCCGGGGCCGGCCGACGAGCCACCGGGTCTTCGGGGAGGCGGTGGCCATCCTGGCCGGGGACGCCCTCCTGACCGAAGCATTCCGCCTCCTCACCGCCCCGGACTGTGTCAACCGCCACGACCCGAAGCGGCTCCTGACGGTGATCCAGGAGATCGCGGCCGCCGCCGGCTCCCGGGGGATGGTCGGGGGGCAGACCCTGGACATCGCCTCCGAGGGGCGGGCGGTGGACGCGGCGCACCTCGAGTCGGTGCACCGGCACAAGACCGGGGCCCTCATCCGGGCCTCGCTCCGGGCCGGGGCGCTCCTGGCCGGAGCGAGCCCGGGACAGCTTGAGGCCATCACGGCCTACGGGGAGGCGGTCGGCTTGGCGTTCCAGATCGCGGACGATATCCTGAACGTGGAGGGGGAGGCGGCGACCACGGGGAAGGCGGTGGGGAGCGACGCCGCCAAGGGCAAGGCGACCTACCCGGCCGTCCACGGGCTCAAGGAGGCGAAGGCCCGGGCGGCCGCCCTGGTGGCCGAGGCGCTCAGGGCGCTCACGCCGCTCGACGCGCGGGCAGATCCGCTCCGCGGCATCGCGCGCTTCATCGTGGAGCGGCGCCGGTAGGGAGCGCGGGCGGAGGGAGATTGGTGGAGAAAATCCCCCGGACGATGCGGGCGGCCGTGTACGTGGGGGACGGGCGCGTGGAGGCCCGATCCCTGCCGGTCCCGACCATCGGGCCCGGCGAGCTCTTGGTGGCCCTCCGCTCCTGCGGCCTCTGCGGCTCCGACATCTACAAGATCGTCCACGGGACTGTCCCGGCCCCTGCGGTCCTGGGCCATGAGGTGGTGGGAACCGTGGTGGCGGCAGGGACGGGGGTCCAGCGGTTCGCGCCGGGGAGCCGCGTGGTCGTGGCGCACCACGTCCCCTGCGGGACCTGTCACTACTGCCGCCACGGGAACATCTCCATGTGCCGGGCCTTCCGCTCGAGCAACCTCGATCCGGGAGGGTTCGCCGCCTTCATCCGGGTCCCGGCGCGCCACGTGGCGGAGGTCACCTTCCCGGTCCCGGACTCCCTGGGCGACGCGGAGGCGGCCTTCACCGAGCCGCTCGCCTCCTGCCTGCGAGCGGTCAAGCGGTCGGCCCTTGAGCCGGGGGAGGCCGCGGTCGTGGTCGGGCTCGGCTCGATTGGGCTGCTCCTCACCCAGCTCCTCCACCTCCGGGGCGCGCGGGTCGTGGGCGTGGATCCCCTCCCGGATCGGCGGCATCTCGCCCGGCGGCTCGGGGCGGAGGCGGCCCTCGACCCGACCCGCGAGGATGTGGGTGCGGCCGTCCGGGCCGTGAGCGACGGTCGCGGTGCCGATCTGGTTCTCCTCGCGGCGGGGAGCGCGGCGCCCCTCCCCCTCGCCCTCGACTGGGTCCGGGACGGCGGAGCCCTCTGCTGTTTCGCCCCCCTGGCGCCGGATGCGCCGGTCCCCGTGAACCTCAACCCCCTCTACTACCGGGAGCTGACCCTCTTCGGCAGTTATTCCCCCTCGCCGGCCGATCTCAGGGAGGCCCTGGACCTCCTGGCGTCCGGGCGCGTCCGGGTAGCCGAGCTGATCACCCACCGGCTTCCCCTGACCGCCCTCGGGGAGGCGGTGGTGGCCGTCCGGGAGCACCGGGCCCTGAAGGTCATCCTCACCCCGGGCGAGGAGGGAACCTGATGCCGGGCACCGGCGGTCGCGGGGGCGCGCCCCTCCCGACCCGGATGCGGGCGGTCACCTTCCACGGCCCCGGGGACATCCGGTACGGGACGGTCCCGGTCCCCGGGCCCGGGCCCGGGGAGGTCCTGGTCCGGGTACAGGTCGCCCTGACCTGCTCCACCGACGTCAAGACCTTCCGCCGGGGCCACCCGGTTATGATTCAGGAGATCCCCACCCTCTTCGGCCACGAGTTCGCCGGGGAGGTGGCGGCGGTGGGGGAGGGGGTCGAGCGGTTCGGGATCGGCCAGCGGGTGGCTGCAGCCAACTCCGTTCCCTGTTTCACCTGCGAGTACTGCCGGCGCGGACGGGAGAACCTCTGCGAGCGCCTCCTCTTCCTGAACGGCGCCTTCGCCCAGTACATCCGGGTCCCGGCACCGTTAGCCGCGGTGAACCTGTTCCCCCTCCCCGACGATCTGCCGGCCCGGGAGGCCGCCTTCCTGGAGCCACTCGCCTGCGTCCTGCACGGGATTGACCAGGCTGCCGTCCGGGCGGACGACACCGTGGCTATCCTGGGCACCGGCCCCATCGGCCTCCTCCTCCTGCAGGCGGCGCGGCTGCGGGGGGCGCGCTGCGTCGCGGTGGGCCGCGGGGCGCTCCGCCTCAGCCGGGCGTACGCGTGCGGGGCGGATGCGGTCGTGGACCTCGCGGCCGCCCCGGACGTTCCGGCGGCGATCCGCGAGCGGACACCGGGCGGGCTGGGACCGGACATCGTCATCGAGGCAGTCGGGCGCCCGGAGGCGTGGGAGCAAGCGGCGGCCACCGTCCGGAAGGGGGGGAGGGTGGTCTTCTTCGGCGGCTGCGCCCCCGGCACTGAGGTCCATCTCGACACCCGCCGGCTCCACTATGAGGAGTTGACACTCCTCGGGGTCTTCCACCATACTCCCGCTCACGTCCGGGAGGCCCTGCGGCTCCTGGCGGAACGGCGCCTTACCCTCGAGCCCCTTCTCAGTCACGAGATGCCGCTGAAAGATCTGGAGGCGGCCCTCACCGCCATGGAGCGGCGGGAGGCGCTGAAGGTCGTCATCATTCCCTGATCCTTTGGGGGCAGCAGCCCCCGTGTCCCACCAGACTGGGGCCGGCCAACTGAGCCACGGTCGGCCCCTCTCGTGCATCAGAAGGGTAGTTCTTCGGCAGAAGTGATCCTCAGGCGGTGTGAGGTGTCTCACCGGAGCCTTGCCCCGCGCCGGGGACAGGCTGTGGGGAACGTGCTGCCGGAAGACCCGAGCGGCGCTGGGACGGGGGAGGAAGGAGAGAGGAAGATGCGGAGCGTGGTGCGGGGTGTCTTGCTTGGGGGTCTGGTTCTCGCGCTGAGCGTGGCCGTGACGTGGGGGGAGGAACCGCTCCCGGCAAACGGCACCGGCGAGGTGAACGGCGCCGCCGGGGCCTGGGAGAAGGCCGGGCGGGGACTGGGCAATCTCACGCTGGGGTTTCTCGTCGAGTGGCCGAAGACGGTGGTCCTGGAGAGCGAGGCCCATGGGCCCGCCTTTGGCCTGACCGTCGGCCTGATCAAGGGCATGGGCCTCGGGATGGGGCGGACGTTAGTGGGGGTCTACGAGCTGCTCACATTCCCCCTGCCCAACGGCTCCGACTACGCGCCGGTCCTGGAGCCCGGGACCCCGTTCTCCGCGGAGCGGACCGAGCGGTTTCTCGACACGCCGATCCGCTAGTGCCGCTCCAAGGCATCCGGCCCACTCCTGACAGACCGGTCTGCCGCGGGTCCTGTCGCCGGCGTGCCCCACTCGCGGCCGGGCTCCGTCACCCGCTCCGCCCCTTCCGCAATGCGCTGCATTGCGGCAGGAGGCCGAGGGGGTCCCACTCCGCCCGCCCGCTCGGGGGCCGCGCCCGGCGCCACCCGCGGCTCGGCCGGATCCCGAGGTGCAATTCGTTGCACCGGTGCTAGGATGATCGGCCAGCTTCGGAGGGAGGGGGAGCGCGGGGGAGGGCTATGGAGACAGAGCCGTTGCCGCGAGGCCGCCAGCCCGCGGGGGCTATCCCGGTCGTGGCTGGCGGCCTCGTGATGCTGTGGCTGGGCGCGGCGGTCGCCGCGCAGGAGATGACCGCTCCCCGGCAGGCCCTCGTCCTGCCCCTTCAGCCGCCAGCCGGGGGGGAGCCGGCGCTGGCCTTCCCCGGGGAGCTCCGGAAGGGCTCCCAGGAATTCACCTTCCTGGTGGGCTACGGGGAGCAGGTCGAAACTTTCGGGGGGAGCCAGGAGGACCGGGAGTTTCTCTTCTTCACGCCCCGGTGGGGAATCGTCCTGACCGATCCTGTAGGGGTGAGTTTCTGGCGTGGGGGGCTGGAGTTCGTAACGGAGCCCAGCGCTATCATCACGGCTGATAAGCCCAGGATCCTCTCGGGCGGGATCGCGGTGCTTCTCAAGTACAACTTCTACACGGGGACCCGCCTGATGCCGTTCCTGGAGGGAGGGGCCGGCCTCATGGTCTCCACGGATCGGCTGGGAGGGCTGGGGTCGTCTTTTAATTTCACCCCGCAAGGGGGGGCGGGCTTCCACTATTTCCTCACCCGGGAGTGGGCCTTCACGTTCGCCTACCGCTTCTGGCATGCCTCAAACGGCGGGACCGCCGACCCCAACCCGGGCCTGAACGTCAACACCATCTTCGTCGGCCTCGCCTACTTCTTCCCGTAAGGCTCTGACACCTCTGCGGGCCCGACGCAGCGGAAGCCGAACAGGATGTGCCGGGAGATGGGCGAATGCTCGTGGCGGGCCGCCGGCCGGCAGATCCCGGCCTCGTCATCCCAGGACCCCGCCCCCTTCATGACCCGCCGACCATCCGGGTAGCGGGAGGCCGTCCACTCGAACACGTTCCCGGCCGCATCGAACATCCCGTACGGGCTCTGCCCCTGGGGGTAGGCGGTGACCGGGGTCGTGAAGAGGGGGCCGGCCCCGGCGCTGTTGAGGCGGTGCGGCTCCGACGTCATCCCCCAGGGGAACCATCGGCCATCCGTCCTCCGCGCCGCCTTCTCCCACTCCTCCTCGGTCGGGAGGCGGAGGGGCCGCCCTTCCCGGATCCCCCGCCAGCGGCAGTAGGCCTCGGCATCCGCCGCGCTCACCAGGACCACCGGGTGCTCTTCCAGCCCCGGCGGCGGCTCCCCGCCACGCCAGAGGAACCGGGTGACCTCCCGGTCGTAGTCGTGGACCAGGAACCCCTGGGCCAGGTATTCCGCCTTGCTGATGCCGGGCGGGCGGTGGCCCGTGGCCCGGACGAAGGCGAGGTAGTTCCCATGGGTCACCAGGAACCGGTCGATCCAGAAGGCGGGGAGGGGAACGACCCGGCGGGAACCAGGACCATGGGGGCGCGGGCGGGTGAGGGGGTGAAAGGGACGCAGGCGGCCAGGAGGAGGGCGGGGGCCAGGAGGAGGGAGCGGCGCACGGGACTCCTCAGGAGATGCGGCGCTCCTCCTCGAAGATGGGGAAGGGGGAGCGGCGGGTCTTCTCGAGCGCCTCTCGGAGGAGAGGAGCGCCGGGGGCGCCCGGCGCGTTGGCCAGCGTCGCCTCGAAGAAGCGGGTGTAGAAGTGGTCGGGGTAGACCACCACGGTCATCCGGAGGCGCAGGCCTGCCCGCGGGACCTTCCGCCGGTAGGCGAAAGTGTGGGTCTTGCCGGGAGGGATCCGGGTATCGTACAGCTCCTGGCTGAGATCGAGGGTGACCTCCCGCCCGATCGCCTCCTCCTGGAAGGTCCCGTCCACCGTCTTGCCGCTCCCGTCCACCAGGGAGGCCCGCACCAGGACCTTGGGCGTCACGTAGGTCGGGAAGAGGTGTCCCACGCCCGTGTTGGTCACGGTGAGGGTTGCGGTGAGGGTCTCCCCGGGCGCATAGCGCGTCCTGCCGGTCACGAGGCGGATGCTGACCCCCTGCCGGACCATCTCCGGGTCGTGGATGCCCCGCCACAAGTGCCGGCGGTCCGGCATGTGGCAGTCCTGGCACTGGATGCCCCGGGCGGCGTAGGGTCCCGCTTTCCACTCGTTGTAGGTGTTCTCCAGCAGCTTGCCGTTGAGGGCGTAGCCGTCCGGGCCGAACTGGTGGCACCCCTTGCAGAACTCCGCGCGCCGGAAGGCCGGCGTCCGGGTCACGCCGTTGTGGGGGAGCCGCTCCCGCGGCATCGCGCTGGTGAGGGAACCGTCCCGGCGGGGAGGGCCGAACCGCTCGTGCCCCCGCACGTGGCAGCCGGCGCAGGTGAGCCCCTGCCCCTGGAGGGCCCGGTCGAAGTGGGGGTTCTCCACGAGGCCGGCGAAGCCGAGGCGGTCCACGCCGGGGATGACCTCCTGCTGCTCCGAGAGGGGGGCGTGGCAGGTGTAGCACTGGCGTGCCGTCTCGGGATCTTCCTCCACCATTCCCAGCGTCTGCCCCCGGACGCCCGGCCCCATGCTCTGCCCGTGGAGGCTCGTCTTCCAGTCGGCGTACTGGGGGGCATGGCAGGCGCCGCAGGCGTCCGGCGCCAGGGAGGCCTCGAGGGGCGAGAAGCCGGACGGAGGGGGCCCCTGGAGAGGAACGAGGACCGTCCAGTGCCGGTCCAGGAAGATCTGGGCGGCTCCGGCCCCGGGAGCCTCCGGCGAGGCGGCCCGGCTCCCGCCCCCTCCGGCCAGGAGGCCAAGGAGAAGCGTGGCGAGGAGGCCGGCGAAATGGGCCCGCATGCGGGGGCGGCCTCGGCCCCGGGCCGGCGCTTCCCCAGCTCCGCTCCGCATGGACTCGATCATAGTTCGCGCCGCCTCTGGACACAACAGAGGCGGGTCAGGCGACCCGCCTCTGTGCTGGCAGTCCGCGCGGCGAGCCTTAGAGTTTTGGCTTCTTGGCGTCCTCGGCGCGCACGGGTTGACCTGCGCCTGCCTCGCGGCCGCCGGGAGGGCGAAGGCCACGGCCACGCCGCTGTCCGTGCCGGCGAAAAGCCGGGGCGAGTCGGCCGGGTTCACCAGCAGCGCCCGGACGGCGAGGTCAGGCAGGCCGGCCGAGGAGTCCGTCCAGGTCTCCCCGGCGTCCGTCGTCTTGAAGACCCCCTGGCAAAAGACCTCGGCGTAGAGCGTGGCGGGCTGAATGGGGTCGGGCGCCAGGGCCAGGATCAGGCCCTCGAACCCCCCCCGCCTGGAGCCGATGGTGGTGCGCGCGGGCGGGGGCCGGAAGGAGCAACGCGCCCGCGGTAAGCAGGATCCCCAGGAACCGGATCGTCACCAGCGTGTCACTTCTTCGGCGCGCACGGGTTGGCGGCACAGGGATTCTTGGCCGCGCACGGGTTGGCGGCACAGGGGTTGGCCGCCTTGGGGGCGCACGGGTTCACCGGCTTCGCCGCGCACGGGTTGCACGGATTGGCGGGCTTGGCCGCACACGGGTTCGCGGCCTTCGCGGCGCAGGGATTCACCGGCTTCGCCGCGCACGGGTTGGCGGCACAGGGGTTGGCCCCGGCGGGGGAGGGGAACCCCAGCAGGACGGCGAGCAGGACGACCCCACACATTAGACCGATGCTTCGACACCGCATGGCGCGTTCCTCCTCTGGAGACGCCCGACCCGTCGGGGGACGTTCTCCTCCGGCCCTGGATCCTGATGCTGCCACGATGGCCCTCGACGAACTGGGCTGGGTTCCCGTGGGAGAAGTTGCTCGCAATATAGCGCAATCGGCAATGAAGGCGCCAGGAGTTCCTGCCCGAGCCATGGCCTCAACGGCACCCGGGGAGAGCGATCGCTCCCGGATGCCCCGGTGAGTGCGGTGTTTCATGGAACACCAGGGACCTCCGGCCCCGTCCCCGGAGCCATTGCCGGGGGCTACCCCTGAGGCGAGGGCTGGAGCGGGTGCGCCCTCAGTCGCCGCCAGAGGGTCGTCCGCCCGATCGCGGGCATCCGGGCCGTCTTGGAGCGGTTCCCGCCGTTCTCCCGCAGCAGCCGCTCCGGGATCCGCCTGCTGGGCGGGCGCGTCACCGACCTGAGCGACCGTCGGGCGGCCTTCATCGTCTACGAGAAGAACCGTCGGACCATCTCCCTCTTCACCTTCCCCGACTACGGGGAGGGCCTGGGCCGGGCCACGGCCGCGAATCGGGACGGGCGGACCTTCTACGCCCAGGAAGTCCGGTGCTACCAGGTCCTCCTCTGGCAGGAGCGGGAGATGGCCTACGCCCTGGTGGCCGACCTGGGGTGGGATGAACTGTTCCAGTGCGCCGAGGGACTCCTCCAGATCGTCCGCTACAGCTAGACTTCTTCTTGACTCCGTCCCCTTCGTCTGATACCGAAGCCCCGGGCGGCCAGATCCGCCGGCGCCCGGAGGGGCGGTGGACTTCCCCGTAACCTGCAACCAGTGCGGCTGGACCGGACAGATAGACGAGGCCAAGCCCGGGCCGAAGGCCGCACTCTGCCCCCAGTGCGGGCAGCCCCTCTTCCCCGAGGAGGAGTGAC
>JBOHQK010000143.1:0-4050 GCA_050732195.1 Methylomirabilales bacterium (SeqCode)
CTGGGCCGGGGCCGAGGCGATCCCCAAGCTGTCATCAATGATGTACTTCATCGGGTTGACCGGGGCGTCGTTGACCAGGACCTCGTAGTGCAGGTGGGGACCGGTGCTGTAGCCGGTACTGCCCAGGGTGGCGATGATCTGGCCCCTTTTCACTGTCTGGCCGACCCGGACCTTGTTCGTGTCGTTGTGGGCATAGAAGGTCTTAAACCCGAACCCGTGGTTGAGGACCACGGAGTATCCGAACCCGGCGAGCTTCCCCGAGAAGGTCACGATTGCGTCGGCGGTGGCGAGCACCGGGAGCCCGCGCGGGCCGGCCACGTCAATCCCCTCGTGCATCTGCCGGTTCCCGGTGAAGGGGGAGACCCGGAGGCCGTACCCCGACGTGAGCCAGCCCCGGACCGGCCAGATGGAAGGGGTGCCGGCCAGCCGCGACTTCTGCTGCTCCAGGTACGCGCGGAGCTGCTCGAAGGACTGCTGGCGCGTGGCCATCTCGCGCTCGAGCTGCTGGAGATCGTTGAACATCTTCTCGATGAGGTGCTCCCGGTCCCCCCGGAAGGCGTCCTCCACGGCCTGCTCGGGGCCCCCCTCCGGGCCCCCGAGGCCGAGGAGGGCCGGCTGCGCGGCCGCGGCGGGTGTCTGCGGGGTCCCCTTGTCCAGGCCGGCGATGGTCCGGATGCGGCGGTCCAGTTCCTGCATCCGGTTCAGTTCCCTCTCCAGGCTGGCGATCTTCACCTCCAGGGCACGCTTCTCCTCGGCCTCCCCCCGCAGCCGGCGGAGCTCCGCCATGTCCACCTGCACCCACAGGAAGTGGAAGAGGAGGAAGGCGACGCCGAGGGCGAAGCCAATCCCGCCCGCCACGGCTAGCCGGAACGCCCGCTCGGTGAGCTGGAGGCGGCGGGCCGTGGCCGAGGCCCCGGGGAGGAAAATGATCGTGTAGAACTTGCGGGCCATGGGGTTCCTTCGAGAACGTGGCCGGGGGCGCGGTGCGAGGTGCGGTCACCCTACCACGCGGCCAAAACGGGTGTCAAGGACGGGTCCGGCCTGCCCCGCCCCTCCTCACTCCTGCTCCATGACCACCACGTCGTAGCCCGCCTTGGCCACGGCCTCCGCCCCGCTCCGGGCCTCCTCCCGGCTCTGGTAGGTCCCCATCCGGACCCGGTAGACGGTCTCGCCGTCGAGCCGCGCCGGAACCAAGTGCACCCCGTTGAACCGCTGCTGGAGTGTCCCCGCGAAGGCGGTGGCGTTCTCCCGGCTCGTGAATGAGCCGAGCTGCATGGTGAAGCGGCCCGGCGGTGCCGCGACCTGAGCTCCCGTGGCCGGCACCGCTGTGGCTGGGGCCGCTGAGGCCGGGGCCGCTGCGACCGGCGCCGCTCTGGCCGGCGCCGCCATGGCCGAAAGAGGCCGGACCCGGACCGGGGCCACCCCCTGCCCCACCATCCCCAGCACGCGGGCCGCCCCGTAGGAGAGGTCAATGACCCGCCCGGCGATGAACGGCCCCCGGTCGTTCACCCGGACCTGGATGCTGCGCCCCGTCTCCACGTGAATGACCTCCACCCAGGTCCCCAGGGGGAGCGTCCGGTGGGCCGCCGTCATCTGGTACATGTCGTAGATCTCCCCGCTGGAGGTCCGGCGGCCGTGGAAATCCCGGCCGTACCAGGAGGCCAGGCCGACCTCGGCGTCCCCGGCAGCGGGCGGCCAGGGGGGAGCAGCGTACCGGGGCCCGGCGCAGGCTGCGAGGAGGAGGCCCGCCGCGAGGGGGCCGAGCCCGATGAGGCTCCGCCGCATCAGGCCTCCCCCATCCGCTCGATGATGGGCGGGATGAGGGCCGTGGCGAGGTCGGTCCGGGAGCCGCCCCCGAGGACCGTGAGCAGTCTCCCCCCCGAGGCCTCATCGGCCACGCGACAGGCCAGGTCGGCCAGTCCCAGGAAGCAGCGGGCGCTCAGGCCCATGTCCCCGTAGTCCCCCCGATGTCCGTCGAACCCGAAGTACCAGACGGTGAGATCCGGCCGGAAGGCGCGAGCCCGCTCCGCGAAGGCCCCCCCCGCGGTCTCGAGGTACAGGGCATCCGGGTCACCCGTCCCCCCCCAGAGGGCCGCCGGCAGCGGCACATCCACCTTGGTCCCGTCGGGGGAGGTATAGGAAGCACCGCAGATGCAGACGTGCAGGACCGCCGGGTCCCCCTCGGTCAGATCGCGCGTCCCGTCCCCGTGGTGGGCATCGGTGTCGAGGATGGCGAACCGCCGGATCGCCCGGGTCGCCCGGAGGTGGGCCATCGCGATGACCACGTCGTTGTAGCAGCAGTAGCCACCGAAGTAGTCCCGGCCGGCGTGGTGCCCCCCCGCCCCGATGAAGGCGAAGGCCCGCTCGAACGCTCCGTCCGCGATGCCTTCGGCCGCCGCCACCACGCCCCCGACGGAGGCGCGCGCCGTGCTTCAGAGGGGGTCGGCCTCCACCGCCGGGATGAGGGTCGGATCGTGGACCCGGAGGATCCACTCGTCGGGAGCCTCGGGGCACGTGAGGAGGCGGAAGGCCGGCTTCTTCACGAGCGGCGCGAGCGCACCCGGGAAGTCGGCCAGCCGGCGCCCCACCGTCAGGTACGACCGCCGGCTGAACGACTTATGGTAGAAGATGCCCACCCGCTTCATGGCAAGCAAGGGCCGTGCCACCAAGGCGAAAGGCGCGGAATCAGCAGCCTTCCGAGAGGGGCGTTCCGCCCGACGCCTCCGCCCGGGCCAGCAGCTCGACGAGCCGGTCCACCAGGAAGGCCTTGAGGCGCTCCCCGAGGGCGGCCGAGGCCTTGCTGGCGTCCCCCATGAGACCGCTCGGGAAGAGGCGCTCCGGGTGGGCCAGGGCCTGGAAGGGGGGGAAGTCGGGGCGGCTGGCCTGGGGGGGCTCCCCGCGGACAGCCTCGGGCTCCAGGGCCAGCATGAGCGAGGTCTCGGCGGCGCCGCCGTGGCCGTCCCGGGTGATCCCGTACTCCGCCAGGAAGGGGGGGACGAAGTCGCCGGTGCAGCAGGTGAGGATGGTGAGGCTCCCGTCCCCCTCCACCAGGCGCAGCGCCGCCTGGCGGAGGGCCACCATGTGGGCCCCCCCCGCGTGGCCGGAGAAGACCAGGAAGCGCCGCAGGCCCTGGACGGCGAACCCCTGGAGGATCTCGACGGCCAGGCGCTCCACGCTCTCGTAGGAGATGGAGATGGTCCCGGGGAAGTTGCGGGTGGTCCGGCAGAGGCCGTAGGGGATGGGGGCGGCCACGAGGGCTTGGGTACGCTCGGCCACAGCGGCGGCGATCCGCTCGGCCTGGAGGGTATCGGCGCCGAGCGGCAGGTGGGGTCCGTGCTCCTCCGTCGTCCCCACGGGGAGGATGAGCCAGGGGTTCCGGGCGACCGCGGCCTGGAACTCCAGCATCGTGAGGGCCGTCACCCGGGGCATCACTTCCACCTCTCGGGGAGCGGGAGGTTCAGGGGGTTCGCCACCCAGCGCTCCCGGCAGGCCCGACACACGCGGTAGACCCGCTTCAGGTACACCTCCTCTTCCAGGATGGCCGTCCCCTCCCCCTCTGCGGCGTCTTCCAGTTCCTCCAGGAGGGCCTGGAGCTCCGCCTCCAGGACCTCCTCGTCCAGGTTCCGGAGCGTCCCGTCGAAGTCGGCGTACGCCTCGAGGCGCAGGATCCAGGCGGGCTCCCCCGGGGGGAGGTCCCGCCCGCACCGGTCGCAGCGGCGGTCCATCGCCCCTCGAGAGGCCGGCTCAGGGCCGGATGAGGGTGAGGGAGGAGGGCGGGGGGACGGGGGGGAGTGCGCCCGTCTCCAGGAGGACAGCGACCTCGTCGCAGTCGTGGAATTTGCTGCACTTCAGGCAGTCCTTCCAGATCTTCTGCGGCAGGTCCACCTTGTCCACCACCCGGAACCCGAGCCTGGTGAAGAACTCCGGCTTGTAGGTGAGGGCGAAGACCCGGGCGATGCCCAAGGCCGCCGCCTCCTCCAGGCACGCGCGGGTCAGGGCCTTTCCGATCCCCTTCCCGTTGAAATCCCGGTGCACGGCCAGCGACCGGAT